>CANSFH010000004.1 GCA_947646115.1 uncultured Mycoplasma sp.
ATGGGAAAATAGTCTTTAAATCTTTCTTCTTCACATAAGGCTAAAGCTTCTTCAGGTCTTCCTAGCTTTATTAAGCAAGTAATTCTCTGTTTTTGAATAGGAAAATAGTCTTTAAATCTTTCTTCTTCACAATAATTAAGAGCTTCAATAATGTGTTTATTTCTTATTAGTTTTTTAATTAGAAGAGATGCTCTTATATTTTCTATTTCTGTCTTATTTTCTTTTTGCCAACGATAAATAGTAGATTTAGAAATATTTAATTCTGTACATATTTCTGTTATACTGATATTTTTGGCTAATTTAAACAAGGCTATATTTTTGATTTCTTTGCTATAAGACATGATTTTACCTCTTTCGTTAGCATTTATTCTAAAGGATAATTTAGAAAAAGTAAAGCATTTTAAAGCTTTATAGTACTTTCTAATTTAAAATTAAATAGCTTATCATAATAAATATGTCCTTTAATTAAAATAATTAGAACATTTATAAGATAAAAAAACATAATAAATATTAAGGCTGCTAAATAGATGAAAAAACGAATTTGATTTAGTCCATAAAAATCTACGATAAAATGCGTTAAAATAATTATTGCGAATGGTAAATAAAAATAATAAAAACAGGTAAATAAAGTACGTATTATATTTATAATAAAACCATACCATTTATAAGTCATTTTAACATTTAAAAATTTCATTCCCAAAGTACAATTTTGAAACATTAAGGGAATTAATCCATAATATGCTATAAATGAAATTAAAAAATTATATTCTTTTAAAAAAATTGACACTACTAGAAAAAAGATTAAATAGATAAATAAGTCTAGAAAGAATACTGTAAGGCGTCTAAATCCTGATACTACCTGCCCTCTTGTTTTGGCTTCAATATCAATTTCATCACGAGTTGGTAAGAATTTAAGAGTTCCCATTAAAAGATAACCTAAAGCTCCACCTGTAGTATTTTGAATTAAATCATCAATATCACAAAAACGATAAGGATTAGGATAGATAAAGTATAAACCTGTACCTTGAGTAAATTCAAAAAACAAACTTAATAGTAAAGTATAAAGAACTGTTTTCTTTAAACTACATTTAAAGAAATAACGAAGATACATACCAAAAGGAATAGTCATTAAAATATTAAATACAACAACATAAAAGCAAGGCTCTGTTAAGGCACTTATATAAGTACTCGGTTCTGTTATAACAAAACTTGTTTCATTTATAAATTCAGTGATAAATTGAAATGGAATAAAATTAAAATGAGGCCCTTTTATTTTTAAAGCTTCTGCAAAAGTTGGAAGTGGCAAAATCACCAGGAAAAATATTACTAATAAATATAATATAAAAGAATATATAATACCAGCTCGTAAGTAATAGATAGAACCATATTTATGATATTCATATAAAATATATGGTATTAACAAAATAAAAGCTATAATTGGAAAAATAATTATAGCTGTTTTGATTGCATATAAATAGCTCATCTTATTACCTCTTTTCATTATAATAATTATATCATAATTATTATGCAAAAAATCTTACAATTTAGTAACATAAATGAAGGCTTTAATTAACAACGAGCAGCACCATCAACGCTTAAGATGTTACCTGTAATATAGCTTGCCATATCACTTGCTAAAAATAAAAAGGCATTTGCAATATCTAGTGGTGTACCAATTCTACCTAATGGAATAGTTTTTATTAAAGGCTCAATTGTAGAAGCAGGTAAATTTTTTACCATATCTGTTTCGGTAATACCTGGAGCTACAGCATTTACACGAATACCTTTGGGAGCTAATTCACGAGATAATGATTTGGTAATTCCATTTACAGCAAACTTTGAAGCAGGATACATAACTCCGGCTGGTTGACCATAAATACTTACCATTGAACTAGTATTTAAAATTACACCTTTAGTAATACTCAAATATGGAACTATTTCTTTTGAACAAACAAATACTGCTTTGATATTTAAATTGGCTATTTTATCATATTCTTCTTCACTAAAATCTAAAAGGGGTGTGGATGAAGATATACCAGCATTATTTATCAATATATCTATTTTACCAAAGGTATTATTTATTTTGGAGAAACACTCACGAACTGATTCAGGATTATGAAGAGTTGGCGCAAAACCGATAACCTCATAATTAGGATTTTCTTTTTTTAACTCTTCTATCGCTTTATTAACACTTTCATCGTGACTTCCTAATATTACTACTTTAGCTTTATTTTCAAGAAAAAGTTTAGCTGTTGCAAAACCAATTCCTCTTGTTCCGCCTGTTATAATGGCTACTTTATTTTCTAACATTTAAATCTCTCCATTTCAATACTCTTTAATTGTAAATCTATTTATAAATTTTAGCAATATTTTTATTTGAGTTGCTTATAATTTCTAACTTATTTTTTGTTTTTGACGAGAAACAAGATTATTTATAACAATAAAAGCTATACTAAATAAAGTTATTATGATAATATTTATAATTATGGGTTTTAGAGAAAGTAAATTAAATTCTTGAATTGTTTTAATAAGTTCATTATTTTTGATAAAATAATATGATGGTAAAATATGAGCAATATTTAAAACACTAGTTGGTAAATATTCCATTGGAACAAATGCTCCACAAAGAAAACTTGTACCAAGAGCAATTACATTTACAATGCCATTAATTGCTTCTTTATTTTTTACAATGTTACCAAGTAAAAAAGCAAGAATTACAGTAAATAACATAAATATAAACGAATTTAGAATAAATAATGTTCCATTAATTGTAAACATAATTTTGCCAAAAAGAATAATACTTAATAAAACGTAGAATATCCATAATATTGTTGCGAATAGTATATTACATCCAAGTAATTTTATATTAAATTTTTGATAATTCATAGAGCTAACTATAGTTCTTTTATTTATAAGTTCATTCTTAAAACTAGATAAAATTAAACAGATAATATATATAGCAGAGGCTAAAAAGCAATAATTAGTAAAGTTATAATAAGCTCCTACTCTTGCTAGAGAACTTGTATCTAATTTAGAAGTAAGAGTAATTTTGCTTTCAGTATTTATAGTTTCATTAACTTTTTTAATTATTTCTTCTTCTTTTAGATTACTATTATTATAAATATTAGCAATTCGTATATATTTTTTTAGCATCATTTCGGCTAAACTAGCATTATAATCCCCTGTTGATTTAATTTTTATTTCCGGATTCTTTTTATTTAAAAAGTTTTCACGAAAATTATTAGGTATATAAATAACATAGTTTACATCACGATAAAATATAGCATCATTAATAGCTTCTTCACTATTTTTAATTTCTTTTATATTACTATTTTCTTTAATATAATTAATTAGTGATTTTGTTATTCCTTTTTCTTCATCATTATTGATAATTAAAACGTCAGGAGTACTAGCTATAAAACTCATACTATTATCATTATTTTTCATATTAAATCCAGCAAAAAATATTAAAATTACAGCATACATGATGATAGTAACTTTATATTTATTTAAGACTTTTAAAAATGTTTTAAATATTGTCATAGCTTGTCCTCCTTAAACTAATTATGGATATACCAAGTAAAATAATAGCTATAATAATTAAGCTTATGATATTAATAAAGAAACGATTAAGAGTATCATAATAATATAAAGAATAAAAGCCATCAGTAATTAAACTTGCAGGATTAATTTTGTTTATTATAGGCACATTAGTATCAACAATATATTTCATGGTAATACCCATCATTCCTGATAAGAAACAGCCTAGCATTGTAATTGAAATCATTAAGCCAATTTTTAAGTCTTCTCCACTTTTTAATATGCTAGCTATCATTATACCAAGAGATAGGCCTGTAAATGATCCAATTAAAGCAAGTAATATGACTAAAAGTAGATTATCACCATAATCAACTTTGATAACAAAAATGGTAAATAAGAATAAAATTAAAAGACCAATTAACTGGGCAATATATCCAGCTAGAGCACTACTTAATATGACATTACTTTTTTTAGTTGGCGCAACACTTATTCTTTTACCAATATTCCCCATATTAGCTAAACATCGATTAATAGACCACATTCCAAGTATTCCACCATAAAGACAAGTCATAGCAATAAGTGTATAATATTCAATCATTGTATAACTTAAATTATTAGGACTTATATCATTAATGTTAGTAAAGTCTTCATTTATTAGACCTAAAACTTCCTGATATATATTATTTTTAAACTCTTCAAAATTATTTAGTACTGTAGGATTATTCATTACACCGGTTTCAATCTTTTCGGTTATTATATTTTTAATAATTAGTTCTTGTTCTAATAATTCATCTACAACAGTTTTTAGGATTGTTTCATTAATTCCACTACTATTTACTACAATATTCGCGGAATCAGTAAAAGTAACATAACCTGTGATTTTTTTATTCTCAAGTAACTCTTTGGCAGTATCTAGATTTACATATTCGATATTAAAAAGCTTGGTATCAGAAGTACTTAAACTTTTAAAAGTTTCTTGATACAATTCATTATTTTTAAATTCTGAAGTATCAATAATTGCTATATCAATTACAGTTAGTTTTTCACTATTCTCGATGTTAGAGAAAGCCATATTAAAGAATAAACCTAATATGATAGGAAAAGCAAAGGTCCAAAAAATAAGCATTTTATTTTTAAAAAGAGTTAGTAATGTATATTTAAAATTATGGAAAAACATTAGTCTCTAAACTCCTTCCCAGTTAATTCTAGGAAAACATCATTAAGAGTTGGACGTTCAGAGAATATTTTATTATACTTAATTTTTCTATTATTAAAATATTCTATTAAAATTGATAAATTATTTTTACCTTTTTTGTAAACAACTATTAAATTATTATTTATGTAGCTAACCTCATGAATATTTTTTAATTCTTTTATTTCTGCAAGATTTTTTTCAGTGAGATTTGATATTTCTACAGTTACTTTTTCTTCAATTTTAGCAAGGCTTTTTAATTCATCACAAGTTCCTTCAGCAAGAATTTTACCTTTATCAAGAATAATAACTCGGTCACATAAAACCTCAACTTCTTCCATATAATGAGTAGTATATACGATAGTTGCTCCCATATCTCGCAGTTTTTTGATACCATCTAAAATATTGTTACGACTTTGAGGGTCTACTGCGACGGTTGGTTCATCTAAAAATATTAGTTTAGGTTTATGAGCAATGCCACAAGCAATGTTTAAACGTCTAAGTAAACCACCTGATAATTGTTTAGGATAAAACTTTTTAAAATCTTCTAGACCAACAAGTTTAATAGCATCAAGAATATATTTTTTACGAATATTTTTATCTTTAATATATAAACCACAGAAATAATCAATATTGTCATACACATTTAATTCATCAAATAAGGCAACATCTTGGAATACTACTCCAATATTTCTTTTTATATCGTAGCTAGTTGGACTCATTTTTTTAGCAAAGATATTAATACTTCCACTTTTAAAATTTAGAAGTGATAAAATACAGTTGATAGTGGTTGATTTACCTGAGCCATTAGGACCTAAAAGACCCAATATTTCTCCTTCAAAGACATCAAATGATAAATCATCTATGGCTTTTAATTTTTTATATTCTTTTGTTAAATTTTTAATTTCAATTACTTTTTTCATTTAGTTTTTCCTTCCTTTAAATAACCTATTAACATTTCTTTTACTGTGTTTTCGAGTAATATACTTATTTCACCCTCACTAAACTTGATAGTTTTAGTGGCTACTAAACAAGCTATACCATGTGTAAATATCCAAACTTTAACATGAAATTTCTTTTGTTCTTCAAAACTTAAACCAGTTAAAATTTGACCTTTTTTAATTATTTCACTTCCTGCATCGTCAGCCATAATAAAATTTTCAGCATTTAGCTCGGTGTTTTGCATAAAAATAATTTTGAAAAACAGAGGATAATCTTTAGCAAATTTAATATAATTTAAGCCCATATTTTTGTAAGCTTTTGGAGAATCAATGTCACTTAACATATATGATTTATACAAATTATATATTCGCTTATAAACTTCATGTTTTAATTCATCCATATTTTTAAAATTATTAAATATGGGATTAACCGATGAATTTAATTCTTTTGCTATACGCCTAGCATTGAGTTTTTCAAATCCTTCTTTTTTTGTTATTTCAAAGGATGTTATAATTATTTGTTCCCTATCATACTTTTTTATTGGTGGCATTTCATCACTCCATTTATATCTATTGTTATATAACTGATGTTATATTAACACAAAAAAAAGAGTTAGTAAAGTTAAAAAAGATATGAAATCATATCTTTTAACCTAGCGCAACATCTAAAATCATCATAATTGTAAAACCTAGCGCTACTCCGACTGTAGCAAATTCTGCATATTTATTTTGACTTGATTCTGGAATTAATTCTACTACTACTACATATATCATAGCTCCAGCAGCAAATGCTAAAATATAAGGAAGTATTGGAACAACAAGACTTGTAAGAAGTATCGTTAATCCTGCCCCAATTGGCTCAACTATTCCAGATAAAACGCCATAACTAAATGATTTCTTTTTAGACATTCCCCCACTTTTTAGAGGCATTGAAATTATAGCTCCTTCTGGAAAGTTTTGGATTGCTATTCCAGTTGCAAGAGCAAAAGCACTAGCTAAAGTTATACCTGATGCTCCACTTATAAGTCCAGCAAAAACTACACCTACTGCCATACCTTCTGGAATATTATGAAGGGTTACCGCAAGGACAAGCATTGTATTTTTCTTAAGTTTATTTTTAATTTCTACTTTTTGACCATTTTTTTCTAAATGATGTATAAGCTTATCTAAAAGCATTAGCGTAAGAACACCTATACAAAAACCAATTGCAGGAGGATACCAAGCAATAGATCCTCTTTCTTCTGCCATTTCTATCGCTGGTATTATTAAAGACCAAACTGATGCGGCAATCATGACCCCTGATGCAAAACCAATTAATATTTGTTCAAATTTCTTATTAATGTTTTTTTTCATAAAAAATACAAATGATGCTCCAATAGTAGTACCTATAAATGGAATTAAGATACCTAGTAAAATATCCATTTTAATATCACCTATTTTATTTTATTCTGAGTTTAATAATTGGTTAATAAAAACAATATTAACCTTTTAATTCCAAATATTTCTCTAAATATTCCCAACAACCAGATTTAGTGGTTAAGTCTTCATAATTATTATGGATTCTTCTTACAAGTTCAGTTGCATCTACCCATTTAATATCTGAAACTTCTTCAGTTTCTAGCGTAATATCATCTATATCAATATCTTTTTTAACAATATAAAATTCATTAAAATGATTATCAATAGTATTTCCTTTTATATTTTTAGATATTGTTGTACCAATAAATATTAAATCTTCTCTTTTTATATCGATTCCTAGTTCCTCTTTAGTTTCACGTATGATAGCATCATAGCCAAATTCGTTAGTCAAAACATGACCTCCTGCAGATATATCCCAAAGATTCGGCCACATTTTTTTAGTAGCGCTTCTTTTTTGCAAAAGCACCTCATTTTGAGAACTAATTAAAAATGCAACAACAGCTCGATGCCACAAACCTTTTTCGTGCACTTCATCTCTAGTTTTTATTTCTCCAGTAAATTCACCATGTTCGTTTAGAATATCAAACTTTTCTTCCATTATATTTCACCTAGTAATATTATAACATACTTTACTTATCTTTAGGAGTACTTAAGTAACAGCCTAAATAGCTTGGGCGATTGAAAACTCTTTGTAATTGATGTGGTTTATAACCTTTACAAATGTTATTTTTAGCTAGTTCATATAGTTTTTTTCCATCTATTTCTGATGATGTTTCACTTAAAAACATTTCATAATCAGGAATATCAGGACTAGGATTTAAAGCTAAAATAGCTAACAAGTAAGAATAACTCATCGTTTTTGTTAAATCTCTTAATTCTCGTACTTTTCCTTCTCCTAAAAGATTAGCAAAATTTATAACTGTATCAAAAGGAGTATTATTAATTTCAGAAAGAACTAATAATAAAATTCTATTAACTCTTTCAAAATTTAAAAGATAATTTTCACTTTTTTCAGGAATTAGATTAAGACTAGTTAAGACACTTAAAATACCAATTACAGAGTTGTAATATGATGACTTCAATAATTCACTTTCTTGATCATAACCAAATAAACAACATATTTTATCAATAAATGTACTAAGTTGCTCTGCAACAGCTAATGAACTTTTTGGTAGTGTTTGATAGGCAATATCGGGAATTAAATCTTCTAAATATCTTACTTCGGTTTCAATAGTTCTTGGATCTATAAGTTTTAAATCCAACCCAAACATATTATAATATTGTAATATACTTGGAGTGGATAATTTGTAATATGAATGTTTACTCATAATTCCACCTCTTTAAATCGCCTTTATTATAGCATAATTTACTATTATTTCAAGATAAAATTTTACTTATAAATAAATAAATGTTATAATCTTGATGTGATGTTTATGAAAAAATTATTTAATATTATAAAGACTATTTTTTGGGCATTTTGGGCTTTTATCAAGGGATGGTTTTCAGATAAGAAACCAGGTAAAACTATACAAGAAAATACTCTAGAAAATGTACAAAGAGATAATGCTAAAATTAAAATTATCGATAGTAATGGTTTTACTACTGATGAAGCTAATAAAGACCCTCAAGAAATATTTATATCTGAAGCACATGTTAAAGAAATAATTAGAGAAAAATATCAAGATAATTTAGGCAATAATTATAATGAAGATATACCTACAGTAATAGAAAATAAAATTTTAACGCAAGTTAAAAATGAAGTACAAAAAGAAGAAATTATAACTATTAATAATTTAGAAGCTATAATTGAAGAACAAGTAAAAGCCAATACTCAAGAATTAAATAATACTGAAGATAAGCCTTATGTGAAAAAGACAGCTTTAAAAGAAAATTTTGTAGTTTTATTTAATGATAATACTTATCAATTAGTAGATAAATTTGATAATATTATTTCAGTAAGATTTAAAGCTCCTATTATAGATTATGTAGATAATTATTTAAAAGTTTTTTATGATAATAAATATTATGTTTATGATATTAAAGGTAATATTTTAACTAAAGTTGGTTTTAAGGATATTAGACTTTATGAGGATTTTTATGCAGTTATTAATGATGATTATTTGTTAGATGTTCGAGAGTATTTAGACCCCAATTTTAAATTATCTACACCTATATTGCTTGATAAAATGTGCTATCAAAGCGACTATGATATAAAAAAATATATTAGTGAATATAAAATTAAAATTAAAAGCAAAAATGAAGTGTATCATGCTGATACTAATGGAAATATTTTAAATAAAAAGGAAGTTAAGCCAATTGATATAACTAACCCCGTAGTTAACTCGCCTATTTTAGAACAACAATCTATTACTAATGAAGATGATAAGCCTTTAGGTAATGAGCAAACTTATGAAATTAAATATGGTTATAAGGAAGCTAATACTAATGATGCTTTTGAAAATACTTCATATGAAGAAAAATCAGTTAATAATAAAAATGAAGATTTAATAAATGATAATTTTAATGAAGATTATCGAGAAACTAATGAGGAAAATCATCAAGCATATAATGATGATGCTATAAGTAATGAAGCTACAGTTGTAAATGATAATAGCAATAATAAAAATAGTAATGAAAAACGTGAGATAAATTCAAAAAAAGAAATTACAACAGAAATTCAAAAAGTAGTTGATGATGTTGAAGAAAAAATAGAGATAATATCAAATAATAGAATAATAGAAAATAAAAAAGAAGAACTTGATGATAAAAATTATGAAGCTTTAGAAGAAGAACTAAATCAAGTGTTAGAAATAATTGAATTAAAAAAGAAATCATCTAAAAATCCAGAGGATTTAAAAAAATTGAATTATTTAGAAAATAAAACATTAAGATTAAAAAGGAATATAGAAATTCAAAAAAATGCTGATATTACTAAAGAAAAGGAATATTTAGATGAAGGAATTCATACTGGAGAACTATATGATTTACAAACAGAACTTAAAAATGTTCATTTATCTTATGAACAAAATTTAAATAGCTATGCTCTGCAAAGTATCGAAGAATTAAATAAAATAAGTGTTAATGATGCTAATAATATTGAAAAAGATTTATTAAAAAAGGAATTACATAAAGCAAATAAAGTAGCAAAAGTAGCTAATATTCTGGATTTAATCCCCTTCGTTCGAAATTGTTATTTTAAATTTTTTGCAAGTGGAATGCTTGTTAAAACACATTTAAAAATATATGAAATTATTTTAAAGAGAAAGACTACTCCTTATAGAGAAAGTAACTTTAATAATATGATTAATGGACATACTGCTCTCAATGGTGGCCTTTCGTTGAATGTGAGAAATGTTAATCGATTGAATGCTCTTGATGAAGCAACTAAAGCAAAATTCCCAGAAATGGCTTATGATGAAGAATATCAATTAAGCATGAATAATTTAAAAAATTCTTTATTATCTGAACAAGAAAAAATGCTTAAGAAAAAAAAGATTATTGCAAAATATAATTTAGCTAAAAAAGCTATTGTGAGAGAAAGAAAAAAAGCTGCATAGTTAAATGATACTATAAGTAGACAAAAATATAATATGCCTACTTTTTCTATTATAAATAATATAAATGTGATAAAATAAATTTGGTGATATAAATGATTAGTAATGGTGTGGATATTATAAAAATTGATAGATTAAAAAAAATTGTAAGTAATGAAAAAATGTTTAATAATATATTTACCGAAAATGAACATAAATATTTCGAATTTAGAAATAATAGTCTAGAAACTTTGGCCGGAATGTTTGCTGCTAAAGAAGCTGTTTTAAAGTGTATGCACCAAGGTCTTGATAGTTATAAATTATCAGATATTGAAGTTAATCACAATAATTATGCCCCCTACTTAACATTTTATGGTGAACTAAAAAAAGAAATAGAACTGCAAAATTTACACTTTTCGGTTTCTATTTCTCATGATGGCGAATATGCAATAGCTTTTGTTATTTCATTTTAACTTCTTTTTTATAGTTAATTAAATCTTCATTCCAAGTATTATATTTTGAATCTTGTCTGTGATCAGTAAATCCTTTCATTTTCATATAGTTTCCAAGATATTCGGAAACTTTTTTTGAGCCTTCAAAGTTTAAATGATCCCCTTTATCTACAGTTTCAGTTGCCCAATCTATATTTAAATTAACATCTAAGTTTAAATCTAAATGTGCTACTTGAAACTCTTTAGCAATTTCTTTAATTGCTAAATATTTAGAATAATTGCAATTTTTCATACTTGGAGTACTTAAAAGTATTAATTCAATATTATTTTCTTTACATTTTTCAATAATTTTAGAAATGTAATAATAATTTAAATCAGGTATTTCTTTAACATCTTTTTTCTTTTTCATATAATTCTTATGAACATTATCAGGTGAGTTAACTTTACTCATATAGCGAAAACCTTTTAAATGATCACGATCTTTATAATTTTCTTCAGCAAATAATTCGCTTAATGATAAATTTTTCCAACGATTATGATATTCAAATACAGGAAATATTTTTTTACCTTCAGCACCAATAACATTTATAACTTTGTATTTACGAAAAAATTGATTTGTTTCTAAAAAAACAATTTGAGGTTTTTGGTTTTTTAAAGTTTTAATTAAATTATTATAAGATTCATATAAATATTGTGCTGACATGGCAAGATCATAAGAAGTATAACCATAATTTTCCCATATATGCATGGGATTTATTGCTGTGTAAACAAGTGAATCACCAATAAATAAAGCGTCAAGAGAATTATCTTTTTCTCCCATTACTAAATTTGTTTTGCGCGTTCTTGTAGACATTGCAATGTTACTTTTTGGAACAAATATAAATGATGATACTAATAATAAGATAATAAAAATGATAAGAAATATAAGAACTTTAACAACATTTTTCATAAATTACCTCCTAAAAATTAGCATATATTGGATCAATTGGTGTATAACCAGGACCATAAGCGCCAAAGATTATTATAAACATAATAAGTGCAAAATAAATAACCCATCTGAAAACTATATTATAGCTAGCAATTTTCTCACGAATATTTAAGCCTTTTTCTCGTAATAAGCCAATTATAAAAACAATTATAATAGAAACAATAATTATAATAAAGTCATTGCCATCTACCCCAAAAGTTAAGAATTTACCATTAATAAAACTTTCAAAAGTAAAAGAAGTAAAGATTGTTTTTATCATATTTAAAGCTTGTGTAAATGTGTTTGCCCTAAAGATTAATTCTCCAAAGACAATTAAAATAAATAGTTTAATAAATTCAACAAGACGATAAATTATACTATTACGATTAATATGAAGTTTTAGACATAAATCTCTTATGAATGGTTCAGTAATATTACCTAATAAAATTAAAATAAAATGATATAATCCAAAAGCAATATAATTCCAACCAGCACCATGCCATAAACCGTTTAATAACCAAACTGATAATAAAGCTACAGATCCAGTTAATAGTGGACCAAAATGATTTCCTAATTTTTTACGAGTAACAATAGTTAGTTTTTTCATCTTTTTAGATAAAGATACTGGATAAAAAATATAGTCTTTAAACCAAGTACCTAAAGTAATATGCCATCTAGTCCAAAATTCGGAAATTGTTTTAGAGAAGAATGGCTGACGGAAATTTTCTGGAAGTTTGATACCAAATATTTCTCCACTACCTATAATGACATCCATTGTACCTGAAAATTCCATATAAAGCATTATCGTGTAACATATTGCGCCAAATAGCACTAAACCACCATCAAGGACTTCTACACCATCAAATACTACTTTCACAAAAGCATTTAAACGATCAGCTACAACAAATTTTTTTAAGATTCCCCAAAGAATTCTTTGACAGCCAAAGCAAATATTTTGAAAAGTTATTTCTTTGCCACTGTATAAATCTTCTGCAGTGTCATTATATCTTGCAATTGGTCCTTCCATAATTCCAGGAAAGAAAGCAAGATAAAGTGCTAATCTAGTTATTTTATGATCAGCATCGATTTTTTTATGATAAACATCAACTAGATATGATATAGCTGCTAAAGTATAGAATGAAACGCCGATTGGGGCAATTAATTTGAATAATTTAAATTCAAATGGAATATTGATAATCTTTAATAAACTATTTATATTTACTGTAAAAAATGGTAAATATTTATATATAAAAAGTATTATTACTTGCATGAGTATAGCTAGTAACAAAAATCTTTTTTTCTTTTTCTTAAAAGCTTCTTTTACCTTCTTTTTATCTTCGACAATATTTTTAGCAAAAAATTCTTCAGATTCAGTATCTATTTTCTCAAATTTTCTTCCAAAAAAATAAATGGAAGCTGTAGTAAATAACAAGAAGATTATTAATTTACCGGATATTAAAAAAAAGAAAATGTAACTAGCTAGAAGCAATACTAACCATTTACATTTCTTTTTAGCTATATGATAAATTAGAACTGTAAGTGGCAAGAAAAAAAATAAATATACGACACTTAAGTAGTTCACTTTTATTCTTCCTCTTGTAATTTAGTTATTAGTGCATACATACTTTTTACAGAATTAAAGTTGCTAGGAATGATTTCAATTGTTGGTATTTCAACTTCAAACTCCTCTTCTATTTCTGCGACTAATGATAAAATAGTTAAAGAATCTAAAAATCTTCCATCTACTAAATTATCTGTATTTTGGTAATCTACCTCGGGATTTAATCCTTCTAATATTTCAATTAATTTATCCATTTATAACACTACCTTTCTTCATTTGGACTATTTAATTTACTTGTTTTAATATTTGCTCGTACAAGCTCAATATTATCACCATTTTTAATTAATACTTTAGGTAATTCTCTACTTAAGAATAAAGATATACCTTCAGTTGTAGAGTAAGCTCCAGTATTTTTAAAAACTATTATATCACCTAGTTCTAAATGCCCAGGATGAAATTCTTTTACTAAAATATCATTTATAGTACATAAAGAACCTACGACAATATAAGTATCATTACCATTCCTTTTGGGAATAACTTCATTGTAAGGAGTGTTCATGGCCATATTACCACCATAATATACTAAATGATTTATTCCTCCATCTACTAGAGCATATGTACCTGATTTATTAGTTTTTAAATCAACGACACTAGTTAGGTATTCCCCTGCAGGAGCAGCAATACTTCGACCTAATTCAAGACTAACTTTTTTATTTTTAATATGTTTGATAATTCGACTAAATTCAGTTAAGAATTCATCTTCATTAAAATTTGATCCTTCAAAATAATAAATTGGAAAACCTGGGCCATATTCAAATTCTTCTAAAGTGATATTATAGTCTCTTTCTAAATTTTCCATTAACTCATTTACTTTAATTAGTTCTTTTTCTAATATCGGAATTGAATGCCGTTGGGTCTTATTAAAATATTCAATTCCCTTAATATTCATAAACTCTTTATCAAAATGTTCCAAAACATATTTTACGTCACTTTCACTCATTCCAAATTGGTTACCACTTGTAAGTCTTATTAAAACATCAATCTTACGATTATATTCTTTAGATAATCTAGATAAAAGTTGAAACTGGTTTAATGATTCAAGAGTAAATTTACCAGGATTAGAATGTTCAAACATATAACGAATACTAGCTTCATCTTTATATACTCCTGATATTACCATTTTTTCATCAGGAACATTTGATGAAACTGCTATTTCATATTCGCCAAAAGAACATAATTCGACTTTTTCAACGTATTCTTTAATATAAGGAATTAAGAAAGTGTTAGCTTTTACCGCATATACTAGATCAATATCCTTACTAATATATTTTCGTAAATAGTTAATACGCTCTTTTAATTTAGCTATATCAAGTAAATAAAATGGTGTCGAATATTTTTTCGTTATTTCTTCAATATTCATTATTTCACCTCCCTACTCATTAAAGCTTTACGATCAATTTTACCATTTTTGGTAAGAGGCATTTCTTCTACTTTTATTAATTTGGTGGGAATCATAAACACGGGTAAAGTTTCCTTTAATTTTAAATGTAAATCTTTTTTATCCATATCGCCAATGTAGAAGCCATAAAGCTTACTTTTTTCTTCATCAAATATAACGCAAGAACGAATTATACCATTTATTTTCATCATAGCTCGTTCAATTTCTTCTAACTCGATTCTATGTCCTTGATATTTAATTTGAAAATCTTTGCGACCACAAAATACTATTTCACCAAATTCATTATATTCACCAAGATCTCCTGTATTATACATCATTTCTTGATATTCGGTAACTAGAGGATTAGTTATAAATACCTCATTGGTTTTTTCTTTATTATTATAATATCCTAAAGCTAAAGCAGTTCCACTTACACAGATTAAGCCTTTTTCATGAGGTTTAGTTATTTCTTTAGAGTTATCATCAAGAAGCATTACTCTTTCATTAGGAAAGTGCTTACCAATAGGTATTTTATCTTCATACATTCTATTTCTATCAAGGATATGATAAGTACAATTACAAGTTATTTCAGTGGGACCATAAACATTAACAAACATTGTATTAGGTAATTTTTCCATCCAAATATTTAAATGTTTCATTGGCATTACCTCTCCAGAGAAAATTACTCTTCTAACAGACTTGGGCACTTTATAATCAAGACCATGGAAAGTAGTAATTAAACAAAGTGCAGAGACTGCCCAAGTTAAATTAGTTATGTTTTTATCTACTAAATAATCTAGTAATTTAGCAGGATTTGAAAAATAACTTTTAGGTATTATAACAAGAGTAGCTCCTGTAAAAAAGGCCGCATAAATATCTTTTACGGAAACATCAAAATCAAATGGAGCTTGATTACCTATAATATCAGTATCATTAATACCAAAAAGTCTAGTAAACTCTCGCATAAAATCGATAATAGAACGATGACTTACTACAACACCTTTAGGAACTCCTGTAGAACCAGAAGTAAAGTTAATATATACAGGGTCATAATCAATTACTTTATCATGAATAATATTTAATAATTCTATATTTATGGTTGTATTTTTAATATCACTAATATTTACTACATTTTCAAATAATTCACAAGCTAGATTAAGATGGTCATCATCAGTTATAACAAGAGGACTATTTAGTACACTTTTAATATCTAAAATTCGGTTATGAGGAAATTCGGGATTAACTAAACAATAGCTGCATCCGGCATACAGTGAACCTAAAAATGAAATTGAAGTATCTATTCCTTTATCCATAAAAATAATTATGGGCTTTTTAAATATTTTTAAATTAGCTATAAAAGTTCCAACACTTCGAGAAGATTTAATTAAATTTTTATAAGTTATTTTTTCGTCTTCACATATAATAGCTAGTTTATCAGGATATAAACTCGCACTATTTTCAATATAATTTAAGACTGTGTACATACTACCACCTCTTACTTAACAAAATTATAGCAAAAAAAAATTAAGTGTATCTTAAATTAACCTTAATTTTTCTTAAGAAAGAGGAAACTCTATTATAAATTCAGTTTTATATGGTTTACGTGGTTTTTTTATAAGTCTAATTGCTCCCCCATTAATTTCAACTGCTCTTTTAACTATCGATAAACCAAGACCTGTACCAGTAGATGGTCCACGTGAATCATCGCCACTTACAAAAGGATTAAAAATATTATCCATTAATTCTTCATTAATCCCCTTGCCATTATCAGCAAATGTAATTCTAATTGTTTTTTTGATTTTTTCAAGTTTAAAATAAATAGTAGTACACTTTTCATTATATTTTAAAGCATTAGATATTAAATTATCAAGCATACGATTCATAATTTTTTTATCTATGTTGTATATTATTTTATAATTAGGAATTTTAACGTCAAGTTTAAATTTTAAAATTTCAATGTCATTATATTTATTAGCTAAATATGTCGTAAAATATTCACTTAAATCAACTGCTTCTAAATGAATATCTAAACCTTTATTTTCATATTTGGTAAATTCTAATAAAGAATTTATAACATTTGTAGCTTCTTCACATTTACTATAAATTGCTTCTAAATAAATACGTTTTTTATTGTCAGGGACAATATCGTCTAAAAATGCTTTGGAATAACCTTCAATAACTGTAAGAGGAATTTTTAAATCATGAGACAAATTAGCAAATATTCGAGCTCGCTCCTGATAAAGTTTATTTTTCTTTTCTTCTTCTCTTTTTAATTTATTAAAAATACGTTTAAAGCTATATACTAGCTTTATAAATTCTTTAGATATTTTACTATTTTCAATGACAAACTCATTATTTTTTTCATAATTCTCTAAAGCAATATTTAATGGTTCTAAACTTTTTTTGATATTAGAAACTATAAGATAAGCATAAATAATAATTATAGCTAAAAATAAAGGAATAAAATAAATCCAAGTTTGATTGATATGATTTAGAGTTTTTTGAAGTTCATCAGGATTTAGTTCTTTTGATAAAAAAATTATTATTCTTTTTTCTCCATCAATAGTTTCATAACTAGCTTTTTCAATAGAAATTCCTTTAGTATGATTGCCTTCAATTAAATTAAATTCTCGTTCAGTTAATGATGTTTTATCACCAAATAAGCTTCCATTTACAATATTATAATCTTTATCTAAAAAAGCAAAATCTACATATTCATTTGTACCACTTGAAGAAAACTTACTTTTTATTATATGATAAAACTTTTCATTTTTAATATTTTTTTCATAAACAGTATAATAACTATAATCATAATAATCATTAATAAAGTCTAAATCTTCATCAGCAATAATATTATTTAAATTAGAATCAGTAGAATATATAACTTCAAAGTCCTCATTATAAATTAAAAAATTATTATTTTTAAACTTATATAATGGTAATTTTGTAAAGTTATCAGTACGTAATATTTCTTCATAATTAAGTAAATCATCAATATATAAAAAACTATTATCAAGGCAATAATCAACTAATTTATTTACCAGAAAAAAAGTTAATAAAATAGTCGTAATAAATAGTATAAAATAAATAATAGTATTTTTAATTAAGCTTTTATTAATTTTCATTTTTAGTTTCAAATTTATACCCGAGCCCCCTTACAGTTACAATATATTTTGGTTTAGATACATTATCTTCTAATTTACTACGAAGATTAGATATATGAACCATTATCGTATTATCGTCAAAGCAATAATTATTACTTATTGCTTCATATAATTGATATTTGGTAAATACTTTACTAGGATTTTTCATTAAAAGTGCTAATATTTTAATTTCTGCAGTGGTTAAATTTAAAAGTTCATCTTCTTTATAAACTAAAAAGTTATCTAAATCAAGTTTAATATTGCCAATACTAATAGTTTTAGATTCTTTAGAAGTTCTTCTAAATATAGCGTTGATATAAGCAAGTACTTCTAGAGGATTAAATGGTTTGGTGATATATGCATCGGCGCCTAAATTAAGACCTAAAATGCGGTCATTATCAGAAGCTTTAGCAGATAAAAATATTACAGGAACATCACTAAACTTACGAATGTTTTTTACTAGTTCGTAGCCGTCCATAACTTCCATCATAACATCAGCGATAATTAAATCAATTTTTTTTTCATTATAAATAGTCAAAGCTTCTTTTCCATTATAGCTTTTATAGACATTATAGTTATTTGATTCTAAATAAAGAGTTAAAAGTTCAACAATATCTTTATCATCTTCAGCAATAAGAATATTTTTCATTATTATTCACCAACACTTTTTAACATGTTTAGTATAGCAAAAAAGTATAAATTTGTAAATTAACTTGTACTTATATTGTAATTAATATATTTATTTAATTTTGTCAAAAAAGAACTGACCATTTTAATATTACAAAATTTAAGTTTTTTATGAAGCTCATAACTTTAGTTGGTACAAACTCCTTTCAGAACAAAAAAAAGATTAACCGAAATTAACCTTTATGTATTGAAAGTCGAATTAGTTAGACTAATTTCCCTTTGGTGCCCTAAAGGAGACATTAAACAACTTTAAAATCTAAACAAAAAATTAGTTAATACTTGATAAACTTCAGGTCTTTCAACTAGTTCATTATTATCTATCATTTTTTGAATTGAGTTTAAATTCACAAATTTTACAGCTTGTACTTCTTCCTTTTGAAAAAATAATGTTTTATCATCAACTCCAGTTGTTCTTAAAATAAAGAAATCATAAAATTGTCTTTCTATAAAATCTTTTTTAAATACTTGTTCTTTTCTAAAACAATACATATATCTAAAATCTTTTATTTCAGTTCTGTAACCAAGTAATACACTTACCTCTTCATTTATTTCGCGAGCTGCAGCGGATAAAGAATCTTGTCCAGCCGAAATATGTCCAGCAACAGAAATATCCCACATACCAGCATTTTTTTCTTTTTTTTCACTTCTTTGCTGTAATAAAATTTCATTTTTTTCATTTACGATTGCAACCACAATAGCTCGATGCCATAATCCTCTTTTGTGAACTTCACTTCTAGGTAATACTTCACCTGTTAAAATACCATTTTCATCAAGGACATCTATTAATTCAGTGGTCATATTTATACCTCCATTCAATTACATATATTGTTTATGACAATATACAAGCGATTTACTAAATTGACATAAATCAATTTTATTTATATAAATATTTTATCATAATTTTAAATATATTAAAACTCGAACTTTAAAATAAATTAAAAGTTAGAGTTTAGTTATCACTCTGGTGTCCCAGGCGAGAATCGAACTCGCAATTAGGCTTTAGGAGAGCCTCGTTATATCCATTTAACTACCAGGACAAGTTGCAAAATAATTATATAACTATTTTGCGTTTTTGACAATATTTCCTAATCAACTATTTTATGTTGGTCTTTGTTCCAAGCTGGTGTACAAGTAAGAGTTAAAACTGAATATTCTGTTTCATAATAATATTTTTCATGAGGTAATATTAAGATTGCATCACCTTTAGAATAACTTATTTCATTATTTTCGAAATGAATAGTTCCCTTTCCTTCTAAAACATAAACAAGTTCTTTACTAACTAGATTTAAAGCATATCCAGTACTGGGAAATCTTCCAGTAATAGTAGCAACTCCTAAATCAATATCTTTATCCTGAAAAGAATATTCAATAGTTTTACATATTTCACTATTTTGACCGTTTTTAGAATCATGTAATTTTACTATTTTCATGTTTTCTATTTAGTTCTCCTTAAAACAATTACATCTTCATCTTCAGCAATTCTATAATTTGCTGTCCTAGCAGAAGACATTGTATCTTCGATAATAATACCTTTTCTTTCTGCTAAAAATGCATCAATATAATTTGTATGATATTCAGGTAATCTATCTTTTGGAACTTGAAGCTCTAAAGCTTCTGGTAATATTAAGCTTGTATCTGCATGTTGATGAAGCTCTAAATAATCATCTTGCGAATGATACCAAAGACTTCCTCTCGTACCGTTTTCTCCACTTAAATCAGCATGAATAACATTATGTTCAATACTAACTTCTGGCTCATTTAATTGTTTAGCAATGTTTTGAACAAACTCACTATCCAACATAGTTTTAATTGCTTCTGCAAATTTTACATCATCTTTAACTTGAGCGTGATAATATCCTGATAAAGCAAAAACATCATTAAATTCTTTTAAATCTTTAAAAGTTTCTTTACCATGTAGATTGACATCCCAACCAAATTTTAATAAAAATTCCATTAATGCAACACCTAATGAATTTTCTTTAATTTTAAAGTTTAAATATAAATTTGGATTATGTTCTGGAGTTTGATAAATTCTAAAATTAAAATCTTGTACTCTTCTATCAGCTGTAAAAACATATTGTTTAAGTTTTGCTAATTCTTCTTGATGATGAAGATATTCTCCTCTTAATCCAAATATAATGTTTTCGATTGTATAATTTTCTTGTTTCATTTTATTTTCTCTTTCTGTTTATTATTTATTTTTCTAACACACTTTTTATTTCTTGTAGTTCAAAACGATATTTTTGTTTGATATCAGGATATTTTTCATGGTCCACTTCACTTAAAAACATAGCTAATGGTCTAATTTTTAAACTACAATCACCATATAATCTTCGATATATAACATACTGTTCTTTCGTTTCTGAATGTTCTGCAATATCAACAACTATGTAATGATTTCCTTTAAAGTGCTTATATATTCTTTTTACTTTTACCTCTCTCATTTAAACTCCTAATTTATTCTAAAGCACTTTTTATTTCTTGTAGTTCAAAACGATATTTTTGTTTGACATCGGGATATTTTTCATGATCCACTTCACTTAAGAAATCATTTAATGGTCTTACACATACTGAACCATCTCCATAAAGATGACGATAAATGACAACTGGTTTTCCTGTTTCTGAATCTATACCAATTTCTTCAACTAAATAATAATCGCCTTTAAAATGTTTATATATTCTTTTTAATTCTACTTCTCTCATTTTGTTTATCCTTTCAATTTTTCTAATTTTTCTTCTTCTAAAGCTAATTTTTCTTTTTCAGATTCAACTAAATTAGCTGGTGCTTTACTAACAAAATTAGCATTAGCTAGTAAAGATTTTCTTTTAGCAATTGAAGTTTCTAAATCAGTTATTTCTTTTTCTAGAGCTAATTTATCTTCTTCAGTTAGCGTTTTTTCATAATATATTGTTAAATCATAGTTCTTATAAGTTACATTATAAGCATTAATATTTAGAGTTTCAGTTGTAACATTATTTATTTTTAATAATTTTTTAATTAGCTCATAATCAGAATTATTATTAAATTTAATCGTAGCACTTTTATTTAAATGATTTTCTTGATATGTTTTGCGATAAATTCTAATAAATTCAATCATATCAGTTATATTCTCTTCACATTCAGTGAATACTTCTTTTTTATCAAATATTGGATAGCTACTAATCATTATGTTTTCGTGTGTATTAGGTAATTTTGAATATATTTCATCAGTAACATAAGGCATAAATGGATGAAGCATTTTTAAAATACCACTTAAAACTTTCTTTAAAACACTTTTAGTTGTAATACTATCTAAATTAAATTTAGCAAATTCAATGTAGTTATCACAAAAATCATTATAAATAAAATTGTAAATTTCTGTACCAGCATTATTAAGTTCAAACTTATCCATAAATTTGGTAACATTTTTAATAGTTTTATTATATTTACTTAAAATCCATTTATCAGTTTTTGTTAAGTTTTCGAAAGATTCATTTGATAAATCTTCAATATTCATTAATACAAAGCGAGAAGCATTCCAAAGTTTGTTGATGAAATTCCAAGTAGATTTTAAAGCTTCTTCATCAAATTTTAAATCCATGCCGTTAGATACAGCGGTTGTTAAGTAGAATCTTAAGGCATCAGCGCCATATTTTTCAGCCATATCCATTGGGTCAATACCATTTCCAAGGCTTTTAGACATTTTACGTCCTTCTTTATCACGAATAAGTCCATGAATTATGCAATGTTCAAATGGACGTTTATTTAAAAATTCTAAACCTTGAAAAGTCATTCTATTTACCCAGAATGGAATAATATCATAACCAGTAACTAAAACATTATTTGGATAATATGTTTCTAAATCTTTAGTATTTTCTGGCCAACCTAAAGTTGAGAATGGCCATAAAGCAGAACTAAACCAAGTATCAAGTACATCTTCATCTTGAACCCAACCTTCGCCAGTTGGAGCTTCTACCCCTACATATACTTCATCACCTTTATACCAAGCAGGGATTCTATGTCCCCACCAAAGTTGACGAGAAATACACCAGTCATATGTAATTTCCATCCAGTGATTCATTATTTTTTCAAAACGACTTGGAACAAAGTTCACTTTATTATTCTTATCTTTTTGATTTAATAGTACTCTATCAGCTAGAGGACGCATTTTAACAAACCATTGTTTAGAAATAATTGGTTCAATTAAAGCGCCGCTTCTTTCACTAAAAGGTGCATTATGGGTAATATTCTCAACATTAAGTAATAGGCCAAGATTCTTTAAATCATTAACTAATTTTTCGCGACACTCAAATCTATCTAATCCTTCATAAACTCCAGCTGTTTTACTCATTGTACCATCTAGCTCGATACATTCTATAGCATCTAAATTATGACGTTGTCCTACTTCATAATCGTTAGGATCATGGAACGGAGTTATTTTTACACAACCTGTTCCTTTTTCCATATCAGCGTGTTCATCACCAATAATAGGAATTAATCGATTAACTATTGGAAGAATTACATTCTTGCCAATAAGTTTATTATAACGGGAATCCTCTGGATTAACGGCGACTGCTGTATCACCAAATAAAGTTTCAGGACGAGTTGTTGCTACATCTAAATATTCTTCACTATCTTCAAGTTTATATTTTAAATGATAAAAAGCTCCTGGAACATCTTTATAAATAACTTCTTCATCAGATAGAGCAGTCATTGCAACTGGATCCCAGTTAATCATCCTTTTTCCTTGATAAATTAATCCTTTATTATAAAGGTCAACAAATACTTTTCTTACAGCATGAGATAATCCTTCATCTAAAGTAAAACGTTCTTTAGAATAAGCAAGAGATAAACCTAGAGTTGCCCATTGATTATGAATATTTAAAGCATATTCTTCTTTCCAAGCCCAAGCATGTTTTAGCCACTCTTCTCTAGATAAACTTCTTGGATTAATACCTATCCCACTTAATCTTTTATCAACTTTGGCTTGAGTTGCAATTCCAGCGTGATCCATTCCCGGAAGCCATAAAGTATTATATCCTTGCATTCTTTTATATCTAATTAAAGCATCTTGAATTGATGTATCCCATGCGTGCCCAATATGTAATTTGCCAGTTACATTTGGTGGTGGTATTACGATACAAAAAGCTTCTTTAGCCTCACAATTAGGTTCAAAATAGCCATTCTTTTTCCAATTTTCATATTTGTTTTTTTCAACACTTAAGTGATCATATTTTTTGTCTAACATTTTTTATCCTCCTCAAAATAAAAAAAGGTAATACCAAAGGGTGCAAAACATGCACGGTACCACCTTTTATTTTACTTAAATTTTTAACGCATCACTGCGGGTATTAATAACCAACTCCCAAGAAACCTTCAGAATATATTCTTACTCACTTCCACCATTTATGAGTTCTCTATAAAGAAGTTTATTCTTACTCCTCTTGTTCTTCGTTTTTAATAAATTTATTTTATCAAATTAATAATATTTTTACAAGTATTAATCGCCTGTTATTGCTAAATTTCCAAAAAGATCAGTATTATAAACTGTATTGGTACTTTTAATTTTAATAACATATCCTTTAGAATTTAAACTAACTTCATAATCATTAGGTCCTGAAACAGTTATTGTACCTTCAGGATTTAGCTTAAAATCTTGATTATCATAACGATGTATATCAAGTATATTTTCATTAGTTATAACAATATAATAATCATCTTCTAAAGAAATATCTGAATATCCTGTTTCTTCTATTTTATTACCTTCAAAATCATAAACATAATATTTACCATCATTTTCTACTTTTAAATGTTTACCTTTATAATCTATAATTTTATATCCATATTTACTAGTTACTTCTTTGCCATTTGAATCAAGCATTAAGTAAGTACCAGCACTTTCTTCAGCTAAATAATAGTCATGAATTTTACTTATATTTTTATAATTAAAGCCTATTACGCCTTTTACGTCTTCAGCAATTTTAATAACTCCATATTTATTACTTTTGTTTTCACCTATAATATAAGTAGCATTAGTATTTTTAAAAGTTATTTTATTTTCTTTGGTATATGAGCCTGTATCTATTTTTGAATATTTACTTAATGTCTTTCGATTTTTTAAATCATATAAAATAATGGTAGGATTTTTAGAATCGAGATTATCAGCAATAAATACATATCGTTCGTTAAAGATTGGAATCCAACCTAAAAGTTCTTCACTATTAGCTCCATCTATTAAATTGATATCACTGGCAACATAACAATTACTCAAGCTTTTAGTATCTTTATTAATATTATTTTTATTAGAACATGTATAAGTTCCTAAAAGTTTTGTTTCTTCTTCATCACTGTAAAAATAAAGATTGCCATTAAAATAATTTAAATAAGCTAAATTTTTACTAAACTTTCCTTCATCAAGATTAATGGTTTCTGTTTTTTCAGTATTCTTATTCTTATAAGTGACAGTTAATATATTTTCTTCAATATTAACTTCATAGGCTTTTTTAGTTTCTACTAAAACTTTATCAGAATTGTATATGTTAGTTACATTATAATCACTATTAGAAAGTTTAATACCTTCTTCATTATATTTATTATTTTTATAGTCTTTTAGATAAAGAGTTTGATTTTTTATTAAAATAGCATAATCATTTAATAATTCTACATAATCGTATGATTCGTCAATTACTAATTTTCCAGAATAATCATATACATAATAACCATTATTATCAGCGACTATATATTTATCGTTATAACTCTTAATATCGTATGAAATACCTTTACTTTCTAGTTTTCCATCCATATTATAAATAAAATGTTTTTTATTTGTTTCGGCTACAACTTTATTACTATCACTTAATTTATCTAAGTTATCAAATGAAAATGCTATTTTTTCTTTAATACCTGTATCTGTTAATTCTAATGCACCATATTTATTATTACTATTTTTTAAAATAACATAATCAGAGTCTATAGAACCTCTTATTTCTTTATATACGCCTTCATTTTTTTCATCAGTTATATTATATAAAGTTATTACACCTTCATTTTTTTTGGCATTATCATAAATAAATACATATTTATTATTATATATTTTACTTCGAATTAAGATATTACTTCCATCTTCATATACCATTTTGGAACTATCTAGACTACTTTCGCTATTATAATTTTCAACATAACATAAATCTTCTTGCTTATTTTTACACTCGTAAGTTCCTATTTCATTGTTATCTTTATCAATAAAAGATAAATTACCATCTTTATAAATATAATTTTCTTTTTCTACAATTACTGATGGAGTTTTATCAGGTTCCTTTTTTTCTGGTTCTTTTTCTTCTTTTGGTAAAAGAACTATTACAACAATAAGGATTATTAAAATAATTATACCACTACTAATAAAAATAATTTTTTTCTTTTTAGATAAGTTTTGCCATTTTTCTTTTAAACTTTTTTTACTTTTATTATTCTTTTTCTTTTTAGAGATGATTTCATTTTCATCAAGGCTCAAAGTTGTTTCTTCAGTATTTGATAAATAATCTTTATTTACCCCTTCCATTTCAATATTTTCGATAGGAATTGGGACATCAGCTATATCAAATAAATCTTTGGTCTTTTCTAAATCATCATACTTCATTTATAACGACACTCCTTTATTATTAAAAATAGTATAACACATTTTTATTCAACTTGCTACATTTTATAATAAATTATTATAGATATATATTCTTTTTATAGCTAATTTAAAACATTAAAAAAAGTTAGTTTCCTAACTAGTTTTCTTCATTTTCTGTTTTGATTACTTCTACATTTTTGTAGTAACCACACTTAGTACATGCACGATGAGGTCTTAAAGTTTCACCACATTTTGGGCATTTTGTTAATGCTCCAACCTCTTTTTTTAAGTGAGTACGACGCATTCTTTTTTTAGTCTTACTTGTTCTTCTAAAAGGAACTGCCATGTTTTCACTCCTTCCTTTCGTCCAAAAGTTCAGCTAAACGCGCTAATCTTGGATCGATATTATCATTTTTATTTTCAACATTACCCATACTCCAACCATCACCAGATAATTGCATATTTTCAGTTTTGGTTAATCTAATGGGTACTTCCAGAACAATATTTTCCCACAAAATTGTCATAATATCAAGTATATTTTGTTCTTTTTTATAATATTCCTTCAAATATTCATCTTCTAAACTATATTCATCATCTATTTGAATATTAATTGGATATTCAATATCTTCTAAAGTTACACTATCTTTTAAAATCATTATACCAGTTATAGTAAGATTAAATTCTAAATTTTCAGTAGCATTTAAGAAAATTCTACCCGCTGTATGTAGATTTTTTAAAGCTACAATATCTTTATTTTGATACACTTTTAAATCTATTTCAAAGTCTTCATCAATATCAATATAATCTTTAGTATATAACTTTTTTAAATCAATTTGCACTTTTCTCACCTAATTAATTATACCATATATTATAAATTATTTGTAAAATAAAGTGCTATTTTTATAATTATTATCTTTTTTATTATTTTTTTGATATACTTATATTGGTGATTTAAATGGAAGCTGTAGGTATAATTTGTGAATATAATCCATTACATAAAGGGCATATTTATCATATTGAAGAAACCAAAAAATTATTTCCAGGTAGCCCAATTATTTTAGTTTTAAATGGTTATTTTTTAGAACGTGGTGAAGTTAGTATTTTATCTAAAGAAAATAAAACTAAATTAGCTTTAATTTATGGTGTTGATTTAGTGGTTGAACTTCCATTTATTTTTGGTACGCAAAGTGCCGATATTTTTGCTAAAGCTAGTATTAAAATACTTCATTATTTGGGTTGTAAGTATCTAGTCTTTGGTAGTGAATCTAATAATATAGAAACTTTAGAAAATGTTATTAAAATACAAAATGATCCTGATTATAATGAACGAGTTAAAAAACTATTACAAGAAGGTGTTAATTATCCTACCGCTTTAGCTAAAGCTTTAAATATTAGTGAAAATATATTTAACCCTAATGATTTACTTGGAATTAGTTATATAAAAGCAATAAAGCAAAATAATTTTGAGATAACCCCTATTACTATAAAAAGAACTAGTACGTATCATAGTATCGATGAAAACAATGAAATAATAAGTGCCAGTAATATTAGAAATAAAATTAAATTGGGTGAAGATATTTCTTTAAATGTGCCTAGAAAAACTATTAAATTAATTGAAAATATAAGTTTGAATGATTTATTTCCTTTTATCAAATATAAAATTTTAACTGATTTAGACTTAAGTAAATATTTGACTGTTGATGAAGGAATTGAAAATAGATTAAAAGAAAAAATATTAATTTCTAATAATGTCGATGAATTAATAAAAAATGTTAAAACTAAAAGATATACTTATAATAAAATTTGTCGAATGCTTATACATATTTTAATTGGTGTTCCTAAAGATATTAATAAACTAGCTAGTATAGAATATATTAAAATTTTAGGTTTTAATGAAAAAGGTCGTAACTATTTACACAATTTGCCTGATTTAGAAGTGGGGTTGGTTCCTATACCTACTAGCACAACTTATAAATATGAAATAATTGCTGCGCAAATTTATAGTTTAATTAGTAAAAATGATATTATAACTTATGAAAAAAGTAATAAACCAATATTCTTTTAGTTTATTACTTTTTTTAGTTTTGATTTAGTTATTCTAGCATTACCATTTTGGACAATTAAATAACAGGCATATCTAGAAAGTTTAAAATCCTCAATTTTTGCTTTCTCTATT
This sequence comes from uncultured Mycoplasma sp., assembly GCA_947646115.1. GTDB lineage: Bacteria > Bacillota_I > Bacilli_A > RF39 > UBA660 > Caccenecus. The sequence goes on from CANSFH010000004.1 coordinate 28,645, forward strand.
ACACTAGCAAAATTACTCCATTATATTTTTGTATTTTATTCATCATAAAAACCTCCCTTTTATACTTTAATATCTAATATAATTAGACAATCTTATAAACTTAAAGTCAAAAAAAGTAGAGCAAAACTCTACATAAATTTATTATTTTTGACAGTGTTCACAATAATAAGTACTACGTCCACCAATTTTTATATTTTTTATAGGATTACCACAAATAGTACAAGGCTCTCCTTCTTTTTTATGAACTTTTAATTTTTGTTGGAATCTTCCTGTTACTCCTAAACTTGAAGTATAACTTTTAATAGTAGTGCCACCCATTTTTATAGCTTCTTTTATTATTTCATCACTACCTTTAGAGATTAATTCACATTCTTCTTTAGTAATACTTTTTGCTTCTCTTAAAGGGTTTATTTTAGCATAAAACATTACTTCATTTACATAAATATTTCCAAGGCCACTTATAATGGTTTGATCAAGTAGAACTGATTTAATTGGTAATCTTTTATTTTTAAATTTTTCTAATAGGTATTCACTTGTAAGGTTTTCATCACCAGGTTCTAGTCCTTGCTTCTTAATACTTTCTGTATTTTCTAATTCTTCTTTTTTTATTAAATTCATTCGACCAAATTTTCTGGTATCTTCATATCTTAAAGATGTATCATCTTGAAATATTATAGTTACATGTTCATGTTTGCCTTTAGGATCTCTACTATCTTTAATAAAAAACTTTCCTTCCATTCTAAGATGGGATAATAAATATCTTTTATTAGTCTCAAATATTAGCCATTTTCCTCTTCTTTTGATATCAATAAATTCATCACCAATTAAATTTGCAGCAAATGAATTTATATCGCTTTCAATCATAGTATTATAATAAACCTTAACATCTTTTATTTTTTTGTTTAAAATTTGTCTTTTTAAAGTATTTCTTACTGTCTCAACTTCTGCTATTTCTGGCATTTTAATCACTCCTTATTTATATTTTTAAATTCATTAAACATGGATATAAATTTATCAAAACTATTATTAATTTTTTCTATCACTTCTTTAGAAGTGCTAATATCTTTAACATTAGATTCTTTATAACCAGTTAATAAAATCTTATTTTGCTTCATATAAATCTTTACCTTTAGCAATACCAACTTTTAAAGGAACAGATAATTTTATAACATTTTCCATAACATCTTTTACAATTTCTGTAACACGCGATTCTTCTTCACTTAATGTATCAATTACAAGTTCATCGTGAATTTGTAAAACTATTTTACTTTTAATATTTTCTTTTTTAAACTCTTCATAAACTAAAACCATTGCTTTTTTGATAATATCTGCACTAGTACCTTGAATTGGAGTGTTAAGTGCAATACGCTCGCCACTACTTCTAATCATATAATTTGAGTTATTTAATTCTTCAATTGTTCTTTTACGATTAAATAATGTTCTAACAGAACCAGTTTCATATGCTTCTTTTACTATATTATTCATATAACGCTTTACTCCAGGATATAATTCATAATATTTCTCGATAAATTTGGCAGCATCTTTGGTATTTATATTCAAGTTTTCGCCAAGGCCAAAGCCACTTATGCCATAAACTATTCCAAATATTACAGCTTTGGCTGTACTACGCATTAATTTGGTAACATCAGATTCATCTACTCCATATATATCAGCTGCTACTTTAGTATGAATATCTTGATTATTTCTAAAAGCATCAATTAATTCTGGTGATTCTGATATATGAGCTAAAATACGAAGTTCTATTTGAGAATAATCAATACTTAAAAATATATCATTTGTAGGTATAAAGGCACGTCTTACTTTTCTACCTTCTTCACCACGTACAGGAATATTTTGGAGATTAGGTTCTACACTAGATAATCTTCCTGTTCTAGTTAAGGTTTGTTTAAATATTGTATGAATTTTGCCATCTTCATATTTAAAATTTTTAAGACTAGCTGTATAAGTTGACAAGATTTTACTGAAATTTCGATATTCTAATATTAAATTAATTATAGGATGTAATCCACTTAATTTTTGTAAAGTAGCTGCATCAGTTTTATATCCAGTTTTTGTTTTTTTACCACTAGCAATGCCTAATTTTTCAAATAATATCTCACCTAATTGTTTAGGACTAGCAATATTAAAAGTACAACCAGCCATATTATAAATTTCATTAGTTAAAATTTCTAATTTAGCTTCAACTTCACTTTCAATTTCATCAAGTTTAGCAGAATCAATTCTAACACCTGTATATTCCATGTCAGCTAGGACGTATAAAAGAGGCATTTCAATATCTTTAAATAAATCATACATTGATTCTGTTTTTAATTTATTAATATATTTATCACGAGTATCCATTATAAATCTTGCTTTTAAAACTATATCTTTAGATAGTTTTTCTTTAGCACTAAAATCACTTTTTAACATTTCTTCATAAAAAGTAACGTTTATGTGTTCTGGTTGCATTAAATAAGCTATATCATCATGAGTATTTCCATCAGTTAAGTAAGCTGCAATCATTAAATCATAATTTACAGGAGCAAGTTCTAGATTATTTTTTCTTAAAGTTATTTCTAAAGCTTTAGCATTATAAGTATAAACTACTTTTCCTTTTAATAAAGGTATTAAATCTTTTAATAATTCACTCTTTAAATAATAATTATTATTTTTATCACTAATGCCAATTCCTAAAATTCCTGCTTTATGATAATTTTCTTTATCAAGTTCTATATAAATACTAACTTCATCGCCTAGTGTTAAATTAGATAAATCATCAAGTTCTATAAATTTAATATCATCTTTAATTATATTATCACGTTTAAAGTTTTTTAATAGAGAGTAAAATTCTAAAGTTTCATAAATAGAGCTTAATTTTTCTTCATCTATTCCTCGATACTGTATATCTTCAAAATTAATGGTAAGAGGAACATCACGGAATATTGTAGCAATTTCTTTACTCATAAAGGCATTATCACGGTCAGTCTCTAACTTCTCACGTGTTTTACCTTTAATATTCTCAATATTTTCATATATTCCTTCTAAAGAACCATAATCGGTTAAAAGTTTTAAAGCAGTTTTATCACCAATGCCTTTAACACCTGGAATATTATCAGAAGCATCTCCAGCTAAAGCTTTTAAATCAATTATTTTTATTGGTTCAATTCCCCAATCATTTTTAAAGGTTTCAGGATTATATTTTATAAAGCCACTCTGCTTTAATAATTTAACATCAACTACAGGACTAATAAGTTGTAATAAATCACGATCACTAGAAATAATAGTTGCATCATATTCAAGGTCTAAATCAGCCCATTTAGCTAAAGTTCCAATTATATCATCAGCTTCATAAGGCTCTAATTCTAAATATTTAATTCCCATCGCATCTAGAATTTCTCTAGCAATAGGCATTTGTAATTTTAAATCATCAGGAGTTGCATTACGCCCTTCTTTATAAAAGTCATACTTTTCTTTACGAAAGTTTTTTCCAATATCAAAAGCTACTGCAATATATTCTGGATTTTCTTCACTAATAATTTTATTTATCATACTAACAAAGCCATATAGGGCATTAGTTGGAAACCCTTTAGAGTTACGCATGACATTACCAGTATATGCTGTAGCATAATAACTTCTAAACATTAAGTTATTGCCGTCTACAAGTATTACTCTCTTCATTTTACATCACCAATTTAATTATACACTAAAACTATATTTAAAGAAAGAAAAAAGACGATTTAACGTCCTTTATTTGTACTTTTAGCAGTTTGTAATTCACCAAAATATCGATAAAAGCTTGCAGCAAAAAATGAATTATTTCTAATAGCCATGGCAACTTCTCCTCTAAAAGCTATATCTGTTTTATATCTCTCTCCGATATATCTGATATCTTCAGGATGACTTCTTAAATGTTCGAAATCAATTAATCCTTTGCCACTTAATCTTTCTTCATAAGAATTTACACCATGTTTCATAATTTTCCCCCTAAAAAATTTGTATATGTTATTCTAGCTCATCAATCTATTTTTGTCTACTAATTTTTGACAATAGTTCCAATTTTTTCTCCTTTTACAGCACGAACGATATTTTCAGGATCACTAATGCCAAATACAAGAAGTGGAATATTATTATCACGACACATAGCGGTAGCAGTTGAATCCATTACTTTTAGATCTTTATTTAATACTTCAAGATAAGTAATACTTTCATATTTAGTGGCTGTTGCGTCTATTTTAGGATCGGCAGAATATACAGCATCAATTGACTTACCTAGCAAGATAATATCAGCTTTCATTTCTGTTGCACGAAGAACTGCGGCGGTATCAGTAGTGAAGTAAGGATGTCCAGTTCCACAAGCAAATATTACCACTCTTCCTTTACTAAGATGTTTTTCAGCTTTTCTTTCTATGAACGGTTCTGCTATTTCTCGCATTTCAATTGAAGTTTGTACTCTAGAGTGAACTCCTCTATTTTCTAAAGCATCTTGAAGAGCTAAAGCATTCATCGCTGTTGCTAACATTCCCATATAATCAGCAGTAGTTCTTTCCATTTCATGACCATTTCTTCCGCGCCAGAAATTTCCTCCACCTACAACAATAGCTACTTCCACTCCCATATTTATGACTTCTTTAATTTTATCACAAATATTCCCAATAGTTTTAGCGTCTACACCAAATTTTGACTCACCAGCTAGAGCCTCACCACTAAGTTTTAATAAAACTCTTTTATATTTAATATTTTCCATATATTTCTCCTTTTTTCATTTATAATTTTAACATAAAGTTAATTAAAATAAAATGTTTTTAAAAAAAAGACATGCATTTATGTCTTAATAATCTTCATTGATACTATCAATAAACTCAATTTGTTCATCAACAACGCTTTTAAGTCTTCTTTTAAATACACCTACTCTTCTGCGAAGTAGTTCAGCATCTTGTTCTATTTTTTCAGCTTTTAATAAAGCATCATTTACGATTCTAGAAGCATTACGTTTAGCATCATCGATTACACCTTTAGCTTCATCACGAGCAATTTTCTTTATTTGATTAGAGGCATCTTCAGCAATAAATATAGCACGGTTTAAAGTTGTTTCCATATTTTTATACTTTTCTAAATCTTGTTTTAGACGTTCAATATCTTCATCTTGTTTTTTTAGTTTAGTTAACATATTTTCATATTCACTAGTAACTTCATTAACAAAATTATTAACTTCTATTTTACTATATCCATTTAAACTTGTATTAAATTTTCTCGTAATACTCACCACCTCTAATTACTAATTATTTAAAACTACCACTCATCTTCAACTTCAGCTTTATTTTTTTCTGTTTCGTCAGAGATTTTCCCTTGAACATTTACATTTTTTGGTGTACATAAATATATTCCTACACCAATTTTTTGCATTGTTCCTCCAATTGCATATATACACCCACTAAGAAAATCAATTATTCTTTTGGCTTGGTCAGAAGTAACTCTTTTTAAGTTAACTACTACACTATTACGATTTTTTAAATGATCGGCAATTTGTTGAGATTCTGAATAAGCTCGAGGTTCTAGTAAGACCATTTTGTTACCGGATTTGTCACTTTCAGCTAAAGCTTCACTCTCGCTTACACTATAAAATTCATCTTCAGTTCCAGTAAAATTTTCTTCGTCGTCATCCCCGCCAGAAAAAAAACTTTTAAATTTATTAAGAGCCATAAACTCTCCTCCTATTTTTCTATTTTAATTTTGATAATATATTATAAATACTCCATTATACGAACATCTTTAGCTAGTTTTTCAATTAGTGATTCAGGCTCATATTTATTAAATATTTCTACAAAATTACTATTATCCATTAAGAACATGTCATGATAATTTATAAAAATTTCAGATAAATTAGTTACTCCAATATTATTTAAATATTCTAAATTTTTAGAAACTAATTTTTTATGGGCTTCTAATTCTTTTATGAGATTACTAGTTGAATTTTCTTTTAATGCTTCAATATCTGTTTTGCCAAAACCAAATTTTTCTAAAAACTTCATGCTCTACCCCTTTCAACACTTATTTTCATATCTGCAACAGCATTTAATATTAATTCTGCTTCAGGGCTTTCAGCATCAATTCCAATAGCTGAAATAACTCTCTCTAGCATTTCATCTTTTGCAAGTTCATAATCTTTATTAATAATTGCTTCAGCAAATTTTCTAATAGCTAATTTTAAGATAGACACTAAATTATAATTTGTTGCATTTGCTAAAATTAAATAGTTTAATTTTTCAGCTATACTATTGTAAATGTTTGTTTCAAATTCATCCATACTAGCTATTCTTGCTTCTAAAATTTCATCTTGTTCAAAATTATTTTGATAATTATTTACATCACTTTTTTTGGGAGTTCTTTCTATATAAGCATTGAAACTTTCATTACTATTTAATTCTCTAATAAATGTATTATCAGAATTTAAGAATGGAATACCCATTTCTAATGCTTCTTTAGTTCTAGCTACAAAAGCTCTTCTAAAATGAGCTAAAGCATAATTGTTAGCAAAAATGTCTTTTAAACCCATTTTTTCAATTTCTGCTAGTGATTCTGCAATTTCTGCTGTTTCCTTTTCGTTTGCCGTAAATATTTTTACAAAACTGCCAGGGATACCATTTAAATCATATCCATAACTTTCAAAAAGACTTCTTACATTACTAGCATTAGATCCAAGTGGAATATTTGAATAAAAATTTTCACTTCTTACACCTTCATCTAAAATTAGGCTTGTTCCATTTTTTATAAAATTAATCTTTTCCATACTATAACCCTCCTTAGTATGCCATTAAAGGCACTTTTTTAGGATCTAAACCACTATTTTGTAAAAGGATAATGGCTTTATCCAAATTACGATAATCATATTTTGTTAATACCGTAGGATTTAAATAAATATCTAAAGCACTTTTTCCAATACGAAGTAATCTATCAACTTTAGCTTCTAATTCTTTATCATATAGTAAATTTAAATGATCGACAAAAACATCAACATTTAAATCATTGTTTTTAAATATTGCTACATTACGACGAATTACTTTTTCATTAAAATGCTCTAATATTTCTTCTAAATCTCTAGTAGTATAATCTAAATAGTCTAATCCTATTTCATTAAATAAATCAATTAAATCTTCGCGGTCAAATTTCTTCTCTTCAACTTTTTCAGGAACTTTCTCAATTATAGGGGCAACTTCCTCTTTTTCTACAACAGGTTCAACGGTTTTAGGTTCAGTTTTTTCGACAATTGGCGCTACTTCTTCTTGGCTTTTAGCTTCTTGCATTACTTCGCCAATAGATTTCTTTTCAGAATCCTTAAGACGTTTATCATAATCGAATAAAGCATCCTCTGGGAACATAAGAATTTTAGCAGCTTCTCTAGTTTCCTCTTCACTAAATTCAAATTGTTCAAGTAATGAAGTAATTGAATCACGAGTTATATTAATATTTCCAGATAAAGCTAAATCAAAATATTCATTTAATTTTTCTTGATTAGCCATTGCTGTATCTTTTCTAATACCCAATTCTTCAATTTCAGTAATAGCACTATTCATTTCTTCTTCAACTTTAACTAGTTCTTCTTCACTACGAGCTATTTCATTGTTAACACTTTCAATAGTTTCAGGAAGTTTTTCATTTAATTTTTCAGTTAAAGCTTCAGGATCGAAATTAATAGCCAAACGGTCAATAACTGTTTCAAATTTCTTTTTATCAATACTTTTTAAAACATCGATTAACTCTTTACCTTGTTCATTAAGTTCTTTAGAATCATTTTGCAATCCTGCAATTTTTTCTTGTAAAGATCCTTTTTGTTCTGTAGTTCTATCTCTTGTAGCTTCCGCAAGTTCACGAGCACTTTCCATTTCTTTTAGAACCACACTGTCACTACCACGTAGATTATATAGTTTATCAAGAAGTTTTGTAACTTCTAAAGATGATGTTTTCATAACCAACACTCCTTATTCTATAGATTATTATAGCAAACGAAAAGTAAAATGTAAATATGAAATATAACTCTTTTTATAAACCATGGAAAAAAAGTTTAAATAGAATATTATTTTTGTAAATTTTGATGCTCTATTTCATAATCAAGAGGATTCCATATTTTTTCAGGTATTAAAACCATTATTACTTTGGCTTGATTATTATTAGAATCAATTTCTACATTCAAAACTTTAAATAAACTGCCACTATTTATTAAAAATTCATTTTGACTTTCGGAATAACTTAAAGAGTCATTTATAAGTGCCATTCCATCATCAGAATCAGCAGATATTAAATATTCTATTTCGATATTACATAAATCTCCCCACTCTGGTTGTTTAGAAAAAAAACTTGTCTCTTGTAATAATGATGTACTTGTAAAACCTTCTTCATAAAAATATCTTCCTATTAATAAAGTTAAATCACTTAAAGAATTAATTCCATAACTATAAAAATTACGAATACTAGTGCCACGATATGTTTTAAAATTGAAACCTAAAGATGTTGATTTAAATAATATCTTCCTAATATCATCTGCTAAAGCGTGAGCTTCATTTTTTATTTCATCAGTTAATACTCCGCTTTTATCATAATCCCAATAGCCTCTTAAAATTGGATTTACGCGTCTAAAATCTATTCCTGTATATCTAATAATCTTATCCATTTCTTCTTGAGATAATTTTCTGATAAAACTATTTAGATATTCTTTAAAATTTTCTTCTAAATCTTTTCTACTACTAAAAGTAACATAATCTTCTCTACTTAATTTATTTATATATGATTCAATAATCTCTAATTTTTCTTTTCCTATACATTCAAGTAAATAATTAGTTGTGTAATTTGTACCCTTTTCCATAAAATTAATCACTACCTTAATTTTATTTTACTATAATATCTTTTTTTTGCAAAGAAAAATATCTAGATATTTCTAGATACGCTCTTATCTACTTCTGCCATTAGTCCCAGGAAATACTCCAGCTTTTTCTTCTATCTTTTCTACTTTTTCTGTCAAATAGGCTATTAATGTTGCAGTTAAATTTCCATTGCTTCTTGTATAAGCTGATGCTACTTTTTGGCAAACAGGGTTAGAGCTACTTATCATTTCAAGAATTATTTCAGATATTGACATTTCATTTTCTTCAAGTCTCGCACAAACATTTTGTCTTAAAAAGGCTATTTCAGCATCAAAATCTCTTCCAGTTCTAACTCCTTCAAGCATTGTACTAATAGAAAGTATAGCTTGTCTTTTCACATTTAAATCAGCTATTGAACCTCTTGCTGCTATCCTTTCTAAAGCAACTTTTTCTTCTAGAATTTCTATATTTTCATCAGATAACCTTTTAAATTTAGCTAATAGTTCATTATCACTAGGCATAATATCACTCCTTTCTTGTTTAGTTATTATATAATATAAGATACCTAATGTCAATTTTAATAATTTAGAATATAATACACTGAAAGTGAGGAAATTATTTTGAAAAAGAAAATTATTACTTTTTTAGTAATAGTTATTTTAGCGGTAGTAGCTTTCGTTACTTATAAAAAAGTGACTAAAAGTAATGATACCTCTAATTTAACAAAAGTTAAACTAGCAGAAGTTACTCATAGTGTGTTTTATGCACCATTATATGTAGCAATTGAAAATGGTTATTTTGAAGAAGAAGGTATAGATTTAGAAGTTATCTTAACTCCTGGTGCTGATAAAGTAAGTGCCGCTGTATTATCTAATACAGTTGATATTGGATTTGCTGGTACAGAATCAGCAGTATATGTTTATAATGGTGGTGAAGAAGATTACCTTGTAACATTTGCAGGACTTACTAAAAGAGATGGCCAATTCATATTAAGTAGAGATTGTAGCAAAGAATTCAAACTAGAAGACCTTTATGGTAAAGAAATATTAGTTGGACGTCAAGGCGGTATGCCTGCTATAAATTTCTTAAATGCGATGAAAAATAGTAATATTGATATATCAAAAATAAATGTTAATTATGCAGTTGAGTTTGCTGCTTTATCAGGAACTTTTATTGGCGGTGTTGGAGATTACGTAAATTTATTTGAACCTACTGCAACAACAGTAGTTAATGCGGGTAACTCTTGTATTGTAGAATCTATTGGTAAACTTTCTGGTGAAGTTCCTTATACAGCTTTTTATACGCGTAAAAGTTATTTAAATAATAATACTGATTTAATGAAAAAATTTACAAAAGCTATAAGTAAAGGTTTAGAGTTTACTCTTAATAATGATGCCCGAAAAGTTGCAGAAGTAATATTACCACAATTTCCAGATAGTTCTTTAAATGATATTGAAACAAATATTAATAACTATAAAAAATATGATTCTTGGTTAAATAATCCAACTATTTCAGAAGAGAGTTTTAAAAATTTAGAAAAAATACTAATTGATTACAATCTAATAGATACTGGAGTTCCATACAACAAGTTAATTCAAAACTTATATGAATAAAATTTTAAGTATTAAAGATTTAACTAAAGTTTATTATTCCAAAAAAGATGAAATAGAAGCAATAAAAGATATATCTTTTGATATTTATAAGGGAGAGTTTGTATCAATCGTTGGTCCAAGCGGTTGTGGTAAGTCTACCCTTTTAAATATCTTAACAAATATGGATACGAAAACAAGTGGAAATATAATTCTTGATAAAGATGTTAAACTAGGATATATGCTTCAAAGTGATTCAATGCTTAATTGGAGAACAATAATGGATAATGTTACTTTAGGATTAGAAATTAAAAAGAAAAAAACTAAAGAAAATATAGAATATGTTAAAGGGTTACTTAAAACTTATGGATTAGAAGAATTCGAAAATAAAAATCCTTCTGAATTATCTGGTGGAATGAGACAGAGATGTGCTCTTATTAGAACCCTTGCTTTAAAACCTGATATTTTAATATTAGATGAACCATTTAGTAAACTAGATTATCAATCACGTCTCAAAGTTAGTGATGATGTTTACCGAATTATTAAGCAAGAAAAGAAAACCGCCATTATGGTAACTCATGATCTAGCTGAGGCAATAAGTATTAGTGATAGAGTTATTGTTTTAAGTAATAGACCTTGCCAAGTTAAGAATATTTATAAGATTAAGAGAGAAAAAAATTTAACCCCTATTGAGAATAGAAAAGATAAAAACTTTGCTTATTATTATGATTTTATATGGAAGGACTTACAAGAAGATGAGTAATGAACACATTAAATATTTAAAAAAGATTAAAAGAGAAAAACTTGTAGTCGCTTTCTTTCAAGTTTTAATATTAGTAGGTTTTATTGTATCTTGGGAATTATTAAGCAAATACAAAATTATAAATCCTTTTATCTTTTCTTCACCAACAAAAATTGTTGAAACTATTAAAAATTTATTTCTATCTTATAATCTAATTAATCACATTACAACAACACTTTATGAAACATTAATAGCATTTTTACTAGGAATTAGTTTAAGCTTTATTATAGCCATTTTACTTTACGAGTTTAAATTACTCAATAAAATAATTGATCCCTATTTAACAATGCTTAATAGTTTACCTAAAGTCGCACTTGGACCACTTATTATAATTATCGCTGGTGCCAATACCAAATCTATTATTGTTATGGCTTTACTTGTTAATTTAATTGTAGGAATTATGAATATATATAATGGTTTTAATAATATTGATTCAGATTTAGTAAAACTATTTAAAACTTTTAATGCATCAAAAAAAGATATTTTATTAAAACTTACAATTCCAGCTTCTTATAAAACTATTATTTCTAGTTTAAAACTTAATATTTCAATGACATTAATTGGCGTTATTATGGGAGAATTTTTAGTAAGTAGAGAGGGACTTGGCTATCTTATAATATATGGAACTCAAGTATTTAATCTTAATATGGTAATGAGTGGAATAGTTATTTTAATTGTTATATCATTTATATTATATAAAATAATTACTTATATAGAAAAAAAGCTTCTTAAACAATAAGAGGCTTTTAATTTATTTTAATTAAAATATAGATTCTTTTTTACCTAAATAGATAATACCACTAATTGCAACAATAGCAAAACTAGACATTAATAAGATATCATATTTTAATTTATCTAAAGTTGCAGGGTTTTCTATTTCATCTTTAGGTACTTCTGTTTCAGCGTTCTTTATGTCTTCATAGACTAAAGCATAAGTGGAAAACTTATCTGTTTCGAACGTTAGCATTTTATTATCTTCAGATATTTTAGTTTCTATTATATCTATAATTCCATTATGATCACGTAAGATATAATATTTTCTTGTATATCCTGCACTTGGTTTTAATTTATCAGGAATTAAAATGCTTAAGGCTATTTTACTTTCAAGTTCAGTTAAATTACCAATAACGTTATTTGTACTTTTATCAATTATATTAATTCTTATATCAAAATAATCAGCTATAGTGCCATTTTTAATTTTTTCAGCCATTTTATTTTTTACTTCTTCATTTGGCTCAAAATCTTTAATATTTAAGGCAACATTTACATCTTTTTTAGTAATATCTACTTCATTTGTTTTATTAATTGCATCTATTAATATTTTGTTTACTTCATTAGAATCAACTTTTATTTGTATATCAGTTGTATTTTCATCAACGGTAATATCACGATCATATTCTTTTAGTCCAACTACAAAGGCATTATTTTTTTCTTTACATTCATAGCCTTCTGCTACAAATTCGGTTACATCAAAATCATAGGTACCACCTTTTATAATTGGTGGAACATATATAGCGTCTCCATATTCTGAAAGACTAAATTTGCCTTTTTCTCCTTTAAATATTCCACCTTTTAAAGTAAGTTCACTTACAAATCCATCTTCAGCGGTAGTAATACCAACTGTTGCAAGACCTTTACTACTAAATTCGCCGCTTTCAATAGTAGCTGTTGCGTGTTCATCTAACCATACAGCGTAATATCTTTCAGTTCCAGTAGCTTTTACATTTCTTAAAGTAACATTTAAAGTATTAAAAATATTTATACCTGTAGTAGTAGTAATATTTTCTAAAACAATACCAGATGTTTCTATTTCATCGCCTAAAAATAAAGAATAATCTGCCCCTACTTTAGTCTCAAATGTTCCGTTTTTAATTGTTATATTGTTACCTAACCATACGGAATTTGGAGCTTGGCCTTTAACTCCTGTAAAAATTGTATGACCATTTAAATCTAATGTTGAGTTATCTGGAAAGAGCCAATTAAAATAAATTCCATATTTGTTAGAATCAGATACATCAACATCATCAAGTAAAGTAATTGTTTCACCTTCTTTAACTTGGGCAACGGCTTCATCAAATGTCTCGTATTCAGTATCAGCTATTTTTACTTTAGCATTTACAGTACTAGGCATTATCATTAAAACCAACAAAATAATAGAAATAAATATTTTTTTCATTTTTCTCAACTCCTAAAATCATTAATATTATAGCATACACCTAAAAAATGTAAATATTCCTGTATAATATTTACGTTTGTATTTACTAGTGCTTTACATAGATGCATAGTTTTTGCAATTCTTAATACAATTTTATGCATAAATAATATATAATAATTATGGATGTGATAATGTGACAAAATTAAAAGTAAAGTGGAATAATATTATTATTTTATCTATAGTAATAGCTTGTATTATAATATTTATTTTATTAGGCTTTAAAACTTTTAGATGGAAAATGGACAGCAATGATATAAAAAAACAAATTGACGATATAAATGAAATAATCAAAGAGGAAGTAATACTTGATTCTGATAAAACAGAAATTATTGAACCAAATGAAGAAATAAATAAAGATAATCCTTATCTAGATTATATAAAAATGAATATGATTAATGTTAATTTGGATGATTTAAAAAAAATTAATTCTGACGTTAAAGGATGGATAAAAGTAAATGGAACAAATGTCAACTACCCTTTTGTTCAAGCAAAAGACAATAGCTACTATTTAACTCATAGTTTTAATAAATCATATAATCAAGCTGGATGGGTATTTTTAGATTATAGAAATAGCGAAATAAACAAGCATATAATTTTATATGCTCATGGTAGAAGTGATAAAACTATGTTTGGTTCTTTAAAAGATATTTTAACTAATGGTTGGTCAGAAGATAAAAATAATTTTGTTATTAAAATGTCAACATTCAAGGAAAATTCTTTATGGCAAATATTTAGTGTATATCGTATTCCAACAACAAGTGATTACTTACAAATTGAATTTGAAAATGATGATAAATTTCTTGAATTTGCTAATATATTAAAAAATAGAAGTTCTTATAATTTTAATACTAATATCAGTAAGGATGATAAAATATTAACATTATCAACATGTTATAACAACAAAGAAAAAGTTGTTCTTCATGCAAAATTAATAAAAAAAGAAAATAAATAAATTTTATAATATATTTAAAAGAATATACTAATTAAGGATATTCTTTTTTAGTTTCATAAGTATAAATTATTAAACATTAAATTATATTTCCAATAGCATGGACAATTATTTATGTTTTAATGGGTATTTCTTTTTATTTATGTAAAAATGATTATAATGAAAATAGTATTATTGATAAATTATATTATTTTCAATTATTATATAAGAAAAAGTCAATATCAGCATATCTTAATATTCCATATTTAATTTGGATACTATTTGCAACTTACTTAACATTAGGAATATATTTATTAAACTAAAAAAAGCTATCCTTTGATAGCCTTTAATTATTATATATCTCTTCATAACATTTATCTTTACGGTATTTAATAAAAGTATCATTTAACTCAATTACTTTATTATGGATATCTTGAATAACTTTAGTGTAATTACTATATCCATGAGTAGTAAAAATTGATAAAGCATAGGGACTACCATCCAAGTTTAATCCTATATCATGGAAATTTATATCCCAGCTACCATATTTATGGTACATTTTTACTCCTTCTCTATTAAAGGCATTATGATCATCATTGTCCATTATATTTAGCAAAAATGGTCCATATTCTTTATCTTTGCTTATAATTCGATAAGCTTCTTTTAAATAAATGTTAGTATCTTCTGCAGTTTGATTACCAAATTTATCCCCGCCAGTTAAGATAACTTTTCCACCCAAAGACAATCCATAATTTTTAAGATTATCAAAACCAATATAATCAATTAACATTAAGTGTGCTGAATTATCACTTACTGAAATAGCATAACTAATTAAATCTCGAAGACTTACTTGATCACCTATTTTATGTTTTGCTAAACCAGAAGAATAACCTGCAATATATTTATTTTCATAAATTATTTTTTCTTCATCTAAATTAAGTTTTTTATTAATATCTTCATTATTTTCTTCATTAGCAAAATGAGAACTATCAGGATTACTAGCTTTATTAATTAAGTATAAAGCATCAACTAATTTTATTAAACTACAGCCATAGTAAATTTTTGTAGCGTCATATTTATAAGTTAAACCATTCTCTAAATTTTCAAAATAAACTGAAGCCTGATAATTATTTTCTTTAATTAAATTATCTATTGCATTCATAGCATTTGTTAACTCTGTTGTTTTTTCTGCTTCATTATAAGGACTTATTAAACAAGCATCATAAGCCTTTTCCTTCCTCTTTTTCTCCTCATAAGCTTTTTTGCTTTCTTCTTCAGCAATTCTTCTAGCTTCTTCTTCAGCTTTTAAAGCATTATTACTATCAATTAAATAATATATACCATAACCTGCTAAAACACATATAATTAATACGAGCAAAATCCCCTTTTTTAATTTTCTTTTTTTCTTCATACTCTTACTCACTCACAAAATATACTTGATACCAAATTAAGAAGATTAAAATATTATATAATTTTAAACTGCTTCTTTTAATATCATTATAATGATCATCTAATAATTTATTAATATATTCTTTATCAAAAAATTTTGATACATATGGTTTATTAAAATATTCCTTAATTATTTTATAATATTTTTCTTCACGTGCCCACGCTCCAAAAGGAACAGGAAAGCCTAGTTTTTGTCTTTTTGCCCATTCTTCTGGTAGTTCTTCAAAAGCAATATTTCTAAAGATATGTTTTGTTTCTTTATCTTTAACTAAATATTTAGATGGTATTTTTTTAGCAGTATTAAATACTTCTATATCTAAAAGTGGTACCCTAAGTTCTAAAGAGTTTGCCATTGACATTTTATCAGCTTTTAAGAGAATATCTTGCGGTAACCAAAAATTCATATCAATATACATCTTTTTCGTTACATCGCTTTCATATTTTACTTCATCACATAATGGTTTTAATAAATCACCAATAGTTTCATTATTACGAGTTTTATTATTTAAAATTTGGTTAGCTTCTTCTTCAGTCATATAAGAACCATGACCAATATATCTTTCATAGATTGGTTTACCATAGCGGATTAACGTATTTTGTCCAGGAAAATGAGGAAATGGTTTTACAATATGACCAATAAAGGAACGAATAAATAAAGGTATTTTAGTATATATACGTAATGATAAAGGTTCATAATACTCATTATATCCTCCAAACATTTCATCACTACCTTCACCAGATAAGACCACTTTAACTTCACTACTTGCTAATGCAGATAAGAAATATAAAGGAACAGTAGATAAATTAGCATGTGGCTCATCAGTATGATAAACAATTGTTGGAAGTATTTCAAAAAATTCATCACCACTTACATATTTACTATAGTTTTTTATACCTATTATATCTGATAAGTCTTTAGCCATTTTTGTTTCATCAAATCCTTTTAAATCAAAACCAACTGTAAATGATTTATCAGGATGAGCAAAAGATGCTACATATGAAGAATCAACGCCCCCAGAAAGATAGGTACCTACTTCTACATCACTTGTAATTTGATGATACTTAATCGAATCTTCTAAAACATTTTTTAGTTCTTCGCGATATTCATTATAGCTTTTTTTACCTTTACTGTATTTAACTTTAAAATAACGCTTTACTTCTAAATTTCCATCTTTATATTTGAAATAATGACCAGGTTTTAACTTAAATACATTTTTAAAGAATGTTTCTTCGTGAACAGAATATTGAAATATTAAATACATTTTAAGAGCATCAGTATTTACTTCTTTTTTAAAATCTGGATGTTCTAAAAAAGTTTTTATTTCTGATGTAAACATAAATTCATTTTTACTTAAATAGTAATAAAATGGTTTTATACCAAAATGGTCACGAGCTCCTACTAACTCTTTTGTTTTTTTATCATATATAACAAAAGCAAACATACCTCGTAAACGTGGAAATAAGTCTTCACCATATTCCTCATATCCATGAATTATTACTTCGGTATCTGTTTCTGTAGCAAATTTATGGCCTTTGCATATAAGTTCTTCTTTTAATGCTTGATAATTATAAATTTCACCATTAAAAATAATTACTTTATCTTTAGTTTCATTATATATTGGTTGAACTCCACTATTTAAATCAATAATTGATAATCGACGATGACCTAAAGCTATTACATCATCAGTATAATATCCTGCATCATCTGGACCACGGTGTTTAATTCTATCAGCCATTTTTTTAATTATAACATTTTTTTCTTTTTTGGGTTTATTATCAACAAATCCTACAATTCCGCACATTTTAACTCCTCCAGTAACTATTTTTATATTCTTTATAATAATTAAACCAACGTTTACGAAGCATTAAAAAACGTTTAAAATTTCTGTCACTCGGAGCATCCATTGGTTTAACAACGTTTTTCCAAAGTTTTAGAGCTTCCTTCTTAAATTCCTCATTAGTTATATATTTTTTTATTATTCCTCGAGGAACAAATGATAGCATTAATTTTTCATCTAAAAATTCAAATTTATGCTCCTTATTGTTAAGGCAATCATCAGTTATAGTTTTTACTAAATTTTTGCCTAAAGCTGCAACATAGTAACTACTTCGCCCTTGTCTTGCATTAATTTCTAAAATTTTAAAAGTATTATCTCGAACATCATACTTCATATCAACTTCTGCAAATCCACGATAATTTATACTTTCCATAAACTCTTTTAAAATTTTTACTTCCTTTTTTACATCACCTTTAGTAGTATTAAAGCCATTAATTAATACTGCGGCATTGCCTACCATACTTGAGGTTCTTTCTTGTAAACCAATTTGGGCAAATGTCATAAATTCGCATTTTCCTTTAGTATTTACATATAAAACAGCATCAAATAAAGCATCATCACCACCAGGAATAAATTCTTGAATAATTAACTTATCATTGTAACCGTTTTCTTTAATTAGATTTATAGTTTTATTTAATTCTTCATAGCTTTCTATTTTATAGATTTTCTTTTTACCATCAAAACTAATATGATTATATATTACAACATTAGCTGGTTTTAAAACTACAGGATATGTTAAATCTTCTGGAACTTTAACTTTCTTTTTACAATCATAATAAAAAGTACTTGGAAAAGATAATTTACTATCTTGATAAGTTTTATGAAAATTCTCTTTATTAGTTAAACTTTTAATAACTTCGGGAGATGGAAAATTGAAAACATAACGATCCTTTAATTTTTCTTTATTAGCGCTAACAAACTCGGTATAAGTTTCATTAGTACTAATTAAAACTATTTTACCTTTATGTTCATTAGCAAATTTCTCTAAAATACGTAAAAATCCTTCTTCACTCCATATATCACTTTCATAAGAAACATTTAATATATTGGAATAAGTTGTAAATGAAAGTGGACTTTTACCTATAACATAAGGCTTTTTATGAAATGCTTCATAACAGCATCTCGACATATAATATGCATTAGGATCTGTTCCTAAAATTAATACTTCAAAATCCATTTTAATTCTCCTTAATAGTTAGTTTTTATTTTTCTTTATAAATTCTTGGTACTCTACTAGTTATCATATTAAACAAATGATAACCATTTATATTTAATCTTCTTTTAGTCTCATTAATAGAAATATTATCACCAAATATCTCAACAATATCTCCTACTTTAATAGTTTCATCTACTTTAACCATAATCATATCCATAGAATCACTTACTATTTCATAACGGTTACCATTAATTACAACATATCCATAATCTTTAGTTACCCCATCAGCATAACCAATAGCTATTGTAGCAATATAGCCGGAACTTTCCATTATATAACTAGCATTATAGCCAACTCGTTCTTTAGCTTCTACTTTTCTAATAGCTATAACACTTGAATAAAGACTAAAAGCGGTTTTTAAATTAAGATCATTTTCACTTATAAAATCTATTTCCCTTTTTAATAATTTATTTTTTAATTTACTTTTAAAACTCGTACTAGGTTTAACACTACCACTAAAGCCATACATTATAACTCCTAATCTTATCCCATTAACACAAGGAATTTTTTCATGACTAACAAAAGTTAAACTGCGATCAAAGTGAACTATTGGAATACTTTTTAAGTCAATTCCTGATAACAAATATAAAACTTTTTCTAATTGCTGTTTATAAAAAGAATCTCCTCTACCACCTGTAGCAAAATGAGTATAGACGCCTTCTAATTCTAAATGCTTATCTTTATTAATTAAGGTGTATGCTTCTTCAAGTTCTAATTTATCTTTAAAGCCTAGTCTATTCATTCCAGAATCAATTTTAAAATGTACTTTTAAATTTTCTTTAAATTTATTATCTAACAATTCTTTTAAATAAGTTAAACTTTCCACTGTAATTGTAATTTTATTTTTTAAAGCAACATTTATATATTTTAATTCTATTGGTTCTAAAATAAGAATAGGAATATCTTTATAAGCTGCTCTAATATTCATTGCTTCATCAAGACTTGATACTGCAAGATAATTTACTCCACCTTCTATTAATGAAGGAACAATTTGAATTCCATGACTATAAGCGTTATTTTTTACAACTCCTATATAATAATCATAATCACTATATTTAGTAGTTATTTCTTTAACATTATTCCTAATAATATTTTTGTTAATTAAAGCATAAGTATTACGATACATATTAGACTCCTTTTTTATGCAACAGCATAGTCTAAAAAGAACACTTCATACCATTTTAAGAATGCATAAATAGCCCAAACTTTTTTATAAGTGTCTTTTTTTCCTTTTAAAGAGCTATCTAAAAGTTTCAAAATATAATTTTGATCAAATAACTCTTTAACATATTCTTGTTTAAAAGTATTTTGGATTTCTTCGTGAACGTCACTTTCACTCATCCATGCACGAAGTGGTACTGGAAATCCTAATTTTTTCTTTTTATAAGACTCATTTGGAATAACTTGTTTCGCTGCTTCCCTTAATGCTACTTTAGTATTTACTTTAGTTACTTTTTTGTCCATTTCAAGAGAACTTGCTAAACTAAATACTTCTTTATCAATAAATGGAACTCGAAGTTCTAAAGAATTTGCCATAGTCATACGATCAGCTTTATGTAATATATCTTTTACAAGCCAGAAATTAATATCTACTGCTTGCATTTTTATCAAATCATTTTTATCTTTAAATTTATTAAAAATTGGTGCTGTTAAATCTTTGTTTTTAATTTTACTTTTATGACCAATTACTTTACTTGCTTCTTTGTCACTAAATACACGATTCATGCCAATATATTCATCTTCTAATTTAGTTCCTCGTCTAACTAAGAAATTACGTCCTCTAAATTCAGGAAGATAACCTAAAACTACTGCGACCATATGACGCATAAAATATGGTATTTTATTATAAAAGCTCATGTCTACTGTTTCTCGGTAAGTGTTATAGCCAGCAAAGAATTCATCAGCTCCTTCACCGGATAATACTACTTTAACATCACGACTAGCAAGTTCAGATAAGAAATATAGTGCAATTGATGCTGCATCACAAAAAGGTTCATCCATATGATACATTATTTTAGGAACAATTTTCATGTATTCATCTTTATTTATTTTACGACTTATATTTTCAATATTTAAGCGATTTGCTAAATCTTCAGCATAAGCAATTTCACTATATTTAGGAATATCATATCCAACAGTGTATGTTTTATCAGGACGTGCTAAACTTACAATATATGATGAATCAATGCCACTTGATAAGAATGAACCTATTTCAACATCACTTTCTAAATGATGTTTAACTGAATCTTCCATTGCCTCGCTAATTTCTTTAACCGCCTCTTCATAACTTCTTTTTTGTTCTTTAAAATCATAAGCATAATATTCTTCTATTTTAATTTCGCCATTTTTGTAAGTTAAGCTATGTCCAGGATTAAGACGATTTACACCTTTAAAAAACGTTTCGGTAGTAGGAGTAAAACTAAATGTAAGATATGGAGCTAAAAGTTCTTTATTTAATTCTTTTATAAATTTAGGATGTTCTAAAAATGATTTGATTTCAGAGCCAAACATAAAAGTTCCATCATTTACATAATAATAAAATGGTTTAATACCAAAATGATCACGAGCACAAAATAAAGTTTCATTCTTTTTATCCCAGATAGCAAAAGCAAACATACCACGTAATTTATTTGGTAAATCACTACCCCATTCTTCATATCCATGAACTAATACTTCTGTATCACATTTCGTAGTGAATTTATGTTTTTTCTTTTTAAGTTCGTTCATTAAAGCTTTATAATTATAAATTTCCCCATTAAAAACAATAACTATATTTTCATCTTCGTTATACATCGGTTGTTTACCTGCATTAATATCTATAATAGATAATCGACGGTGTCCAAGTGCTACATTTATGTCTGTATAATAACCTTCGCCATCAGGTCCACGATGAATAATTCTATCAGCCATTTTTTTAATTATTTTATCTTTGTTTTTTTCTTTATCTATAAAGCCAACTATTCCGCACATATATTATCCTACTTTCTTACAAAAACTTCCTATTATTAGTTTTTGTTCTTACTAAATAATTATACCATGGATAATATGCGATGTAAATTAAAGGGAATATTTTTTACACATATTCTTTAGGGAAAATAGACATATTTGCTAATTTATCAGTTACATTTTATTATGTTATATTTAATTTGGAAGATTCAATATCTTGGATATCTACCTAAACTAAATGGAGTCTTGATAAAGCGAAAACTAAAACTTTTTACATAAAAGTTTAGTTTTTAATAAAAAGCATTTATTTTAAGGCGTATATGTAAAAAGTTAGAATAGTTTTACTACTAATTTACTACTTTTAAAAATGAAAATATGTTAAAATATTTAAAGTGATTGAGGTGATAATATGATTTACGTTACTAGACATGGTCAAACAAATTGGAATGTGCAAAAGAGGGTAATGGGAAGATGTGATGAGCCTTTAAATAATAATGGCATAAATCAAGCAATAGAAACTAAAAATAATTTATTAAATAAAGATATAGATTTAATTATTTGTTCTCCATTACTTAGGGCAAAGCAGACCGCAAATATTATAAATGAAGGCAGAAATATTCCAATAGTTTATGATGATAGAATTATTGAGAGAGATTTTGGCGAATTTGAAGGAATGCAAACAAACGATTTTGATTTTAATGGTTATTGGAATTATTACAAAAATGAACAATACCGAAAAGCAGAAAATATACAATTATTTTTTGATAGAGTATATAGTTTTTTAGATTATATTATAAAAAACTATAGTGATAAAAACGTCCTGATTGTAGCACATGGCGGCGTAAGTATCCCTGTTGCTTGTTATTTTAACGAAAATATCCCAACAGGTTCATTAATTGAAGCAGGATTAGTGCTTGGAAACTGTCAAGTTTTATCTTATTCTTGTTGTTCAAAAAATAAATAATAAGAAATTTAATAGTGATTTTTAAATTTACTATTTTAATAATTTAACATTTTGCTACATGCTTCATGCTACATAATAAGGGTAATACTATCCTTATTATGGCGAAGACTTAAGTGGCTACGCCACTAGTCTCGCCTATAAGACTATATCCAGATACTATGACATGCATAGTATTTTTAATATTTAAAATTAATAATTTAAAAAAGATCAATTTTACTACTAATTTACTACTTTTGAAAGCGAAAATATAATAAATTATAAAAATATATGTGATTATCTACCAAAAATCAAAATGTTGTAAACACTTATAAATAAAGGTTATGACGACATTTAAGAACTTATAAAAGCTTACCTAAAAAGTGCTATATTTTTTTTTATAAAAGTTTTTTAAGTCAATCTATATTTTATTCCTACTTACTTTTTAGTAATAGCCATTAAAAATGACATCTAATTTTGTAAGAAATTAAATATCTTCTATAGGTAGACAATACATATAAGATATTTACTATTATTTAAGAATAAATTGAATACTACCTTTTCCATTTTTACATTCAACATGAGCAATAGCTCCATTAATGATTGTCATTCTGGGTGATACATGACCGATATCAGCATTAATAATAACTGGTATATTTAATTCATTTAAAGCATGTTTAAGAGCTTCTTTAAAACTAATATCACAATAACTTACTTCTGCAAAATTTCTACCAAATATAATTCCTTTAGTATATTTAAACCACCCCATTATTTTAAATTTCCATAATGTTCTGATGATACTTTCGCTAGTCAATCCAAAATTATCGAAATACCAAATTACCCCATCTTCTTGATAACGTTCAATAAAATCTAAAGTTTTATCAAAAGGTGTACCAGCTAGTTCAGATAAGTCTTCTATACAGCCTCCTATAATTCGACCTTTCATTTCAATTTTATCTTCATCATTTAGATTTTCCCACTTAACTTTTTTGTCTAAAAGATAAGGTTCGTTTCCAATTATATATTTAGTATGGCCTGACTCATATTTAGGATAACTATTTTGGGTTATTATATTTCCTTGTAATATTTGAAAGTTATCTTCCAATGATTTATGCCAAGGCGTCATACCAAAAGCAGCAAAATTTGTTCCATAAATAGTTGCTATATCATAGTTAGTAGTTATTGTAAAAGTTAGGCATGTTGGATTAGAATATCCTTGCAACCATTTGGGATTATTTTTTACAACTTCAAAATTAAACTCTGGAAGCATTTCCATCGCAAATTCACCGCCAGCAGCACAAATTATCATTTTAACATCAGAATTCAAATATAAACTCTCTAATTCTTTCGCTTGAGTTTTACTACTTGAACTTCTTCCTTTACTCCCAGTTCTAACATTAGCAGTTTCCATAATATTAAAACCTTTATTATTAAAATTTTTAATCGCATAATCTAATCTTTTAACTTTCTCTGGTTTAGTGATGCCATTAGCAGGAGCAGTTACTCCTATTATATCTCCTACTTTTATAAATTCTGGATATATCATTAAATTCCTACTTTCTATTACTAATTTCTTCTTCTATATATCTTATCATAATTTTATTATCTTTAGTAATTATTTTTTTACCTAATTCTTTTTCTAAATTTGCTTTGGTATTTTTAGCTATTTTGCCTCCCCGTTTAGCAATTTTTTTATTTTCAGCTAAACCAAAAGGTTTATGACATCGCGCTAGTTCTCTAGTTGCCACTTCACCAATGTCTGTTAATAATATTTCTAAATCTGACATATTATCTCGTAAAGATTCTTTTCTAATTCCTTTAAAATCCTTGTATTCATTAGCATTCATACCTGACCACTCATGATATATTTCATTGGTTAATATAGCATACTCGTAATCTTTATTTATACCATTTTCTTTCCAAGTATCAGTTAACTTATTACGATTAATAATTGCTTTTATTCGAGCCTCAATCCAACTATTATCACAACCTTTTCTTTGATAATACTTTATTGCTCTTTTAATAGCAAGTTCAGGCAAAAGTATTAATAATATTAATTTTATCAATAATACTTTATTGCTCTTTTAATAGCAAGTTCAGGGTCAAATACTTCATCAATTCTTTCACTCCCAAGAGTTGCTAACCACATTTTAAATGGTTCAGCATTAGGACTAGGAATAGACTCTATTAATCTAAAAATGTCTTTGGTACATAGAGCATCTCGCATGCGCATTTTTCCGTCAGGTGCTAACATTTTCAACTGACTACAATTTGTAGTCACTTCACTTCCTTCTTTAATTAATCTTAACTTTAATACAGACCAATATTTACGAGGATTAACACTATTTGTTAAAACAGCAACAACATCAACTACACTAAAATAGTAATCTCCTTTCTCACTATCCCAGACACTTCTAATTTCATTTCCTTCAAAAAGATTTATAATTGTTTCTAACTTGTTTTCTTGCAATTCTTTTCCTTCTTTCTATTTTCTTAAGTTAGAACCTACACTCCATTTATAGTTTACCAAACGTTTGTTTTTATGTCAAGAATAATAGATTAAAAAAAGTAGCCTATGCTACCTCATTATTTTCTTTATTACATTTGTAAACAATTAATGGTACTAAAACTTCATCTTCAGTAATGCCAGCATGCATCGATGTATATTTTACACTATTTTCATTATATCTAAAATATTTATTAGAAATTGCAATTGCCAAGTAATCACCTAAAGAATCTTCAAACCGAAAATGATTTTGACCAATACCAAAAATATTTGTGTTAACAACCTCTTCTTTTGTATAAAGAATAAAATCTTTAGCAAAATACTTATTAAATAAATTTTTAAAATTTTCTTTTTCGTCTTCTTTAATAAAGAAATTGCAAGCTCGACCTTCAATTGATATATCACGTTTTAAAGTTTCAAATATATCTTTGTAATCACTTAAAGTAATGGCTTTAGAATTAAGATGGCCATGGTCAGCAACGACAATAACTAAAGTATTATCAAGACTAGCACATAACTTTTTAGTACCTTCATCAATTTCATTTAAAATAGCTTTTATTTCTTTAGCATCAGTTCCTAATTCATGCATCGTATGGTCAGGCTCATGATAATAAGCATAAATAAAATTTTTATTACCAGTGTTACATAGTTTTGATATAACCTGATACATATCTTCTAAATTTTGATAAGTGTATTCACTAAAGGGAGAAACATAATAAGCCTTATGCTTTTTATTTATTAACTCTATTATAGAAGTATATGGGTAATATTTGTGAGCTACCGATTCATCTGATACTTTATCTTCGGTATCCTTTTTTGTATTCAAAAACATTGTAACAGTTTCATGAATATCTTTAAAATATAAATCCCATCCTAACCAACCATGTTCATTGGGATTCAATCCTGTTAAAATAGTAGTTGTAGAAGCTGTTGTAGTTGGTGGGAAAACAGCATGAATATCTTTAATTTTATTTGTTCTTAAAAAAGAATTTGATTTTAAATTTCTTTTTAAAATATTAGAACCCATGCCATCATATAAAATTAAAATAACATTTTTATAATTTTTTTCATTTAAAATTTCATCTAATTCAAGAATTGTATTATGAAAAGGTTTTATATCAAAATACTTTAAAATAGAATTAGTCAAATTACTTAAACCATCTGTATAATTAGGAAACATATATTTCATAAAAACCTCTAATCTATATTTATTAGCTCATAATATTTAGAGCCAATTCCAAGTTTCTCTGCAGAATCGATAGTAAGCAATCCGTTACGTGAACTTACTCTTTCCATAAAATGGTCTTTACCTGGGTCACTAGAATTCCTTACTAAATCAATACAAGCCTCGTCAAGCGCGACTGGGTCTAAAGATGCCAAGACTCCAATATCTTTCATACAAGGATCTTCAGCAATACTACAACAATCACAATCAACTGACATATTAGCCATTACATTAATATAAACTATTTTATCTTGATAGAAATCAACAATAGTTTTTGAAGCATCAGCCATAGACATTAAAAATGAATCATGATCAGCATTCATTAATTCTTCAAAGGTTGCATTTTCATTACCACTAGTATGAATATATTTTTTGCCTTTACTAGATGCAAGTCCTATCGAAATATTTTTTAGTGCGCCACCAAAACCACCCATAGGATGTCCTTTAAAATGGGATAAAACAAGCATAGAATTATAATTAGGCATTTTAGCACCTACAAAATTTTTATTAATAACTATACCTTCAGGATTTTCTAAAATAATATCATCCTCACTATCTAGAATATCGACATTATAATATTTACTCCATCCATGATTTTCCATAAGTTTTAAATGTTTTTCTGTTGTATTTCGTTCACCTTCATAGGCAGTGTTGCATTCTACTATCGTACCATTTACACGTTCAATTATTTTACGCATAAATTCTGGATGTAAATAATTTTGATTACCTTTTTCACCAGAATGTACCTTAACTGCAACTTTGCCTGTTAATTCAACATTTAAACTTTCATAAATTCTCACGATACTTTCAGGAGTTATTTCACTTGTAAAGTATACTTTACTCTTCATAAAATCTCTTCTTTCTATAATTTATTATAACTGATAGTAAGAAAAAAAGATACTTAATTTAAAGTATCTTTATAAAGTTTATATATAAATATTAAGTAAATAGCTAATAAAATTAAACTTAACATACCTAGTATAATAGCATAGATTAGATTGTTTTTTAAAGCTTTTATACTAACCCATAATAATAAGAACATTATTCCTAAATAGAATCCACTAATTAAAATAAATAGTGGCACTCTAATCCATAACGATATTTTTTTGCTTTTAATTATTTCAGTTAAGCCTTCAAATAATATCTCACCAAGAAACTCAATTAGTAATTCCATAACTTAAGCTTTATTAACTTGATATACTTCTACTTCTACTGGAGTTTCTTGACCAAATAAATCGATTAAAACATTTAAACGATTATTTTCTAAATCAATATTATCAACACGACCCATCATACCTTTGAACGGACCATCAACAATATTAACTTTATCGCCAACGGCAAGCTCTGCTTCAACATTAACTCGACTCATACCCATATTAGCTAATATTTTATCAATCTCTTGTGGAAGTAATGGTGTTGGTTTAGCTCCTTTACCAGATGAACCGATAAATCCTGTTACTCCTGGAGTATTACGAACGATATACCAAGCTTCATCACTCATTACCATTTCAACAATAATGTATCCGGGAAACATTTTATGTTTCTTTTCTTTTTTTACCCCATCTTTAACTTCAACTTCTGTTGTTTCTGGAATAATAATACGATAAATATAATCTTGTAAGCCCATTGATTCAACTTTAGCTTCAAGTTTTTCTTTTACCTTTGATTCATGTCCACTATATGTGTTAACAACATACCATTCTTTTTCCATTAATTAAAAGCCCCCCTTATAACTGACATTAATAAACTCATTAATATAAAGAATCCTACAAGCACTAGCACAAACATAATTGTTGCAAAAGTATATTTTAATACTTCTTTTTTACTAGGCCATTTAACTTTTTTTAGTTCGCTAGATATACTTGCAAAATAATTTTCTTTTTGAACTTTATTTTTCTTTACTTTCTTTTCAACTTTTTTAATTGTTTTTTCTTTTTTAGTTTTTGTTTCTTCTTTAGCCATTTTCCTCGCCTCTTTTTTTGTAAATTAAAAAACACTTTCGTGTTCATCTATAATTTATCATAAATGAACTTAAATTGCAAGTGTTAATTTTATTAAATTTCATCAATTATTCTTCTTGCTCTAGTGTAAGAATTATTAGTATTATTAGATTCAAATTCTTCAGCGTTATTACCTATGAAATTAAACCCTTCTATAACTGATAGATATTCTTCTTTATTACAATTATTTAGACTTTTAATCCTAGTTATACCTAGACTTTCGCACAATAGGAGCCAAGATGCTAGTAAATATTCTAAAACTTTTGAATCATCTTATACAAACTTAAAGAATAGATATCTACACCGTTAATATTAGACTTAACTAAATAGAGAAGTTCCATTTTATTATCATCATAGGAAACTTTAATTAAAGCTGGTTCGTTACATATTAAATCTTCAAGTATTGTTATCAATTCTTTCTATAAGTTACTGTTATAGCATATCATCTATCGAAATAAAAGCCAAAGAAAGCTCCTAATATAAAAATAATTATTAAATATAAATTGAGAGCTTCTATTATATCTAAAAATAAAATTAATATTGAACCAACCATAAAAGCAAAAATTATACTATGTGTTTCTTCTTTTTTATTTTTTAAAAGATAGTTCATTATATAACATATAACAACTATTCCAAACACCATTCCAAATAAATATATAAGAAAGATATTACTAAAAGGATTTGCTAGAATATTTAAAACAAATTCATAAACGCCTAGCATCATAAAGATAGCTGTACCGCTTATACCAGGAACAATTGAAGTAAATGCATCAATTATACCTAATACTATAACATATAAATAATTGAATACTGTACCTGTAAATATAAAATTAGTTGAAGTATCAAGATAAGTCGTTAGAAACATTAAGGATAAGAATATGAAAAATATTAAAATATTTTTTAAATTTAATTTTAAATTTTTACTAAAAGGAATTAATGTCCCTAGAATTAGTCCTAAAAATAAATACATAGTTTCATTATAATAATTAGTAAGTAAAAAAAGTATTATTTTACTGAATATGATAATAGCTAAAAATACCCCTATACCAAAATTAAGTAATAATTTAAAATGTTTTTTAGGATTATCAAAAAAGTTAGTAACTGCTTCTAAAACATTTTCATAAATGCCTAAAGTCATAGCAAGCATTGAACCACTTACTCCAGGAATAATTTTGCCAAGACCGACAATAAAACTTTTAAGTATTAAAAAAAGATTCATATAATCACCATTAAATTATATGAATAAAAAAGAAATAACAATCACTTGTTACTTCTAATTTTAAGAATTACCTCCAACTACGATGTATGGATCTGTGATTGTTCCTGTTCCTGTTAATTCTATATCTGAGCGAAGGTTTATGACAGGACGTACCCCTAACGAATAATTTGGCGTATCATTTAGGAGAGCTCCTGTATTATCTACACGGAACACGCTAGCATAGCCTCCTGATCCAACCATATACGGAGTTAAAGTCCAGTATTGTTGACTAGCATATAAATAATAACTATAATTCTCTTTTACGTAATATCCTCCTGCTAATGCTACTTCATCTGCGGTTATTAGTCCTACTGGGTATGTTAAACTCTTATTTCCATTTTCTGATTCTTTAATTGTGTATAAATCTTCTGCTGAACACATTAAGTTTGGATTACGCATTCCTGTACTTAGCCTTATATAGCCTGCATAATATGTTACTTCTTCACCAGTACCTCCTCGATTATTTATTTCTACTTTACTTGTACTTGGCGTTCTATCTCCACAAAATCCTGCATTTATATCTATTTTAGTTGCATAATTTGCTAGATTACTCGTATACCATGTTTCTAGATTTGTTAATATTGTTGATTTTGTTCCTGTTCCATGTACTTGTCCACTTGTATACTTGAATCCTACATACATATTATTATTATAACTTGAATTGAATGCGCTTGTATATGCTATTCCATCATAGATTATTCTAATACTGCCATCACCATTTATTCTGATTATTCTCCAAATTTTATTAGCAAATTTTACGTAGTTATTTGTGACTGCCCCCCTCCAATAAAATGTATCGCCATCATTATCTCTAGCTTTAAATATCCCTTCATCTGTCGTTGCTACAGTTGAGAAATTTGGTGTTTCTTCATTTATAGGAATGCTAGATAAAATATTGTTGCCAGCTTCCACTATTTTATCAAAATACAAATAACAGCTTGTTCCATTTTTTTTCAAATTATCAGTATAAAATCTCTTATTATAAATATTCCATCCTGGTACTGTATCGTTTGAGCATACACTCTTTTCTACATTTAATGTATACCCAGTTTGAGGTATATCTTCACTAT
>CANSFH010000005.1 GCA_947646115.1 uncultured Mycoplasma sp.
TTGCTCCATTTATATCACTTGTTATTCCTTCTACACTTGAACCATTTCCATTAAAAGTTGATACTCCTGTAAAGTAAGCATAGGATATACCACCAATAAGTAAGAGTATTCCTACTAATATTAGTAACTTCTTTTTATTTTCATTATTTTTCATATTAGTTTCCTCCTACTACGACATATGGATCACTCATTGTTCCTATTCCTGTTAATTCTATATCTGAACGAAGGTTTATGACTGGACGGACACCATACGCGCTGGTCACGCTGTAGTCGTTGAAGTAGCCATCCGAACCCACCACGAACACGTGAGCACTCCCGCCACTGCTAAAAATACACGGAGACAAAGTCCAATATATTTGACCATTATATAAGTAATAGCTTTGATTGTCTACTGAGTAAACTCCCCCTGCCATTGCTGCTTCATCTGCGGTTATTAGTCCTATTGGATATGTTAAACTCTTATTTCCTTTACTTGCTCTTGCTACTGTATAGAAGTCATCTGTAGGACATGTTAAACTTGGTGATTTTGTACTATTTACTAATCTTATATATCCTCCATAATATGTAGTTGTTGTTACTGTTCCTACTGAATTATTGATTGTACTTGAGCTTGTACTTGGTGTTCTATCTCCACAGAATCCTACATTCGTATCTATTTTATCTGCATAACTTGATAAATTTGTTGTATACCATGTATTTAATTGTTTTAATATCTTTGATTCTGTTCCTATTCCATGGACTTCTCCATTTGTATATTTAAATCCGACATACATATTGTCATCATAACTTGTATTAAATGCACTTGTTCCTATTTGTGCATCTGTTCCTGTTGATGTGGCACTTGTTCCTTGATAGATTAATCTTATTGATCCATCACCATTTATTCTTATTATTCGCCAATATTTATTAGCAAACTTAACATAGTTGTTTTCTACTGCTCCTCTATAGTAATATGAAGTTCCATCATCATCTTCTGCTTTAAACATTCCTTCATCTGTATCTGCTATCTTACTAAAATCTGGTGTCCCTTCATTTACTTTGGAATTAGCTAGTATTTTATCCACTGAATTAGCTTTTCTAAAATATAAGTAGCAACTTGTACTACTTTGTTCTAGACTTGATATTTTTAAAGTATTATCACTTATATTCCAACTTGGTTTAGCATTATTACTACATGCACTTTTACTCTCATTTAAAGTATATCCACTTGTTGGTATTGTTTGTGCTTCCTCATATATTCCTTCTTCATTTTCTACAAATAATGCTAATTTATTATTATATTCTGTTATATCTTTATATTCTTCTTTTTCTTTAGGTTTTACTATTACTGTTAATCCTAATAACACTCCTACAATGGTTATTAAAGCTATTTTCTTCTTCATCCTATCAATCCTTTACTTCCCTATTTTAATACTTTAATATTCTCTTTTCATTAGCTTCGACAAATCTTGTCAAAACTTCTCTTGCTTCTTCTATTATACTTTCTATGATATATTTCTAATATACAATATTATTGATACATTTTCAACATGTTTTTCAATATTTCAGTCAAAAGAATTCGGAATAAAAAATTTCTAATATAAAAAAATAAAGATTTTCTCTTTATTTATTTCTAGCAATACTAATTAGTTCATCATCCTGAAATTGTAATTCAATTATATTTATACCATCCCATGCTCCATCAATAATTGCATCTTCCCCATAATTTAAAATAAGTCTATTATCTAAATTGAATCCTTTAGTACAATAATTACTAAGCAAACTTGTAATAGCAACATTATGAGTAAAAACTGCTATAGTTTTATCTTTATCTTTTTGAATAACTTTATTTATAAAATGAAGCATTCTTTTTTTAACTTCATTAAGTGATTCTCCCCCATTAAGCTTATAATTAAAATCATTCTCTTGCATTTCTGTTACCATACGAATTTTTTTATCGCCTAAATTTCCTAACACTCTTTCTCCTAAATCACTATCAATATTAATATCAAGTTCTAAATCTTTTGCCAAATATTTCGCAGTCCCAATACTCATTACATAATTAGAAGTATAAATAGCTTGTACATGTTCTAAATAAGGAATATTTTTTAATTTTGCACTTTCCTTTTCTCCTTCAATACTAAGAATTCTTTTCTCTCTTTTGCTATCCAAAGATTCATGACTAGGAAAATTTAAATTATTCATTGTATAATTATTATTAATCAAATATATAGTTGTCATTTTAATATTCCTCCTAAAATACCATAAGAAAATATTAACATAATAATACCAGCCATAATAACACCAAGTATTGCCGCTACAGTACTTTTTTTCTTATCCATCCCTAATAATGCTGCAATTAAGCATCCTGTCCAAGCACCTGTTCCTGGTAAAGGAATACCTACAAATAAAACTAAACCTACATATTTAAGTTTTTCTATTTGCTCTTTTTTACTATTAGCCTTTTTTTCTAGTTTTAAAACTAAAGAACCTAATCTTTTACTTTTCTTTTTTAAATAATCAAATATACCTGTTATAAACCATAAAATAAATGGAATAGGAATTATATTCCCTAAAAAACAAACTAAAAAACTAGGTAGCATTGGCGCATCCATTAAACTGGCCGCAATAAGTCCTCCTCTAAGCTCTAAAATTGGCAATAAAGAAATAATAAACATTACTAAATATTTGCCCCACCAAACACTTGCAATACCACCAAAAATACCTATAAAAAATTTAGCTAATTTATCTGTCATTATATCTACCTCAAATTAATTATAAATTAAAAGTTTTTAGATAGCAAGAATATTAACTTAATTTCTAGAAATATTAGGAGTTAATCTTTGATAAAATAACTTAAATTTTTCTACATCTAAAATTTCACTAACATTGCTATTTAAACTTTGAGTTAATAAATATCTATCTAAATCATTTTCTCTATATCCTAAACTCATAATAGCCATTCTAAATTGATCTACTAAATTTTTATTCTCTTTCTTAAATAAATATACTTTACCTAAATTTGTAATATTAAAATCAAACTCTTCCTCTTCACTTGTTTCTTTAGTTAATAACCCTTGACTTAATAAATCAAAAATTATACTTTGTTCTAAAGGATTAAATGCTTCAATATCACATGTTCCACTAATACCTGCCATATAATTAACTTTTTTTAATACGAACCAATATAAATCAATATTATTAAAATATTCTTTCACAACTTTATTCATCATAAGTTCTAATTTACGTCTTAAAGTTATAACTCCATAAGCTTTAGAGCCCACTTTTGTATCTAATGTATAATTAGGATATAAAGCCGTTACTCCATAATCAATTTGCATATATTTATATATTTCTGATTTTCTATTTCCCATTCCTATATACTCTATATCACTATGATTTCTTATACTATCTAAAATAATAACCATATCAATATTATCTAGCCAACCAAATTTCAATAAAGCTCCTGCATATAGTTGCTCTGAATTAATTGTTTTATTTTTTGCTTCACTCATAATAAATTCACCTACTATCATTATTATCTTAATTTATTTACTTATTTTACATTTTATCTTATAATTATTTTTAGGAGTGATTTTATGTTAAATATAGTTTTATTTGAACCTGAAATTCCTGGAAATACAGGAAATATTATGCGTACTTGTGT
This sequence comes from uncultured Mycoplasma sp., assembly GCA_947646115.1. Taxonomy (GTDB): domain Bacteria; phylum Bacillota_I; class Bacilli_A; order RF39; family UBA660; genus Caccenecus. The sequence continues at coordinate 3,647 of CANSFH010000005.1, forward strand.
CGCAACTAACACTATTCTACACTTAATTAAACCTTTAGGATTTTCTTTAGACGAAAAATACATTAAAAGAAGTGGTGTTAATTATATTGATAAATGTAAATATGTTATATATGAAAATATTACAGAATTCTTTCAAAAAAATCCTGGCTCATATTTCTTTTTTACTCGCTATGGCCACAAACCTCACAGTAACCCTAATTACAAAGATATAAAAGAAGATATTTATCTTATCTTTGGTAAAGAATCAACTGGTATTCCCCGTGAAATCTTAAAACCATATATAGATAATTGCTATCGCATCCCCATGACTGACAATGTAAGAGCTTTAAATCTCTCTAATAGTGTAGCTATCTGTATATATGAAGTTTTAAGACAAAGAAATTACGAAGGTCTTTTATTAGATGAACCTCATAAAAGTAAAACATTTATCGAAGAAGCCTAAACTGGAAAAAATTCCAGTTTTTTATTAACTAAAAAATTTAACATAAACAGCCATAATACAAACAAATAATAATATAGCAAGTAGTACAATTATTATACCATTATTACGATTATTAACTTTTTTTAATTCAATTAATTCCTCATTTAAATTTTTATATTCCATAGAATTTCACCTCTATTATTAGTATATCTTATAACCAAACTTTTATATATATTTATTTTTAAAACAATTGTAAAGTAATGTCAAAAAAATACATTAAATTAACATTTACATTATTTAATATATACTTTTATAATTATTAACACTTACCAAAGTATAATAATTTTTTAAGATAATTAACCATCTAAATATTGCAAAATAATATTTAGGATAGACAAAACTCTAAAATAATAGTATAATTAATTCCAGTTATCAACTTTATTTTTATAACAAGAGAGGAAGATTTTAATGAATAATAATAATGAGACTACGTCCATTGTTGCTTTAGGTGGTTTAGGCGAAGTCGGAAAAAACATGTATGTTGTAACTCATAATAATGAGATTTTAATTATTGATGCAGGTGTTATGTTTCCAGAAGATGACTTACTTGGAATTGATTACGTTATACAGGATGTTACATATCTTAAACAAAATGAAGATAAAATTAAAGGATTAATAATAACTCATGGTCACGAAGATCATATTGGTGGTATATCTTTTCTTCTAAATAGTGTAAATATACCTAAAATTTATACATCTAAAATAGCTGCGGATCTAATAATCAAAAAGCTTAATGATCGTAATGTTAATTATGATAACCTTGAAATTGTAACCGAAGAAACAGTTATTAAAACAAAATATTTCACTGTCGAATTTGTTGGCACTACTCACTCTATTCCTGGATCTTATGCCATTGCTATTCACACTCCCAACGGCACAATTTTTGAAACTGGAGATTTTAAATTTGATTTAACACCAATTGGTCCTGTTGCCAATATTCATAAAATGGCTAAAATTGGTAGTAAAGGTGTTACTCTTCTCCTTAGTGATTCAACTAACGCTTTATCACCAGGTTTTTCTAAAAGTGAATCAAGTGTTGATGAAGCCTTAAATGATATAGTATCTCGTCACTATGGCCGTGTAATTATAGCGACATTTGCATCTAATATTTATCGTATCAAACATATTGTTGAAACTTGTCGTAAAAATAATCGTAAAATAATTATTTTTGGTCGCTCTATGGAAACTAGTATTGAACTTGCCGTAAATAATGGCTTAATTGAAGATAAATCTATTTTTATTGATAATAATGGGGCAAAAAATTTAAAGAAAAATGAAATATGTATCTTATGTACAGGAACTCAAGGAGAACCCCTTGCAGCCCTATCCCGAATTGCTAATGGCATTCATAAACAAATAACTCTTATGCCAGATGATTTAGTCGTATTTTCATCATCACCTATTCCTGGAAATGCCGCTAGTATCAATAAAATAATTAATAAATTATATTTAAAAGGTGTTAAAGTTTATACTAATAAAACTTTTAATGATGTTCATACTTCAGGTCATGCTAAAGAAGAAGAATTAAAATGGATGCTTCGAATTATTAATCCAAAATATTTTATGCCCATGCATGGTGAATACCGCATGTTAAAACAACATGGGGACATTGCTGAATCTTGTGGTATACCTAAAGAAAATATCTTTATTTGTAAAAATGGGGATGTAATAAACTTAAATAAAGGTGTTGTCACTCGTGGCGAAACTGTTAAAAACGGGGATGTTTATGTCGATGGTTCACGAATTGGTGATATTGGTTCCCAAGTTATCAAAGATCGAAAATTAATGAGCAATGATGGTATATTAGTAACAATACTAAATATTAACACATTAACTAGAAGACTATTAATAAAACCTAATGTTACTACTAGAGGCTTTATAATGGTTAATGAAAACCCTGAATTAATAAACAAAATCGAAAGAAAAATTACTGATATTGTAAACAAATTTTTAAGTACTTCAACATATAACTACACTGATCTAAAAAATCAAATCATTTTAGAATTATATCCATATATAAATGAACTTACAGGTCGTAGACCAATAATCTTACCTGTAATTATGGAAGTAAATCAAGCCTAGAATTTTAATTTCTAGGCTTTTTTAGAACTAATAAAAGGTTCTCTTAAAATACCATTTAAAGTTCTCTCTATAAAACTCACTTCAACTTTTTCTAAAGGAACAATATATTCTGCTTTTTCCTTATGATTTACAAAAACATTTTCACATTTTTTTAATTTAAGCAATTTTTTCAATAAAAGATTATTGGGCATAATACTTACTTTACCAATAAAATATAATTTCTTATTTCGATATTCCCCTAAAAGCAAACTATACTTTTCTTTATTAAAAATAATTCCATGAATAAAAAATTTTCCTTTCTTAAAATTTTTTATTTTAATCCAACTACTAACTCTTTTATTGGGAATATATAAACTATGTTTATCTTTTGCCACAATCCCTTCTAAATCTAACTCTTTAATCTTTTTAAATAACTCTATCCCATTATTAAATATTTTAGATTTTACAAAATAATTAGTATCTTTATATTTTTCTAAAATAGCTTTTCTTTTTACAAGCTCTTCATTAATCAATTCTTTATCTTGATATAAAATATCAAAAACTATAAAAGTTACAGGTGAATCATTAGCAATACTTTTAATTTTATTCTTATCCTTTAAATGACTTCTAGCTTGTAGCTTACTAAATGATGGTTTACCATTTTCCATCGCCACGATTTCTCCATCAAATATTACTTTTTTATTACCAACTAACTTTTTTATATTCTCTAACTCTGGATATAAATTTGTAACATCGATATTATTCCTACTTCTTATTTCAAATTCATTTTTACTAACATATATAATAACTCTATAACCATCATATTTTAACTCATATAAATAATTATTATCATTAAAAGGCTTTTTTATTTCCCTTAAAAGCATAGGTTTAATATTTTTATTATTAAACATTTTTTAAACTCATTTCCAAAGCGGTCATTAAATCCTTAATACTTTTCTCACTCTTTTTCTTAGGCTTTTTAATTGTTTTACCATCTATTTTCATATCAATAGCTTTTTTAATTTTAGTCTGATATTCATCAATTAATTCTTCAGGCTCAAATTTCATCTTTAAAGAATCAATTAACTGAGTCGCTAAATCAAGTTCCTTTTTTGTATATTTAGCTTCTACAACTGCCTCGGGCATAATAACTTCTTCTTCAAAATAAATAGTATTCATAACCATAATGCCCCTACTTAATCTTAAAACTACATAATAAAATTTAGTTCCAATAACAGTTTTAGCTAAAGCAACCTTCTTTGTTTTTTCTAATGCATCTTTAAACAAACTATAAGCTTTACTCTTATTATTAACGCTCACAGCATAACTTTTTTCAAAGTATACAGGATCTATTTCTTTTAAATCAATAAATCCTACTATTTCAATAATTTTTTCATCTTCACTTTTTAAATTATCAAATTCCTCATCATTAATTGTTATATATTTATCTTTTTCATACTCATATCCTCTAATTATATCCCCTTGTTTAACCTCTTTTTTACAACGACTACAATATTTTACATATTTAATTCTTGATCCACACTTTTTATGTAATTGATTAAAAGAAATATCATTATTTTTAATAATAGGATTAATTACTACAGGAATATTAACAAGTCCAAAAGAAATAGATGTTTTTTTCATATTTTTCACCATTATTAGCTTAAGTAAAAAATTAATAAATATACAAAAAAGAAGCTTATCTCGCTTCTTCCATTGCTCTTGTTTCTCTAATTACATTAATTTTTATAGTACCAGGATATTGCATCTCTGATTCTATTCTATCCTTTATATCACGAGCCATTTTATAACTTTTAGCATCATCAACCTCATCTGGTTTAACAATTACTCTTATTTCTCTACCTGCTTGCATTGCAAATGTTTTTTCAACACCTTCAAATGAATTACCAATTTCTTCCAGTTGACTTAAACGTTTCATGTAGTTATCCATAGTATCATTTCTAGCTCCAGGACGCGCTGCGGATAATGTATCTGCTATTTCTACTAATACTGATATTATATTATCAGAACTTTTGTCACCATGATGTGATTCTATCGCATTAATTACTACTTTATCTTCATGATATTTACGTGCTAAATCAGCTCCAATTTCTACATGACTTCCTTCAATTTCAAAGTCAATAGATTTACCAATATCATGTAATAACCCAGCTCTTTTAGCAAGAGTTACATTTTCTCCAACTTCACTTGCCATTAATCCTGTTAAATTAGCAACTTCAATTGAATGTTGTAACGCATTTTGACCATAACTAGAGCGATATTTAAGTTTACCTATTAAATTAATTAATTCTGGTTCCATTTTATTAATACCTAAATCATAAATAGTTTGTGTTCCAATCTCCATAATTTTAGTATTAATATCACGTGATACTTTATCATATATCTCTTCAATTCTCGCCGGATGAATTCTACCATCTTTAATTAATGTTTCTATAGTTACTTTAGCAATTTCTCTTCTAAGTGGATCAAATGAAGAAATAACTATAGCTTCTGGAGTATCATCAATTATTAAATCAACTCCTGTAACTGATTCAATAGTTCTAATGTTTCTTCCTTCTCTACCAATAAGTCTACCTTTCATTTCATCATTAGGCAAATCTATCGTACTTACAGTTTGCAAATTAGCTACATCTTCACTATAACGTTCCATACTAGAAACTATTATATGTTTTGCTTTTTCATGAGCCTCTAGTTTAGCAATTCTTTCTTGTTCTTTGATATAGTCTACAATTTCTCTCGACATATCATTCTCTACTCGTTTCATAATTAAATCATGAGCTTTTTCTTTTGAAAAATTAGCAATTTGTTCTAATTTCTCTAATTCTTCTTTCAATAGTTCATCCATTTTAAGCTCTTTTTCTTGCATTTCTTTTTGTTTCGCTAATAAATTATTTTCTTTGTCATCTAAATTCAAATCTCTTTTTTGAAGCATTTCTTCTCTTTTATCAAGTGATGACTCCCTTTGTAAAAGTCTACTCTCACTATCTTTTATTTCAGCTTTCTTTTCTTTAATCTCTTTTTCAACTTCTTGTTTTAGACGATAAGATTCTTCTTTAATTTCCATTAAAGTATCTCTTTTATGTTTATCTGCTTCTTTTTTTGCATCTTCAATTAATTTATTAGCTTTATCTTCATTACGATTATGTCTAATAGCTATAAAAATAGCTACACATAAAAACCCTACAAAAAATCCAATCACAAGAGTTAAAATGGACATCAAATTAAATTCCATTTTAAAATCTCCTTACATATTATTATAGATTAACTATCTATATACTATATTATAAAGGTTATTGTCATATTAAGCAAGAAAAAAATGAACATTTCTTTTTTTGTTCATTTTTAATACTTTATTCTTCGTTATTTTTAAGCATCTCTTTATCGAATCCATAATGTTCACGCACTTTTTTATCTATTTCATCTCTAAGAGCTATATTATCTTTTAAATAAAGTTTAACATTTTCTTTACCTTGACCAATTTTCTCACCATTATAAGAATACCAAGCACCACTTTTATCCATTATATCTAAAGATGCAGCAATATCAATTAATTCACCTTCTCTTGATATTCCTTCCCCATACATTATATCTACAGTAGCAGTTTTAAATGGTGGTGCAACTTTATTTTTAACAACTTTAATATTAGTTTTATTACCTACTATTTGATCTCCTTGTTTAATTTGTTCTGCTCTTCTTATATCAAGCCTAATTGTTGCATAAAATTTAAGCGCTCTTCCACCTGGCGTAGTTTCAGGATTACCAAACATAACTCCAACTTTTTCCCTTAATTGGTTTATAAAAATAGCTGTTGTTTTAGTTTTATTTATAGTCCCTGATAGTTTTCTCAAAGCTTGACTCATTAATCTTGCTTGAAGCCCAACATGAGAATCTCCCATCTCTCCATCAATTTCAGCTTGTGGAACTAATGCAGCAACTGAATCTATTACAACAATATTTACCGCTTCACTTCGAACTAAAGCTTCACATATTTCTAAAGCTTGTTCTCCTGTATCAGGTTGTGATAATAAAAGTTCATTAATATCTACACCTAAAGCTTTAGCGTAAACTGGATCAAGAGCATGTTCTGCATCAATAAAAGCTGCTCTACCTCCAAGTTTCTGCACTTCCGCTATCGCTTGTAAAGCAATTGTTGTTTTACCGCTTGATTCAGGTCCATATATTTCAATAATTCTTCCTTTAGGAAATCCACCTACTCCTAAAGCTACATCTAATGCTAAAGAACCACTTGAAGTAACATCAATTTTAGAATGTTCTTCACTGCCTAATTTCATGATTGCCCCAGCCCCAAATTGTTTTTCAATATCAGCCAAAACTTGTTCTAGAGCTTTATCTTTATTCTTTTCATCTTTAACTTGTTTCATAATTCTTTCCCTTCATTTTGAATACTAGTAATTTTAATATGATAAAATATCATTTTATTCTACCAACCTACATTTATAGTATAGCATACGAAAAATTGTATGTCAAACATTTTTTCGCTATATTAAAATTTTATCTTCAACAAAACCCTTATACATTATTTTAAATAAAGAAAAGAAAAATAGCAAGCAAAACTATTATTTATATTTACCTTTTAATTCCAACTATCCCCGAAGTAATAAAAACAAACAATTTTCATATAATAATTTGACATATTAAAAAAAATGTGTATAATTATTAGTGCAAGTACATGGCAGTGTTCTATTAAGAATTATAATGTGTTTATTGTCTAATCAGATATAAAAGTATTTAGGACTGCCCTAAAGAAATTATTAAAATAAACTCCCTATAATTATTTTAGAACAACCCTTTGTATTTAGATTAATAGAAAGGAGAATAAAAAATGGCAAGATATACTGGACCTGCTTATAAAAAATCACGTAGATTAAACTTTTCTACTTTAGAAAATGGTAAAGATTTAGCTCGTCGTCCTTACGCTCCTGGAGCTCATGGAAATGACAGACGTAAAAAATTAAGCGAATATGGTGTCCAATTACAAGAAAAACAAAAAGTTAGAATTATGTATGGATTAAATGAAAAACAATTCCATAAATTATTCGAACGTGCATCTAAAATGAAAGGTGTGGCTGGCGAAAATATGTTAAAACTTCTTGAATCTCGTTTAGATAACGTAGTTTATCGTATGGGATTAGGAAACACTAGACGTGCAGCAAGACAAGTTGTTAACCATGGACACATTACAGTTAATGGTGTTAAAGTTGATATTCCATCATATTCTTGTAAACCAGGCGACATTATCGCTGTAAAAGAAAATTCTTTAGATCATCCAGCTATTAGAGCTAGCGTTGAAGCTAAAGCAACACTTCCTGCTTTTGTTGAATTTGATAAAAACAAAATGACTGGTACTTATGTAAGATATCCAGAAAGAAGTGAATTAAATCAAGAAATCAACGAATCATTAATCGTAGAATTCTACAACAGATAATAAAAGCTATTCCAAATGAATAGTTTTTTTATTTTAAATAATTACATGGTATAATGTTAATAGGAGGTTTTGTTATGAAAAAAGAACCCATAGAAAAAATTTATGAGAAATATAATCAAGGATTAGCAACTATACAAGATATTGCTAAATATTTCAACATTCCTATTGATCCCAATAGATTATCAGATTATCAAATAACTAAATTTGATTTAGATAGTTTATCTATCGAAATAATTGACACCAGAACTTGCACCACACATACAGCATGTTATAGTAAAAATAGTGAAACTTTAGGCTTTATGGCCTATGTCGAAGAAATTACTTTTATTAATGTAACGTCAAAAAATTCTATATATGAAAGAAGACAAGATTACCATATTGGTGAAAAAATTCCCATTTTAGAAACCTTAACTATTCGTAAAGGTAAATATGGTTTAACATTTAAGAAAACTATGCCTGGTGTCGTAAACGATATTTTTCTACAAGATGGAATCCAATTTTTAGTTACATACTCTACTGAAAATGAACATAATGAACAATGTAAATTGCTTGGACATTTATATAAAACAAACTATACTCGCAAAAACATAAATGCTTTTGAACAATTATTTATTTTTGAGAATTCTTATACCAGTAATTACCCTAATCATTTTTGCTTTGATATAGAAGGTAACTTAATCGTTGGATCTAAAACAAACACTAGACCAACTATCGAAGGAGCATGCTTTGAAGTTATTACTAATGATAATTTATATGAAGTTTTTTCAAATTTTACTTTACCTGGCCAAGGTCCCTTAAAAGATCTTTCTCATATAACTCCTTCACAGATGGAATCTGCTATTTTATATGCAGGCTATAGTCACTCACCTAAAGTTTCTTTATATTATGACCTAGAAATATGCAAAGTAAATGGCCAAATTTCTATAAAATATAGTATCAAAAAAGAATGGTATTATGATTTTATTATAAAACGCATTTATCCTGAACCAATAACAACCGTTAAGTTATATGCTATTCCTGCTTTAGAGACTGGAAGTATTACTATACAAGAAATAGATAACATTATAAATGAACTTCAAAATAGATTTCTAGATGACTTCACAAAAATAATTATTCAAGATTTATTAAGATTTAAACAAAAATTAGCTATAAAAAAAGGATTAGTTTCCGAAGTATTAAGTCCTTTATCTCCCAAATTATTAATAAATAAAAGTTTTGCTGAAATAGCTGATGAAATAAGTGCTACTCCTGATGAATATTTTAATTTTATGGCTGAACTATTTGATTCTACTGTTAATCCCGCTCCTACTAGTGATACTCAAATTAGAGCTCGTAAACTTAAAAATAAAATATAATAACTAGTTTATGATTTTATCATATATTGTAAAGATTTATAATACTTATTTTATTTATAAACTTATTAATGATATAGTTAATATAGGAATATTTAACTGTTAGGTGTTTACCTTCTTTCATTCTTACAAGATACGAAAGAAAGATATATTAATATCCATTCTTCTATTTATTATCACTTTACTAATTATTACCTTATTGGTATTAGTTATAAAGAAATAGACACCCAATTACATTCGTAATAAGGTGTCTTAAACCAATTAGATACCCAACACGCGAAGTTGAATATTCTTTTTTTATTGTATGAATCTTCTTTCATCTATATGCATTATATTATAAAAATTTTATTTTTCCAATAACTTAAGCTCTATGAAATATCTATACCACCAAACACACATACATAATTAATATAAATAGTTACACTACTTTTATCTTCTTCAGTATATTTATTTTCTACTCCCCCAAAAATAGGCGTCCCACTCGTTTTAATTTTTACATTATCAGGTACTCTAATATCTATACCACCAAATATAGTTGTACATTCAATTACAATATCTTTATCAATTTTAGCTTTTCTAAGATCTAAATTAACTCCCCCCAAAAATTGATATAGCTTTAAAATCACTTGTTATTTCCTTAATTTTCTCATCAACTTCCGAAAATATTGCCACGTATTCTAAAGCATTTTTACTTGTTTTCATTTTAGGGTTTTTTAAACTTCTAAAAATAAGCATAACACCCATTACAATAACTAGGATTGGTACAAATATTTTCCATATTTTACTCCATGAAATAATGTCCCTACAAGCAAGCAGTAATAGCACTCCCACTACTAAAGAAATAAATGATCCACTCATACTATCTTTATCTAATAATCCTATAATTGATGGTACAATAATAAATAATGTCCACCATCCTTTAAAGAATAAATTAATATGCCAAATATCAAGACTATTTCCTAAAAATAATACTCCTCCTATAATTAATAAAACACCCCATAAAATACTTTTTCTTTTCATTTTCATCACCAATTAAATTATAGCATAACATACTTCTTCTGTATATTTAAATATTTTTAATTTTGTAAAATCCATTTAATAATTTCACCTTTAAGATAAAAATATTCATCTTCTGTAAACTGCATATTAGCAATACAATACTCTTTATTAGACATATGACTACAAAATATACATTCATATAAATTACTACAATCTTGAATAAATAGTGAATTACTAATTTTAGCTGAACAAATTACATTATAGGAATTAGTACAAGTATTAGAATCATCTACTCTTATACAATAATTAAGATTAGTACTTCGTTGACTTGCTATTGTATAATTAGATTCATGAATTCCATCACAAAATACAATATTATTACAACGGCCACAATCTGTGGAATTATAAACATTAGTAGAATTATATATAGGATCACTTTTACTAACATTCATACTTTCATATACTCTTTCTGTCGTTGTATAATTAATACTATCCCAAATCTCTAATAGTTCTTTTAAATTCTTAACTGTTTTTTTATCTAATATCCAACCTTCATTATTATCTCGCTTCTCCATATTAGCATTAGTTATAAATTTAAGAGAATTAACTGTAACCGTATAAGTTTCCTCACCTGTTGTAGAATCCCTAACAGCTATAGGTAATCTTACATCAAAAGCAAACTTACTTTTTACCTCATCTAAACTATAAGGCGAATCTTTATCAAACACCGCCTTAAAAATTTTATTAATAACCTCTTTAGTTTCTATTTCACTCATTATTATACCTTCTTTCTACTACTACTTGATTTACTCATAATATCCCCTGCTGTTACATTACTATCAATATTAAACTCAAAATTAAAAGGTTTTTCTTCTACACTTTCTTTTATAATAAATTTATTTTCTTTATAATTATTTTTAACTTTAGAAACAAAATTGACAGTTTTAGCTTTAAAAGCTGGATACATAGAACCTCTATTACTAATTCTTACTATACATTCTTGATTTTTTAAATTAGTAAGTAATTTATATTTATCTTCATCTTTATCACTATTAACTAACTTTATCTCTAGATTTTTTTCTAGTAATATCGCATCACTTCTTGCTACCCTAAATATATAATAATTAAGGGTATTAGCTAGTATTGCATCTTTTAAATCATCACTTATTTGGCTAAAATATTGTCCTGCTAAAATCACATTAACATTAAATTTTCGCATTTCAGATAAATAACGAGCTAAAATTGGATTTTCTATAACTGCAACTTCATCTACTATAAAAATAATATGCTCATCCATTATTCTTTCTTCTGCGATTAAAAATAATTGTTGCATTAATAAACCTGCTATAGTTTTTGTAACTTTATCTCCTAAATTAATTCTATTTAATGAAAAAACACTTAAAAAATTATTTTTTATTATATCTATTAACCCATTATTTTCTTTAATATCATTAAATACGGGAACCATTTGCATTTCATCAATAAAAGATATTATTGGCGCAATTGCTTCATTATAGCTAGAAGTTTTAAGTTCATTAAAATCTGTTAAAAAGAAATATGATACACTAGATGGTAATTCTCTTTTAAGTTCTCTAATAAGCTCATTACGATAATCTAAATTAAGTAAAAGACGCCGCAAATTAACAAAGGAAAAATCTTTTTTCTCTAAAAGAATATAAATACTATATCTTAAAACACGTTCCAATTTAGCATTATAAGAATCATTAATTAATGATTTAAAAAGACTCATTAATAGCTCCACATTAGCATTAATATCTTTAATATTATTTTTAAATAAATCAATCATTCTCTCATCTTTAAAATCAATTACAGCATTTTGTATCCCACCTAAATCATCTTTTAACGCATCATGAGGATCAATAACCACTACTTTATATTTCTGTTTATTATATTTATAAATATTGCTAATAAGTAAAGCTAAAAATTTAGACTTACCTGCCCCACTAGCCCCCATTACTAAAGAATGTCTATCAAAATCAAAGGCATTATGATTTAAGAAAAAGTTATCCTCTAAATAAGGAAATGTATCTACCTTCATTATTGCTTCTGCTTCATCATTACGAAACAGATGCATTACTTTATCAATACTCATATATTTAGGGAATTTCTGATAACAAAAGCTTTTAGCTTCATTAAAATCAACATGTAAAATATTTATTGGAGTTCTAAAAAACAAATTTTTACAACATAACTTATTTTTATATTTATATTTTAATTTAATTTTAGATAGTATTGAATTTTCTTTATTATAACCTCGCATATAAAAAATTATCTCTGTAAATTCTTTATCTTTTTTCTTTAAATTATTATAAATATTAACAACATTATCTAAAATATTATTAAAATAAATACCACAAAATAATCCTTTATCACTTAAAATTTCATCAGTAGCTCTTAATAAAAAATTGGTATTATTTAAACTTATAGGAAGTTTAATTGGTGATACTATATAATATCTAAATTTATTATAATCTAATTTTATAACTAGTTTCCAAAAATGCAAAGCACCAATAAACTTTTGTAAAGAAGAAAGATAATTATGCCATTCTTCTCTTGTAACATTTTTATTATTTAAATAAATCTCGTAATAATATTTCATACTAAAAACCCCATTTGCTACTATAGTATAAATAATTTCAAATAAAAAAAACTGACTTTTTATGTACAATAAAAGTTAATTTATTGGTATCAAAAAATCAGTTACATCATCATGATAATATTCAAGTTCTGGTAAATCTTTCAAAGAATACTCACAAGTCGGCAAAAACTTCAAATAAAATCTATCTGACATTTCCTGAATATCTTTTGCTTCTTGAGAAGGAATACGAAACTTAAGCCACCTTGATTTAGAAAATTTAACTTCCGTCATTTCTGGATATTTATTTTTCCATAAAACCCAATATTCATATTGATCACTATTAAAACGATCTTGATAAACTATCATCCCATAATCAGGCATCGGATAATCTTTTTTTACTTTTGTAAATAGTGCTGGGGCTTCTTTTCTTATTTTCATGTTATCAGTTTTAATTCCAATACCATATATTGAGAAATCTTCCATTTCAATAATTTCATATTGCAACTCTTCTTCAATAACTGGTATTTTAAACTCTAATTTTGGATAAAAAATAAGTTTACTTGTTTTTTTAACTTCAGTTGGCTTAATTCCATGAAATTTAACAAAAGCTCGCGAAAAAGAGGTAGCACTATTATATCTGTACTTAATAGCAACATCGATAACTTTCATTTCACTCTGTGCCAGATCTTTACCAGCAAGAGTTAGTCTTCTTTTACGAATATATTCTGTAAGTGTTATTCCACTAATTAAAGGAAATAATCTTTGCAAAGTTGAAATATTAACTCCAACCATTTTAGAAAGCTTTTGATAATCTATTTCTTCATCAAGATTATTCTCAATATATAAAATCATCCTATTTAAATTATTATAAAAATCCATATTAATCACTATCTAAATTTTACAACATTTTACATCTTTGTTCAAGCATTAGTCAAATTGATTAGGTAATTGGTCTATTGAAACTCCATCTTCTTTTCCAAAAACAACTTGTACATTGTCAAATTCTTTATTTCGAAAATTGTTTAATAACTCATAATCATCCTGTGTCATTTCAAAATTTAAAGCTTCTATATTTTCTTTAATTCTATCTTTATTAGAAGACTTAATAATAGGCATAATATTTTTTTCATTTACTAAATAATTAATAATAATCTGATTTTGAGTTTTTTGATATTTTTTAGCTAAATTAACTAAAACATCATAATTTCGAAGTGCCGTTCTATTTCTTCTAAGCGGCTGATATGCTACAAATTTAATATTATTTTTAGCACAATAATCCAAAACACCTATGTCTTCATATATTTTGCACTCTAAATTATATACTCCTTCAAAAAAATCAAGTTTAACAATTTTACATATATCCTTTAACTGTTCCAAATTAACATTACTAATTCCAACATAACGTATCTTTTTTATTTCTACAAGTCGTTTTATTTCTTCATATACATCTTCTAGGGAAATATTAGTAAATCTTGGACTGTGAAGTTGTATTGCATCAACATATTCTATATCAAGCTCTTTCAAATATAAATTGAGCTGCGCTTCAACATCACTTCTCGTATTAATAGTTGGGTCTAAATTAACCATAATAAATATTTTATCTCTTGGAACACTATCTAAAAATCTTTTCATTTGTTTAACGTTTAAGCCATTATTATAAAGCATAGATAAAGATGTATAATTTTCTCCCAATTGAAAAGCATATTTTAATGACTCTAATTCTTGATCAAAATTTTCGACATCTAATTTCCATGTTCCAATTCCTATTTTTGATAAATCCTCTAACTTTAACATATTAAGCCTTCTTTCTATGCTTTATTATCTCATAAAAAGAAATATTAAACAATTAAAAAAGACTTAGTCTTTAATCATCTTAACTATTGTCTTTTCTTTAGTATTTATTTTACTTATAACATTATCAATATCAGTAAGTGTAATACTTTCATATATTTCTTTAGTATTATCTATAACTTTATCATAAGTTATTAAGTAACTTTGAAGTAAATTATTAACATTTTCTACATCTTCATAATTTATTATCATCGCAGCTATCGCCGAGTTTACTTTTCTTTTTAAATCACTTTCATCTAAAGTTAAATTATCTAATGCCTCTATTACTCTTTTTATTGCTTCATCCAAATATTTACTTTCAATTGTAATATCAATCACAACAAACTCATCTTCTACATATCTAGAGAAAGACATATAAGTAATAAGACCATTTTGTAATAATTCTTCTTTTAAATTTGAAGTCTCCCCAAAGTTACTAGCAAGAATTATACTTAAAATTATATTTAACTTTGCTTTATCATAATCTTTAAAAACTTTTCGTGGAATTTTAAGCCCAATTTTAGCTTTTTCTACTTCTACTTGAGATTTTATTACTACTTCTTTTTTATGTACACCTTTTGGCTCTGTAGTTTTAACAACTTTAGGATTTAAATATTTTTGAATATCTTTATTATCCAAATTTTCATTTACTATTTTCTCTATCAAATAGGGATTAACATTACCCGTAACAATTAAAAACATATTTTTTGGATGATAAAAAGCATCATAAATTAAATTAATATCATCTAAATCAATATTTTTAACATCCTCTACTTCCCCCGTTACTAAATTACGAAATTTTTCTTTGTGATACATCGCCTTATTAAATTCAAAATAAAGATTATTATAAGGTTGATCTTTACCCATATTTATTTCTGATATAATAATTCCTTTTTCTTTTTTTATCATTTCTTTTGTAAAATAAGGATTATACACGTAATCAAGTAAATTATTTAAATTTTTTTCTAACTCACTAGTACCATAAACTAAATAGCTAGTATATTTAAAAGTAGTAAAAGCATTAATATCACTTCCCAGGGGATCAAATAAATCATTAGCTGTAGTGTCTTTATCAACATTAAATTTAATATGTTCCATAAAGTGTGCTATTCCATTTGGAACTTTATGTTTTTTACCATCAATCATAAATTCTGTATCAATCGAACCGTACTTTACATTTAAAGATAAATAGAAACTTTTAGCAAACTCATTTTTCCAAATATATATAGGTAATCCTAATTTAGAAGTGACAAAATATATTTCTTCATCTATTCCTTTTATTTTAATTTTCTCCATTTTGTTCCTTCCCCTCTAAAACAAAAGATATATTAGGCTTTATTTTACTAGCCACTTTAACTATTTCTTCTTTCGTAATATCTTTTATTAACTTTACTCTTTCTTCTATTAAAGGTAAATCATCAAATACATTAAAAACATAATTATTTAAAATACCTGCCGGATTGTCCATTGCTAAATTAAGTGAAAAAATAAAATTCTCTTTAGCATAATTAAGTTCTTCTTCACTAAATTTGCCTTCTTTCATTTCTCTAAAAGCCTCTTTAATTAATTTATTAGCCTTATTTAAATCTTTTTTACTAATTGAAGTTTGAATTATTAACAAATTATCATATTTTAAATACATGCTTTTTATCCCATAGCAAAGAGAATTCTTTTCTCTTAAAAGTTGATATAATTTAGTATTAAGACCTCCCCCTCCTAATAAATAATTATAAAAATGCATAGTTGTTAATTGTTCTTTTCGTGTCATATTTTCTAAACTATAAACATTAACCAAATTAGTTTCTAAAAATTTAGAACCTTCATTAACATTTTTTACTTTTTTAGGAGCATCATTATGAACATAAAAGAGAAACTCTTTTGTTTTAATAACAGGATTTTTAAAATATTTAAAAATTATGTTAGCAACATTATCCATATCCACATTACCAACAATAAATATATCACATACATTTTTTTCTATTAATTCTTGATAAGCTTCTGCTAATTTTTTAGGTGTAATTTCTTCTAGTTCCGGAATTGAACCTAAAAGATTCCCTCTTGTTGGTGATTTCTCATCTAAATTACTCAAAGCTTTCTTAAGAGCCACTCTATTAATATCTTCGTTAACACTTAAAATTTCATCATTAAGTCTATTTTTTACAATACTAAAATTTTTAATATCAAATTCTTTTGCAGTTATAAAAGGATTTAAAATCATATCTATCGGTAATTTAATAACTTCCTCTAAATATTCTTTACTATTAACATAACTAGGATTTAAAAAACTAAGTACAAAGGAAGTCATAACTACATTACCTATTTTATTAGTTACACCATAAAAACTAGCTTGATAAAGTTCCTCTAATTTTTTAACAACTTCTTTACGTGATTTATATTCACTAGAACAATCCGTCATAATATCTGCTAAAAAAGTTTTAATAAGTAAATTATCTTTCTTAACTTCATCTCTAAATATTATTTCCATTTGCACAGTTTTAAATCTATTAGTTTTAACAGTATATAAATTGAAAGAAGGATATTCATATTTTTTATATTCCATAATATTGTTCACCCTTTTGTTATTATATCACAAATTACCAAATTTATTAAATATTTACTAATTATCTTCAAAATACAATTGTTTGACAATCATTTGTTTTTTTGATATTATATTAATGGAGGTAAATACTTATGGAAAATAAATTAAAAGAAATTACTGAAAAGCAAAATAATGTTTTAGATTTTATTAAAAAATTTACTGCTACCCACGGATATCCCCCTTCAATTAGAGAAATAGGAAAAGGATTAGGTCTTTCCAGTCCTGCGACTGTTCATACTCATGTAAAAAAGCTTTGTAACGCTGGTTATATTAAAGTTGATAATAACAAATTTAGAGCTATGGAAATTCTTGTTGATAATGAATATGAGGATAAAAGTGAAGAACTAGTTAAAGTTCCTCTACTTGGTAAAGTAACTGCTGGAAGTCCTATTGAAGCTATCGAAAGACCTAACGAATTCTTTTCTCTACCTGCTTCATTAATACCATCAAAAGAAACAATATTCACTTTAAATGTTAGTGGTGAATCTATGATTAATGCTGGCATATTTGATGGAGATATAATTATTGTTCAAAAACAAAGTACAGCTAAAAATGGTGAAATGGTCGTAGCTATGACTGATAACAATGAAGTAACATTAAAGACATATTATAAAGAAAATGGTCATTTTCGTTTACAACCTGAAAATGATACTATGTCACCAATCATTTTAGACAATGTAACCATTTTAGGGAAAGCAATAGGATTATATCGTAAGTTTTAAAAAAGACATTCGCATGTCTTTTTTAGTTATTAATACAAAATACTGCATAAAGTGGAACAGATTTAATCTTTTTAACTTTATCAAAGCCAAAATTTCGAGTACTAATTCTAATTCCATATTTAGGATTAAATTTCTTCATAAAAACTCCCAAACTTTTAGATTGAACAGAATCTCCTGCTTTTACTTCTACTGGAATGATTCCATCATTAGTGTATATTAAAAAGTCAATCTCTGCTTTACCATCACTTTGCCAATAATAAAGCGAAAATCCATTACTAACTAACTCTGTAGCTACATAATTCTCAGCAATAAACCCTTTATATAATGAAATATTATCATTTAAAATATCGTATTGTTTAATTTCAAGTAAACTACTTAATATACCAATATCATTTAAATATAATTTAAATGTTTCTGGTTTAACAAATCCTTTAAGTGGAATTTCAGGAGTAGATACTAAATTTGACTTTACCACAATATTACTCGCTTCCAACCAATCTATTGCTGTATCATAGTCTCTAGATTTAGCTCCACTAATAATCTTGGAATATTGAAACTTATTAGATTCATTTCCTAATTGAGCTGGAACCGAATTATAAGTTCTTTCTATTTTTAAAGCTTCTCCATTATTAAAAACATATTTATCCATATCCTTAAAATAGGAACTAACAATATCAGGAATTATACTATTATCATAATTTATAACATCATTTTTTACATTAATCATATTTTTAACCGACTCTGGCATTCCACCCGTAATTTGATATATTCTATATAATCTCAAAGCTTTATCATGAACAGGCTCAAGTAAAGGTTTGTTTTTTTGATAACTCTTTTTAATTTCAGTTATTAACAATTCTTGACTTTGGGCAATTAAAAATTCTTCAAAATCCATTGGATACAAATTAATCATTTTTACTTTGCCAACTGGAAAAGATGATTTAAATCTTTTTAATTTAACTCCAAGTAATGATCCTGCACATATAATTCTGACATTATTATGTTTTTCACAAAAATATTTTAATTCTGATATTAACTTTTCTGATTCTTGTATTTCATCAATAAAAAGAATTGTATTTTCTTTTTCGATATCAAAATCAAGTAAAACTTTAAGTTGTATATATTTTTCATCTGAATTAATCATTGATTCATACAATTTAACAACTTCTTTATCTTCTAATAAATTTATATGAACATAATTTTGAAATTCATTGCGACAAAATTCATCTATAATATAAGTTTTTCCTACTTGTCTTGCTCCAAGAACCATTAGAGGCTTAGCTTCATAATTATTTTTCCAATTTAATAAATCCTGATATATTTTTCTTTTCATTAATATCACCTACAATATAATTATATAATAATTATGCTTACTAATCAACAAAAAACACCTTTTAGGAACGACTTTCTGCATATTTTCACACCTTTTTAGAACAACTTTTTTGAAAAATATACACTTTTTTATAACGACTTTCTAATTTCTTCAACAATTTTCTTAATTAAATTAGCCTTTTCATCAAACAATTCTAACCTAAAAACATTTACACCCGCTATTTTTAATTCCTCTATTTTATCTGTTAAATCAATAGGATTATTACTCATTAAATGGGTATATTTATCACTTATAATTGGAAATCTTCTTTGCCTTATATCTGATAATTCATATTTTTTATTTTGCTTAAACTTCATTACTTTAGCCATATTATATTTCATAATCATATATTCTATTCTACCATACACTATAAATTCAAATAAGTTAGCATTAGAATTAGTTGCAATTAATTTAATTCTATCAATACTTAATTCAGGACTTAAAGTTATTTTCTTAACCCCTAAACTAGTTAAATAATTAACATAGCTACTATTAACAACATTTAAATAATAATCTGTACTAACTAGATTATTTTTTATATATTTTAAACTTCCAGTCTCACCAATTAATAACTCATATCCTTTATAATCAGCAAAACTATTTTTAACTCGATCAAGTCTTAAAATAACTCCTTTATCCCTATATTTATTATATAGTTCTTCACTAGTTACATAAATAAAATCTACATTTAATTCTAGTAAAATATTTACTTGTTCTTCACTTCTAGCAAGTGCACTTATATAATAATCATTTGATGCTTTTTGAATTTTAGTAAAATCATTTATTTGAAGTTTAATATTTCTATTTACCGAAGTTCTTTTCTTTATTAATTCATCTACTAATTTTCTTCTTACTTCATTTAAAACTCCTACTGGAATAAAAATATTATTATCTATATCACAATCTATATCCATCAATTTAAAAGGCGTATTACCAAGTTTAGCTAATATATCTTTTATTCGTTCTTTACTTATCGGACTACTTTTAGCTTCATCCACAATAGTACCTATATATTCAACCTGATTTTTACCATCACTATAACTAACATAAAGATTATCACCTAATTTAGCTTTAATTATACATTTAAGATTAATCTTCTTTTCTAAAGTTTTATTTAGTTCACTTATTAACTTACTATTAATAGTTAAACTTACACTTCCCATATCAATTAAATCTACTTTATTATCTAAATAAATAACTTCTTTAGATGTAGCACTATTAATTAACATCATTTTACTATTATACAAAAAATTTACATACATTCCTTTATTATTTGGAAGTCTAACCGCATCTCCTTGATTAATACTATGACTTAACTTAATTTTTATTTTGTCTTTATTAATACCTATAACTTCTCCAATCGGTACTCCTAAATGATTAGATGAATTAAGACTTATAAAATCTTCATCACTTATATTAAATAAGTAACCTTTTGTAAAATCTCTATTATATAAACTTTTTAAATTAAATATTTCTTCTTCACTTAACTTATAATTATCATTATCTAATAGTTTTCGATATATTCTCGTAACATATCCCACATATTCTGGACTTTTCATCCTTCCCTCAATTTTAAAACTATAAGCCTTACTTTTCTTTAATTCCTCCACATAGCTAGTAGTATTAAATTCCTTGGGGCTTAATAAATATTTATCCTTTAAAATAGTTTTATTATCTTCTACCAAATTATAAGAACATCTGCAAAGTCCTGCACATTCTCCCCGATTACCACTTCTATTTAATACACCACTTGAAAGTAAGCACTCTCCTGAATAACTAATACATAAAGCTCCATGAATAAATATTTCAAGTTCCATATCCGTATCTAGTGCATTTATTTCCAAAATACTCATTTCTCTAGCTAATACTACTCGCTTAACTCCTAGAGTTTCTAAAAACTTTATTTGCTCAATATTATGTGTATGAGCTTGTGTAGATGCATGTATTTCCATATCAGGAAAATACTTTCTTATCAATCTTATTAATCCTATATCTTGAACTATTATAGCATCAACACCAATATTATATAAATATTCTATATATTTTAAACAATCATTAATTTCATCTTCATAAATAATCGTATTAACTGTTACATAAATTTTAACTCCATATAAATGAGCATATGAAACAGCTTCTTTAAGTTCTTCTAAAGAAAAATTATTAGCAAACTTTCTCGCTCCAAAACTTTTACCAGAGAGATATACCGCATCAGCTCCATTATGTATTGCCGCTTTTAAAGAAGCAAAATCTCCTGCTGGAGCAAGTAATTCTTTTTTCATAAAATCACCAACAAAATTATTATAACACACAAAAAGTGAAGAATAAATCTCCACTTAAATATTTATATTTGCTACTCAACTACATAAGGGTCAGAGGCTGTTCCTGTTCCTGTCATTGCTACATCAGCTTTCAGATTTATTACTGGGCGCACACCATGTTCAGGAGTTGGAGCATAGTTTCTAATACTACCATCTGAATGAATAACGAACACGTATGCATACGCATTATAATTAAAGTGATGCGGTGACAAATTCCAATAGGATTGACCTGTATATAAGTAATAACTTTTATTAGTTGTTAACCATAATCCTCCTGCCATAGAAACTTCATCAGCTGTTATTAAGCCTATTGGGTAGGTTAAGCTTTTATTTCCTTTTGTAGAACTAGTCATAGTATAAAAATCCTCTGTTGGACATGTTAATACTGGAACTTTATTTGTTTTTAATCTTATATATGCTCCATAGTATGTTATGTTTGTTCCTATTCCTCCTGATCCTGAATTTTGTATTTCTGTTTCACTAGTACTTGGTGTTCTATCTCCACAGAATCCTGCATTAGTATCTATTTTATCTGAATAACTTTCTAAATTTGTTCTATACCATGCATTTAATTTTTTCAATATTGTTGATTCTGATCTTGTTCCATGTACTTCTCCATTTGTATATCTGAATCCTACATACATGTTATTGTTAAGCGAAGTATTAAATGCACTAATTTCTAATGTTAATTCTGAACCATTTTCTCTCGCTGTTTCTCCATCATATATCATTCTTATTGTTCCATCGCCATTAATCCTGATTATTCGCCAGAATTTATCTGCAAATTTTACATAATTATTAGTTACTGCTCCTCTATAGTAGTATGCATCTCCATCATCATCTTTTGCTTTAAATACACCTTCATCTGTATCAGCTATTTGACTAAAATCTGGTGTTCCTTCATTTACTGTTATATTTCCTAGTATAGTTGTTGATGCACCAACTACTTTTTTATTAAAATAAATATAGCATTTACTATCTTTTTCTAATCCTGTAATTATATGATTGCCTTTATCATCAGTATACATTTTATTATATACTTTATTTATATTATCTGTGGTACAATAACTTTTTTCTTTATTTATCTCATATCCTGATTCAGGCATTGTAGTTATTTCTTCATCACCATTACCGTCATTTTTATACATAGCTAATGATTTAAAGTTTTGCTTATAATTAATACTATCACTTATAATATTTTCATTATTAATTTCTTTATAGTTAGTTTTAGCTACTACTAGAAGTAAAAAGCCTGCTGTTAATATAAACACTAATTTCTTTTTATTCATTTTTACCATTCCTTTATTTTAACATTCTACTACTTTTAAATATCAAGTTCATTAAGTTCGACATATGTTGTCAAAACTTCTTATCTTTTTTGTATTACACATTGCATTATCTATGATATATTTCTACTATACAATATTATTGATAATTGTTCAAGACCTTTTTCAATATTTCAGTCATTTTATTTTCAAGCACTTAATATCATGTGATAATTCTCTTGGTGGTAGTATGAATTACAAAGATCAAATGAAAAGAATTCGTGATTATAATGGTTTAAGTCAAAAAAATGTTGCTGAAATACTTCATATAGCTCGCAGTACCTATAACCAATTTGAACAGCAATATGATATTATCCCTTTAAAACATTTAAATAATTTTTGTAATCATTTTAAAATATCTGTTGACTATGTATTTAACTTAACTTTAGAAAAAAATATGTTGATGAAATTGAAGAAATAAGTACTAAAGTATCTAGTAAAAGAATCAAAGAACTTAGAAAAGAAAATAAACTAACTCAAACTGAATTAGCAAAAAAGTTAAATATTGCTACAGGTATGTTATGTGAATACGAAAAAGGTCACTATCTTGTTAGTACTTCTACCTTATACTCTATAAGTAAAAGCTTTAATATATCATGCGATTATTTATTAGGCAAAACAAATAAAGTAAAATATTTAAAAACTGCAAAAGAATTAATTGGAAGTTAATTCTTTTAATTTTAATCTCTTTCTGTTATACTAATTAAGAGGTGTCTTGAATGAAAAATAAAGTTAAAGATTTAAATATTTTATATAATAAAAATATCAAAGTTGTTGGTGTTACATTTGATAATCATCCTAAAAATATAAAAAAAATAATTGATAATGGTATTTACTATAAAATGTTTAAAAAATATAAAGGACATAAAGATAAAGAAATCTTAAAAGAAAATAAAAATATTATTGAATTTAATAATGAAGAATTAAGTGATTGTTTATTAGAAGCTTATAAGTATAATAATGAAGATGCTATTAAAGTTTTAATTAATGATTTTGAAGATGATTATTTAGAAGTTGGTAATATTCCTAAAGAGGAAGTACCCGAACTTCTTCATTATTTAAAAGAAAAAAATAATCTAATTATAAATGCTTATTTAACAGGCGGTAACTTAAAAATTATTAAAGAAGGTCCCAAAAAAGATTATGTTGAAACTGAAAAATTAAACATTGGAATTTCTCTAGATATTATCGTAAAAGAGAAATAATAATGTTTTTTTAATTATTCCTACAGAATCTTATTAATCATAAAAAAAGTAAATCTATCATAGACTTACTTAAAATATTTTTATTATTTAATAATTGATTTTAAAAGATTAATAAATTCTTTTTCACTTACATTATATGTTTCAATATCGATAAATAAATTATTATATTTAAAACTAGCAAATAACAACTCTTCATATTTATAAATCGTCAGCTCTAAATTATTTATAACAGATGTTTTCCCTTCTTCAAATAAATAATCTCGAACAGGCTTATCTAAATCAAAATAATTAATATCAATATGCTTATTTCCTTTTGTAAATGCTTTCGTATATTGCCTTAATTTATCATAATTATTTCCATCAGTATTACTTTTAACAAAAAGCATATAATTATTTTCTGTAAAACCATTTGGTATATCTAAATTAGCAAATACTTCATAATAAGGAATATTAAAATAATTAGTCACTGGCTCAAATTTTCCATCAATTCTTAAAGCCCCCATATATTCACTTACTTCATTAATTTTAATACTATCTTTTATTTTATTACTTTCTTGATTTTTATTCAAAGTTTCTTTTAAAATATTACCATTACCTTTTAAACTTACAAAACCACATATTAATAATACACATAAAGGTATAAAAGCTAATTTAAAATATTTTACTTTATTTTCTCCTTTTTCTATTTTATTCATTATATTTTGATAATTTTTTTCTTTATTAATCTTTTTCTCATACATTTTTTTAAAATTATTTTTATTTATCATTTTTGCTCCTTCCCAATAAATTTTGTAACTCTCTTAAAGTACGATACAAATTATTTTTTATATATGATTCACTTTTATTTAATGAACTTGCTATTTCTTTAATCGTAAAGTCCATACTGTAATATAAATAAAATATTTTTTGAACTACTATTTTTTTCTTCTTTAAAAAACTCCAAATAATTTCTAAATCATTATCTTCCATAATCATATTTTCAACATTAATATTACTTGGAATATTATCCATAAATTCTTCATCATTAATATTTTCATTATTTAAAGATAAAATTTTAAACTTATATCTAAAACGATAATATTTTTTTACTTTATTTTTAGCAATCCCTACTATATAAGCATCAATATTTTGAATATTTTCAATATCATTTATTTTCTTATAAACTTCTAAATATATTTCTTGAATAATATCATTTACATCACTTATATTAGAACATTCACATAAAACACATTTTAAAATATTATTATAAGTTTCATCATATATCTTATTAAATTTTTTAAGGTTTATTTGATTAATCATTTTTACACCTCACTATTATAGTTCCACAAATTAGAGAAAAAGTTTCAAAAAATAAAAAAAACAAATTTTAATTTAGCCTATCTTAAAATTTGTTGTTTTTTATTTCACTAACTTATAAGTGTTTTCACAATTTTTACAAGTAATTTCCATTTCATAATTAGCTACTTTTTTATCTAATATAGTAATTAAAGGTTCATTATCTTTAGGACAACAAAATCTATTTTTTATAATAACTAATTCATCATTACTGTTTTTTCCTATCTTACTATCTTCAAAATATAATAATGCCCTTCCATGACTACCACAATTACAAACATAATTAAGTTCTAACTTATCATAAGTAGAATAACACAAATAACCTACATTTTCATTACATTTATCGCAATACATCCAGCCTCCATAATTTGTTGCTAATCGTGTATTAACCAATTCTTTCTTCTTTAATATTCTTGCCATATTTTTCACTATCTTCCATTATCTTCATCAACTATTTTAAATATCCGTAAAGAAACTAGTTATGAACTAGCTCTTTTTCTTCATTAGTTAATTTATCTACTTCTACTCTATTAATTGAATCAAATCTTTTAGTTATTTTTTCACTAGTAGTATTAAGTTCTTCTACACTTTTAGAAACAGTACTAATATTACGAGCTAATTTATCCCATCTTTCTCTATAACGATCAAACTCTAAAGATAATTTATTAAGTTCTGTATGGATTATTTTTGCATACTTATCACGTTCCATATTTTTAAGAACCATTTCTATAATAGCAAGCATACTCATTAAAGTTGTTGGACTAGTAATCCAAACTTTTTTTTGATATGCATAATCAATAATATCTCTATGATAAGCATTTACTTCAGCAAAAATAGCTTCAGCTGGTAAAAATAATATTGCCTCATTAGCAGTTTCTCCCGGAATAATATATTTACTACTTATCGCATCTATATGCTTCTTAAAATCACTTTTAAATTGTTTTTCATATAATAATCGTTCTTCTTGTCTCTTATTTTTATCAGTCATTCTTTCATAATTTTCTAAAGGAAATTTTGAATCAATTGCTATCGTTCCCAGTGGTGTTGGCGCATAAAGTATAGCATCCGCTATAAAACCATTACTTAACTTATGTTGAATATCATATATTCCTGAATTAACACTTCCAAAAGCATTTTCTAAAATTAAATTAAGATTAACTTCTCCAAATATACCTCTAGTTTTTTTGTCAGTTAAAATGCTTTGTAAAGACATAATATCTGCACCCAAACCATCAATCTTTTTTTGTGCTTCATCAATTTTAGATAAGCGTTCAAGTACATTTGCAAATGTTTTATTAGTTTTCTCTAAACTTTGATCTAATCTTTCCGTAACTTTATTATTAATCTCTGTTAATTTTCTATCTATTTTCTCATCTAATCCATCAAAATCTTTACGTAAATCGTTTGTAAAATTCACTTTAAAATCTCCAATTTCTTTTACAACCCCAAGTTCCAACTTACCTAATCTTTCTGTAATTTCTGCTTCTCCATTTTTTTTAAATAAATTTACTACTAAAAGTATTATTGCTACTCCTAACATTCCTATAATAACATAATCCATATTTTATCACCTATTCTACAATATTAAATTTTTTACTAATTATTTTACTAATTATATAAGCTATAACAATTAAAATAACCACTTTTACTAAATACTCTGGATGCTTTAAACTTTCTACTAAACTAACTCCAACAAAACCCCAGAAGTAAACTAAAAAAGCTTTACCTATCATTAACGCTCCAACAAACTTTTTATAACTCATTTTAGATAAACCACAAGCAATATTGACTAAAAAAGCAGGCGTAAATGGCACAGCAATTATTGTTGCTAATTGTTCAAACTTTAAACTAGTAATTTTATTCATTGTCTCTGTACTTATTAACCCTTTAGCTTTAAGTTTTTTATACCACCAAGTTTGAACCTTACTTCTAAATAAGAAAAATGATATCGAACAACCTATACAAGTAAAAAACCATGAAATAATAAAACCTATTATATTCCCAAAAGCTAAAAAATTAAGCGTAATAAAAACAAATAATGGCAAAATTGGCAACATAGATTCAATTGTAATAAAAAAACATCCTACAATTGGTCCCCATATTCCCATTCCTTGTAAAGTTGATTCTATAAATGTATCTATCATATCAAACATATTTCATCACACTATTATTATAATACATTTTTATTTAAAATACATTAATTATCGCAAATATAGCAAAAATTGACATCTAAAAAAGAGATCTCCTAGACCTCAATAAATTTATTTACTAATATATTCAATAAGTACTGGTGCTAATATTATAAGAAGCATTATTGGTACAAAAAATAATACACTTATAACACTAACTTTAGTAGGAAGTTTAGCTATCTCTGCTTTTACATCCAACATTTGTTTTTCCCTCAAGTAATCAATTTGGTTATACATAGAATCTATAATACTATTCCCAAAAGTATTAGATTGCATCATATTAAGTATTGTATTATTAATGGTATCACTGGGAATTCTTTTCTTCATTGATTCCAAACTTTCATTTAAACTTTTACCTAGTTTTACCTCTGCTAACATTTTTTTAAATTCTTCAGAAATTTCTGAATCTATATTTTGAACAGTCAAAGACAAAGCATGTTTTAAATTTCTTCCCCCTTCAAGTGTTAAAACTAATACTTCAAAAAAGAATAAAGCCTCTTTATCAAGTTTATGTGATCTTCTTCTTATTTGATAATCAAGTACAATCTTCTCACTCAAATAATAAAATAAAACTGCTAATATTGGTGCCAAAAAATATCCATACTTTGAAAAAATTAAAGTACCAATAAAAATTAAAATTGTTAAAAATAATCTACTATTTAATAATACCTCAACATTATAATTATTATAAACACCTAATAATTTTATTTTATCATTAATCTTATTTATTGTTTTCTCACGATAAATTTTATAAATTATACTATCTCTCATATTTTCACCTCTAAAGCTCTTTTAATAACTAAAATATAGATAATATATAAAAGTAATATAATAATTAAAACTATAATACCTATTCCAGTTGTAAATAAAGGCTTAAAATACGTTGGATTTAATAAAAATATAACACTTGTAAAAATTAGCGGTAATGCAACTAAAAGTTTAAAAACAAATCTACTAGCCGCTGTAAGACTTCTAAGTTCATTCTTAAGATTCTTTTTATCAAATATAGATTTTTCAATTAAAGAAAAAACCTTAATAATATTTCCTCCTGTTTTATTTAAAAGAGTTAATGAAGTCGTTATATATTTAGCATCTTCAATTTTTACTCGATCATAAAATCTATTAAAAACTACATCTAAACTAAGACCATAAGTAATATCTAAATATATCTTTTTAAATTCATCTTCAATTGGTCCATCAAGTTCTCTTTTTACACATTCTATCGCTTGCATTATATTTCTTCCGCTTTGAAAAGCATTATTCATAATTATTATTGCTTTTAATAAATCTTCTTCTACCATTTTTCTTTTTTTAGCAAAACTAACATTTAAAAATATATCAGGTATAAAGAAAGTAAATAAAGATATAGTTAATAAAATCATAAAATCTATTTTTAAATTATTAAATAGTAAAGAAACTAAACTAAAAATAATTACCATAAATACTAATAAGAACTTCATTGATACATAGTCAAGTCCATCTTTTGTATTTTTTTCTTCAAAAGAAATATATTTATTATATTTTAGTCCATAATTACTAAAAACTACAGATTTCTTTAATACTTTTGATATCTTTTTTATAATTAACCATACATATCTACCAATTTTATCAAAAAAAGATATTTCATAATGATTAACAGTTGAAATCGCAAATTTACCTAACCTTTTTTCAAATCTTACTGCACGATAAAGACGAAGTAAATATAATATTACTCCTAAAATAACAATCATTAAAATAAATTGTAATATTGTTACTCCGTCCATTTTTCCTACTCTTCTCTATCTGGAATTAAATCTGAATATTTTCCTTTATAATAATAAATTTCTTTATCTTTCTTAACTTCTACTTCTTTTTTTTCTTCATTATTTTTTTGCATCTTTTTCTGTTTAATTTCTTCTACTTCCGGAAAAAATATATCATCTATGTCTGTTATCCCTCGAGCTTTTATTTTTTGATATATTCTCGGAACTCCTTCATATAATATAAACTCTCCATTTACAGCACCAGAATCAGTTAAACCATCTTGCTCAAAAGCAAATATTTCTTTTAATTTAATTTCTCCCCCTGTAAATTTTTCTATTTCTGAAATACTTGTAACTTTTCTTCTACCGTCACTCATTCTCTCAATATTAACAATTAAATCTATAGCACTGCAAATATATTCTCGTACTGCTTTAATAGGAATATCAAAACCTCCCATTAATACCATAGTTTCTAATCTATTTAATGCGTCTTGTGGACTGTTAGCGTGAAGTGTCGTAAGTGAACCATCATGACCTGTATTCATAGCTTGCAACATATCAAACGCTTCTTTGCCTCTAACTTCTCCTACAATAATTCTATCAGGACGCATTCTAAGTGAATTAAGTACTAAATCTCTAATTGTCACTTCACCATTTTGTTCATAATTCATTGTTTTTGTTTCTAAAGAAATAACATGATTTTGATTAAGTCTTAACTCTGCTGCATCCTCTATAGTAATAATTCTTTCAAGCTCTCCAATAAAGCTACTTAAAACATTTAAAAGAGTTGTTTTTCCCGAACCAGTACCTCCACAAATAATCATATTGCATTTGCCACGTACTGAAGCATCTAAAAATCTAGCCATATATGGAGTTAAACTTCCTATTCTTATTAATTCATCAATATTAGACATTGATTCTTTAAACTTTCTTATTGTTATAACTGGCCCTTTAGTAGACAAAGGAGGAATTACAGCATTAATTCTAGAACCGTCTAAAAGTCTTGAATCAACCATAGGATTTTTTGCATCAATTGTTCTTCCAAGTGGTTCAATAAGCCGTTGAATAGTTCTTATAATATGTTCATTATTAATAAAAGAAACACTATCATCTTTCGTTAAAACTCCATCTATTTCTATATAAATTTCATCAGGAGAATTAACCATTATTTCCGTAATATTATCATCTTCTAATAATTCAGAAATAGGTCCATACCCATTTATTTCATTATCTATTAAATTAAATAAGTGACTTCTCTCTAAATTAGATAAATCATACCCCTCTATAGTTTTATCTATTTCATCATTAATCCATTCTGATAAAGACTTCTCTGCAGGCATTTCATTGTCAATTAAATTTTCAACAATTTCCGTTCTTAATTTATCAAGTAAAGCTTTATCTTTAAAAATTTCATAA
The DNA here is from genome assembly GCA_947646115.1 of uncultured Mycoplasma sp. GTDB lineage: Bacteria > Bacillota_I > Bacilli_A > RF39 > UBA660 > Caccenecus. The sequence continues at coordinate 34,659 of CANSFH010000005.1, forward strand.
TCATTTAAAATAACTTGACGTTTCTGCTTTATCTTAATATCAAAAGCATCTCTTAAACTTTGACCCATTATTTCACCTCATTATACATATCAGTAATAATCTGCATTAAAGTAGTGTAATCTTTAGCAAATATAGTCGCAGCTCTACTATCTAAAGTTATTATTTTACCATTCATTACAAAATTATCTATATTTTTTATATAAAATGAACTTGAAAGAACATAATCAATATTAGCACCAATAACATTCTTTATATCATATAAACTAAAATACTTTTTAAAAGGATTAACACTTTCATTTAACATTATCTTAAAATTATCATAATTAACATCACGTAAAATTGAAACTAAACTACGCATATTTTTTAAATCCATTGGATCATTAGTGACAATAAATAGCATTTGATCAACAAGATCCATAGTAAGAACATTAAAATCATTCACCATGTGACTAGTATCAACTAACACAACATCATAATTAAATACTGCTTTATCCAAAATTAATTCTACATATTTAGCTTCTATTTTATTAGCTTGTCTGGGATCTTTAGGACAAGAAAGAACATCTATGAATTTATCATAACTTATAATATAATTTTTAAAATCATGAAAACGATTATTATTTAAATCATCCACTAAATTATATATATTCTTTTGTGGCTCTACATTTAAAGCTGTAGCTATTCCTCCATTTCCCAAATCAAAATCAATTATCAGTACTTTCTTATTCAAAACTTCATATAATCCAGCTAAATTTAAAGTAGTAATAGTCTTACCAACTCCACCTTTAGCACTTGAAATACCTAAAGACATTCCTTTACTATTCATAGTATCACTCTTCTTTACTCTATAATTATCTTCTCATTCTCTTTATAACCTGTAATATCTTCTACTATTTTATAATTTTTAATCCCAATTATGGAACCAAATATACTATCTATACTTATTTCATTTTTGACATTTATTCTATTATCATTTATTGCTATTTCTAAATTATCAACATTTACTTCATTTTTTATTAAAATTTGTTTTATTTTTTTATCAGTATCACTATCTATATTAGAAATATTTTCTCTTATAGCAGTTTTAGTTACTTCTTTTAAATGACTTTTATTAGCAAATATTACCCCAATATCAATTACTAACGCAGCGAGACCAAGTATAAGAGGAATCATTATCACAAACAAAATTAAAGTTTGTCCTTTCTTATTAAGCATTATTATCAATACTCCTTGAAACTTTTAGTTGATAAGGATTACTAAAAATAAAATTTAATCCTGGTGTAATAATATCAATTTCTTTAGTTAAATTAAAATTAATATATTCATTATCATTTTCTATTTTCAGAAAAACATCATCTTCAAAATCCAACTTATCCACAATTTCTTCTTCCTTCTTACCACCTTGATATAAGGAAATAACGTCACTAATTTGTTCTTCTAATATTATTTTTGAGTATAATATTTTACCTATATCTATAACCCCCAGAACAAGCATTATAAATACTGGTAAAATAATTACAAATTCAACAAGTGCTTGTCCCTTCTTTTTCATTCTTCTTACCCCTTTAGAGCTAGTTATTTTTTCTTTTCTTCACAATAAGCTTCGCCAACTTTTTCGCCTTTTACATATTCTTCGTCAACTAAACTACAACTAGTTTTAGTTATAGCATCTTTTAAATAGCCACCAAAATAATTAACAAGTGCGATTGCTATAACACTTATTAAAGCTATAATAAGAATATATTCAACTAAAGCCTGTCCTCGCTTATTCATAACTTTCACCCTTATCATAATTAATAATATAATAAAATAAGAAAAAAGTCAATTTTATCCAAGCTAAAACAAAAAGAATATTACTATTTTTTTAATTTACTTAAGTTACCAACAAGTATAGCTTCAATAAATAATGAAAAACCTGCGATAATTAAAATATAATTTATATAATCCATTCCCACAAATAAAACTACTAAAAATATAATTATATATCCTATTGTTCGTGAAATAGAAAATAAAACATCCCGTGCTAAAAAATATTCTGGTTTAAGTTCCATTTTAAGTTCCTCACAATTAGCTAAATTAACTGTTACATATTCACTAATCAAGCTAATAATTAAAATAAATGAATAACGAATTAATAAAAATATTATTAACATTTCTACTTTTGGAAAAAATGCAAAAAGAACTAAAACACTAAAAGATATAAAACCTGAAATATAAGAAATACGTTTAAAACTTTTTTCTTTTATTTTAGTTGAGTATAAAATACAAACAATTAAAGAAAGTATAGCTGTAATACTATCTACAAAACCCAAATTTAAATTAGTCTTAAAAACATTTATTTTAAATAAAGTAACAACTAAACTCATAACTCCTGAAGAATAAGTAAGTCCCGATAAAAGTGGTATTAATAAAGAATATACAATATTTTTATTAGTTTTAACTAAACTGACAAATTTCTTCATTTCAAATTTCTTGTCCCCATACTTATTATCTTTTAACCAGAATGTAATCAAAAACATGAATATAAAAAGCATAAAAAATATTTTTCCTAAATCAGTATAACTCATAAACGATAATAAAACTCCTAATAACAAAGGCATTAAAATCGCAATTATTTTATTTATTGTATTAACTAAACCATGAAATCTTTGCCTATCCTCATTACTAATTTTATCAGAATATAAAATATTTTTAGGAAAATAATATAATCCATCAGCTACTCCTTTTAAAATACCAACTATTAAAATATAATTAATAATATTTTCTTTTAATAGCATTATTAGAGCAATATATAAAGCTTGCATTGAAATTCCTAGACGCAAATAAGGAACTATAATATTCTTCTTAATCGATTTTCTAATAAATACAAAACCTATACCAATAAACATATATAATGTTATATAATACTTTGCTAGAGGTACAATTTCATAATTAGCAATCTGAAAAAAATACATTACAAAAAAAGTATCAAAATAAACATCAATAATATTTTTTAAAACACTAATTAAAAATATTGCTTTACGTTCATTCATTATACTTCACCTATTATTAATTATACAATAATTATATTTTATAGTAAATCACATAATTTTAGTAATATTTATTCATTTTTATGCTAAAATTATATTAGGTGATTTTATGTATTTAAAAACTAATAAAGAAAAATATGATATTATTGTCGCAGATAATTTCTACAAACGCTTAACTGGCTTAATAGGCAAAAAAAATATTGATTTTGGAATGCTTTTTCCTAAATGCAATGCTATTCACACTTATTTTATGAAAGAAAATATTGATATAGTGGGATTAGATGAAAATAATGAAGTAATTTACAAATATGAAAATCTAGATAAAAATCGTGTTATAAAAATTAATTATGATCCTAAAAAAACTAGTATTTTAGAACTACCAGCCAACTCTAGTAAAAAAATAAAAATAGGTACACTTTTAATATTTAATGAAGATTAACTTCATTTTTTATTTTGCTTAATAAATTTTCTAACATTTCTTTACTTTCTATTCTATTTATAGCAAAACATTTATTTCCTAAATCTTTAAATGATGCTCCTGAATGATATAACATTATTATAAACCAAACATAAATAAATCTATACCAAACAAAAATTCTTTTAAAATTCAAAAAAAATAACATTAAATGTTATTCTTTAAATTCAAATATATAATCACAAATCTGTACTTCATCGCCTCTTTTAGCACCTAAACGTTCAAGTTCTTCTTCAACTCCCATACCTTTAAGTTTTCTAGCAAAACGAAGCACTGCTTCATCTTCATTAAACCTCGTCATTTTAAATAATTTTTCTAACTCTTTACCTTCTAACACCCATACATCATTATCTTTAGTAATTGTAAAAGGTCTTTCATTTTTAAATTTATAAATAACGTGGCTAAGCATTTCTTCTTCATCATATATTGGATTACTTTCAATATTATCAATGGCATCTGCTAAAATTGTCATTAATTTATCAAATCCCATGTTAGTAACTGAACTGATTTCCACAATTTCTTTTTTAGGGAACTGAACCTTAAATTTTTTCAAATTTTCTTGAGCTTCAGGTAAATCCATTTTATTTGCTATAATAATTTCTTTTTTATTAGCAAGTTTTTCATTATATTTTTCTATTTCTTCACGAATTAACAAATAATCATCTATAGGATTGCGCATCTCTTCTGCTCCCATATCTAAAACATGAGCAATAACTTTAGTCCTCATTGCATGTCTTAAAAATTTATGTCCAAGACCAGCTCCTTCATGCGCTCCTTCAATAAGTCCTGGTAAATCCGCCATAACAAAACTTCTTGTATCTTTTAACTTCACAACTCCTAAATTAGGTGCTAAAGTAGTAAAATGATAACTAGCTATTTTTGGTGTTGCTGCACTCATTTTAGATAAAATCGTTGATTTACCAACACTAGGAAGACCAACTAATCCTACATCTGCAATCATTTTAAGCTCTACTTTTAATAGCTTTATTTCGCCAGGTTCTCCAAGTTCACTAAATTTCGGTGCATTATCTAGTTCTGTTTTAAATGCAACATTTCCGCGTCCACCACGTCCCCCGTGAGCGACAATAACCTCTGTATTTTCTCCAACCAAATCTGCAATAACTAAATTTGTGTCCGCATCTATTACAGTAGTACCTTCGGGAACTTTTATTATTATATCATTAGCATTCTTACCATTTTGGTTAGAACCTTTACCATTTTCTCCTTTATCACCTTTAATTATTTTCATATATCTAAGATCTATTAAAGTTTTAAGACCTTTATCGACCGTAAAAATAATGTTAGCGCCTCTTCCACCATTGCCACCATTAGGACCACCCATTGGTACACATTTCTCGCGTCTAAAAGATGTACAACCATCTCCACCTTTACCAGCACAAACTTTAATCGTCAATTCATCAACAAACATTAAAATCACCTACTTCATTTCACTATACTATTTATTTTTTATTAGTATTATTCTTATTAATTAATTTTACATCAAAATATGTATTTATTAATTCTTTTTCTAATTTACCTTTTTTCATTGTATACTTATATTCTAATATACTACCTTTTTCTTCTTCATTATTATACTCCAAAATATAAATATTATTTTTTTCAATTTTTCCTAAAAACATTCCATCATAAAAAATATCTAAATCTTTATTATCAATATTAACATAATTTTTTGAAGAATCTAAAACTATCAAATCTTCATTATCTATTACATTCCCCATATCATCATAAATAAAATACTTTTTTAAAACATTATCTATATTGTATCCAACATTAATCACTAAAAATTCTTCTTCATCATCTTTTATAATACTAAAGTCTTTTTCAGTTAATCTCACATAATTATTAATACTTTCATTCAAAAATAAATCTTCTATATTTTTAGCATTTATATTGTTACTTACAACTTCATCAAAAATATTTTTTCCATCATAATAAATTGTTAATTGTATTTCTGCATTTTTATTTTGAAAAGTCACGTTATATAGAGCTTTTACTTTATGTCTAGAATCATTTAAATAAATATTATAAATATCTTGCACAGAAGTTTTACCAACATTAGATGTAACTTTACTTATTTTCTTTATTATTTTAGTTGGAACTTCTTTCCTTGTTCCTTTATTAAATAAAGTATAAACAGTAATACCAGATATAAATGCTAATGCTATAATTAAAATAAAAACACATATAACTTTTTTCATAAGACGCTCCTTTTTTGTACTATTATATCAATTTTAAAGAAAATTTAAAACCAAAAAAGTTACTATTTTTATAGTAACTATTTAAAAATATTAAAAAGTTTAGTCTTATTGCCTCCACTGCCATTAAGTCTAGAAAATCCTAAAGCTACTAAAAAATCATCTAAAATAGGTTCATGCTCTTTTTTATCATCTAAATAAGGAATGTTAAAAAATACTTTACTATTAGCTTCATACTCAAAATCAGATATATCTCTATCAGATAAAATACTTTTATTTAACACAATTTTTTTATCTTTAAGTTTCATAAATGCTTCTCTATCTCTTCTAATTAATTTGTTAAGTTTTAAAAGACCTGGCTCTATTAAATATATAACTTCATTACATAAATTTACCTGATTTGAACCATTAAGATCTATCAAAATAACTTCAGCATCTGGATTATTAGCTATATTATAAGATAAATCTAAAGTAGTAGTAGATTTTAAAGATTTATCATTTAAATATTTAAAATCCTCACTATCTACTTCAATTCCTACAACATTATAAGCTACTTCTAAATGTTTTTTTAACATATAAATTAAAGTTGTTGACCCTGCATGTGAAGTAACATTTTGAAAACCAATTATTTTAAGTCCTCCACTTCCAGTTCCAGAGAAAGTATCAAAATCAACATTTGTAGTAGTATCATCATCTCCGTTTAAATTATGATATTGAGCAACATCCTTATATGAGTTTGGATTATCAATTAAAAACTTAACTGCATTTATATTTCTAGTAAAATTATAAACTCCCATAGATACAAGTTGAGACAAATAACCACTACTATTAACCATTTGAGAATCATCCAATAATAATATAATCTTATTCATATCAAAATTAACAGATAATTTTTGAATAGTCTTAATATTTTGATAATCTTTAATTGCTGTTATATCAATAATCATCTTATTAAAATAGAAATTAGTAAATATACTAACTAGTTCATCTATTTCAAATTCCCCATTTATACTTTTAATTATATCAATATCTAAAGTTGCTAACATATTTTGATATTTATTAGAAACTATAACATTCATATTCTACCTCCATTATTTAAGCTCTTCTCCATACTGCCTTTAAAGTAGTATCTTTTGTTACTACAATACTAGCATTAGAACGATAATATTTATTTCCATCTGAATCCACAAAATAGTCTAAAACATATCCTGGTTTTTTTGTACTTTGCCAAACACCATCAAATGATTTTGTTTTTCCTTCTTCTATATTCTCACTTAAAGAACCAAATCTATTGCCCCATACACCTCCTGCAAAATCAAGAACAAATCTATACTCGACTTTTTCTTTCTCCCATCTAGCAATCAATATAATATCACTGTTAATCGGTTTGCTAAAATCATATTCATACTTACCTAAATACCAACCTTTAAATTCATATCCCGTTCTTGTCAAAGTACCAGGTGAACTTATAGTATCACCACGAGTAACCTGTCTTGATGCAATATTTGTACCATTATATGTTTTAAATGATACAGTATAAGTTTTAGTTGGTTGTGAAGGTCTACTTCCAACATTTGTAACTGTATTGCCTGTATTACCACATGTTCCATCTACATTGTAACAATATTCACTATTATCTTTAGCATGGAAATTAGTTGTAGTTCCTTTAACATTAAAATTAGCTGTATTACCTATAACTGGTAAATTAAATTTATAAAATAATCCTATTTGATAATAGTTTGTTAAATTAGTACCTTTATATTTTTTTACACAATAATAATATCTTTCACCAGGTTCTGCAAGCTCTAGAGTTGCACTAGTTAAATCAATAGCACCGTAAACCCAACTTGTATTTTCATTTGTTACACATACTCCTGTAGTACCATATCCTGCTGCCAAAAGATAATTATTAATTAAATCTAAAGATTGATCATTAAGTCCTTCATATTTTTCAATCATACTAACAACTTCATTTTTTATTTTAATTGTTTTTGAATAGTTAATCGTCAATATGATATAAGACGTAAATAAAAGAATAAAGAGGAGCATCAATTGAAATAGCCAAGTCCCACCGATCGTGTGTCTCATCTAAAATCCCTCCCCAAAATCGCACCAAGGATATACACTTCCACTGCCACATTCATTAGGAGCGTAAACTCTTGAAGTTTCTCCAGTAACCGTAAATTTGAAAGTATTATAAATAATTGGTAAATCAAGTTGATAAAATACTTCAATTTGATAATATAAAGCATTAGGTAATTCTGAATTACTTTCTGCTCTAATTCCTTTCACGCAAAAAGCCGCATTCTTACCATCTGTTAATAGTTCACCTTCTCTAGTATAACCAACCCAATCATCATTTGTATCACAGTTTCCTTTAGCTCTATAACCTGCTTCTTTAAAATAATCAGTTATTTGCTCTGCAAAGTTATAACAATTATCACCTGAACTAGGTGAATCAGAAGTACAAACTCCTCCCTGATTTCTAATAATACTTAAAATTTCATTTTTAATATTATATGCCTTAGAATAATTAATTGAAAGACTGATATATCCTGTAAATAAGAGCACAAAAAGAATAACAATATTAAATAATGATATGCCTCCTACTGCTTCTTTCATTTAATCACCTCAGTTAACCCTTCCAAGTGCATGTAATATCATACTTTTGACCATCTTTATCTTTATAATAGCACTTTACTAATCCATCTTGCGGAGTTTCTCCTGGAGCTGGACATATTGCTACATCACATTTTACATCAGCAGTAAAACCGCCTCGCATTCTTGGCCATAAAAAAGTAAAGAAAAAAAGAGACAATCCAGCTACTACAAGCACAACTATAACAGTCATATTAAGTTCACCCATTGCCTCTTTCATAATTACCTCCTAATTAACTTGTAGCTCCGCCACTAGGTTGTTCGCCATTTTTAAATGTACATTTACCTGTCCAAACAGTTTCTCCTTGTTCATCATAAGCTTCACAAGCATCACATTTAGTTACTCCGTTACCACCATCAGTACATCCGCCGCATTGAGCCATTGCACAATATGTACTAGCTTGAATACTGCTCTTAATACCAGGCCAAACAAATGCATAGAAGAATGCTGCTACCGCTGCTATTGCAACTACAGTTACAACTGTCATATTTAATTCTCCAGTCGCTTCTTTCATTTATATAATTCCCTCCTTCTACTATATATAAATTATTATAACTAATTTTTAAAAAAATATCAACACTCCCCTACACATTTTGTAAAATAAACTCGAAAACATTGTCAAACAGCTATAAAATATGATATATTTATTTAAGAATAGAGATGATTTAATGAAAACAAAAATTACAGAATTTTTTAAAGGAATAGGCACAATTGCTCTATACTTTCTATTAAGTATAGTTGGAGCTCTATTATTTGGAGATTTATATTTTTCCAGTAATAAAATAGTTGCAAGTCTAGCCCAACTAGGTACATACACCTTAATGTTAACCGTATTAGCTTTAGTTTATAATAAAAAATTAAAAGAAAGCTTTAAAGATTTTAAAAAAGAATATATAATAATTGCCATTAGAAATTGGGTCATCGGATTAGGTGCTATGGTAATATGTAACATAATCATAAATAGAATTGTAGGAGATATTGCTGCCAATGAAGCGGCAAATCGTGAAATTTTATTAAACTATCCTATAAGTAATATTATAACTATGGTTTTAGTTGGACCACTAATTGAAGAAATAACCTTTAGAGCTTCATTTAAAAAAGCCTTTAATAATTGGTTTACTTTCTCTTTAGTAACAGGCTTAATCTTTGGTTTAGCTCATACTTTCGATGCTATAATAGGCGGCAATATTTTAGAAATATTATATATTCTTCCTTATGGAGCTTTAGGCTTCTTTCTTGCCAAAGCTTTCTATGACACTGATAATATTTATACATCATTTATCGCTCACATGATTCATAATGGTATGTGTGTATTTCTAATTATTTTAACAGGTGTCTTATGATTGAAGAAAAAAAATCTCACAATCTACTAAAATTTTTATTAATTTTACTTTTATTTTTAATAATTATATTTATATATAGTTATTTTATTGAACCACATTTTTTAAAAGTTAATGAGGTTGCAATATATAATTCAAAATTAAGCAAAGATTATAATGGATTAAAAATAGCTCATTTTTCTGATCTCCATTACGGAAGAACAACTACCGAAAAAGATTTAAAGAAAATTGTTAATAGTTTAAACGAATTAAACCCTGATATTGTAATATTTACAGGAGATTTATTTGATAATAAAAATATAAGTGATAAAGATAAAAAGATAGTTACTAAATATTTAAAAAATATAAATTCAAAACTATTTAAATTTGCAGTTATTGGCGATTATGATACTAAATATTTAGACACTTACAAAACTATCCTTGATGATAGCAATTTTACCCTTTTAAATAATACTAACAAACTTGTATATTATGATACTAAAATTCCTATTAATTTTATCGGGATTACCAATTCTGATAATATTCAAGAACTATATGATAATAAATATTTTAACATAACATTAACACATAAGCCTGATATAGTAAAAAAGATAAAAAATAGTAGTTTAGCTTTTGCTGGTCATTCTCTAGGAGGACAAATAAAACTTCCCTTTATTGGCGGGATAAGAAAAAAAGATGGCACTAATAACTATTTAGAAGGCAAATATAAAGTTAATAATACAGAACTATATGTTTCAAATGGTATAGGTACTCAAGACTTAAGTTTTAGATTTCTAAATAGTCCTTCTATTACGCTTTATAGAATATATAATAGTTAGCAAATACAAATTAAGTATTTGTTTTTTTATATTGAGTAACTTCAATTTTTCATTAATTTATAATATGTTAAAAGTATTAAGATTTTATCATTTTTGAAAGATTTACCCTTAAAATTAACTTGCTTTTTTCTATCAACATTGATGTAAATGGAAATACTTGCAAAATATAACTAAATATGTTAAAATCTAAAAGAAAAAAATGATTAAGGTGGAAATAATGAAAAAAAATTATGATTTATTAAAATATATTTTAGTCATGATTATATCTTTATTCGTTGTGACTAATAATGTAAATGCTGAAGAAGCTATAGCCAAAATTGGTGATACAAAATACACAACTTTACAAGAAGCTATTGATGCTGCTGAAAATAATGAAACACCAACTTTGATAGAAATAATAAGGGATGGCAACGCTGATGGTAGTATTAGTCTAAAAAGTAAAAATCCCAAAAATATTATTATTGATTTTAATGGTAAAGACATCACATTTTCTGGTAGTCTAGTTGGAAGTACTGGTCATGTAAGCCAAAACATTAATATCGAAGCAGGCTCTAAAGTAGTGCTTAAAAATGGTACTTTAAGAGCTTCTGATAATTCTAAAATGATGATTCAAAATTATGCTGATTTAACAATAACTGATATGATAATTGATGCAAGACAAGGAGCTAGTAACCTTATAAATGGAGCAACTAGTTATTATGCTATTTCTAATAATAATGGTCATTTATTACTAAATGGCAATACTACTGTTTACACCAGTGAACATGTTGCCAAGCCATTTGCTTTTGATGTTTACTACAAATTAGACTATCCAAATGGTGTTGATGTTATAGTAGACACTACTGGTACAATTTATGGTGATATAGAAATATCTATTCAAAAAAATGTTGATATGGATAAATCAAAATCAACATTAACTATTAAAAATGGTACTATTAGTGGCAACATAAATGTTAAATCTGGACTTGAAAAAAATATTACTATTTCAGGTGGTGAATATACTGATTCTGAAACAATTGAAAGATTAATACCAAAAGAAGAACTAGAAAATTTACATAAACTAGAAGTAGCACCAAATACTTATGCTTATGTTTCAGAAACAAAAGATAATATTAAATATAGTATATCTAATAATATTATTACTGATGATACCACAAAAGACATTGTGTTTATGAAAGAATTTGCTAGTAACCAAAATTATCTGATTGGCTCTTTTTACAAAGCTAATTTAGTAAAATCAATTATATATAATGGCAAATCATATGAAATAGACCAAATAGCAGAATCTAATCAAGAATATGAAATAAATATATCTATCCCACCAGAAATGATAGAAGTACCCAAAGATACATATAGAGATTATTATATATTACAAAACTATGATGATGAAATTAGTGTCATAAAAGTCTACGATAATGGTGATGGAACAATTACTTTTAAATCAGATAAGTTTTCTACATATGCTTTAGCTTATATAGATACAGAAGTACCTCAAACTTATGATAGTTTAAATTTATCTATATTTACAAGCACTATTGCTATTGTAAGTTTAATAATCATTAGCTATACATTAAAAAAATTAAAAGATTTATTTAAAAAGTTAATTCTTAAATAAATCTTTTTTCTTTTAAAAAGTATAAATTAATTTAATACTTCTTTTAATTTACTCTTAACACTATTTACACTTTCCATATCTGGCATCATTACATATAATTTATTACCTTTATAAGAATAAGTATATTGATAACTATCTTGACCTTCTAAACTAATATTATCAATATCCCAGCTACTCATATCTTCCGCTTGCTTCTTTATAAATTTAGTTAAATTATCATCTTTCAAATTAGTAATAAACGCTCCATCTAATGATTTTAATAATTTATTATAATTCGTAATTATAATCGGACTCATAACTTTATCAGCTATTGCTTTTACCATCGCTGCCTGATTCTGAATCCTTACCCTATCTCCATTCCAAAAAGCTTTTCTTTCCCGCACAAATGAAAGTGCTTTTTCCCCATCTAATTCGTTATAACCTTTATTATAATGATAATTATCAATTGATGTAAAGTCATACTCTGAATAAACATTTACCCCATTTAAAGCATTAACAATATTTATCATTGAAGTAAAATTAACTTTAACATAATAATTAATTTTAATATCTAAAAAATTCTCTAATGTTTTAACACTTTCTTCTACTCCATATATTCCTGAATGTGTAAACTTATCATATTCTCCTTTTGTAGCCAATTTCAAATAATAATCTCTTGGAATTGAAACAATTAATACTTTATGATTTTGAGGATTAACTGATAAAATCATATTAACATCACTACGAGCTACACTACTAATAGCACCATAAGTATCTATACCAGATATATAGACATTAAAGCTATCCTTTGTAATATCTACATCTTTTGTAATATCAGATGTTTCTATTTCTATCGAAAATTCATATATAACTCTATAATTATTAAGAAATGCTGCATCATCCTCAATTAATATAGCTAAAACTGAATTCTCTATTAAAATACTATCTACTTGCTGATTTAAAAAGTTAGTTTTTAATTCACTTCCATCACTATAAGTTTCAAATTTAACCTGAATCTTCTTTTCTATTTTTTCTCGTGCTTTCTTTATCCCATCATTATTAAATTCTAAACTTCCCATAATTTTTTTATCAAGATCTACAATATCTTCTACTTTACTATCATTTAAAACTAGTACACTATAGTTCTCTGTTTTATAATTACTAAAACCAAATTTTTTTAAAAATCCAATTGTATTTAATAAATAAATAATTACCACTACTAAAATAATTACATATATAATAGTTGATAATATCCCTATTATTCTTTTTTTTCCACCACCATTAGACAATATCAAATAAGAATTAATTACGCCTATTAATACTACTAACCCTAAAAGAACATAAAAATATTCTGTAGGTAAAATATTTATAAATTTAACTAATCCTAAAGTTATTATTGTAACAATTATCATTACTACTGTTAAATACTTAAAAAAAGATATCACTTTCTTCTTTTTCTTTGCCATTCTACCACCTACTTTAATTATACCATTAAATAAAGAAAACTTAAATAAGATTTAAAATATTAGTTATAATCCAAATAAAAGTAAGCAAATAACTAGTTGAATAAAAGTAAGCTCCTATAACATCACTAAAATAATGCACTCCTAAAAAAATTCTACTAAATCCTATTAAAAGAACTACGCTAAATAATAATATACTTAAAACAACTTTTAAAATTAAAGATAATCCACTAATTAAAACTAGAAATATTATAAATCCATAAAATACATTAGATGTAAAAGTATGACCTGAAGGGTAGCTATATCCTTTTTCTTTAACTAATTGGTTAATATTAGGCCTTTTTCTTTTCATAATATTTTTAAATATAATTACTAATAAAGCATTAATAATAAGTAAAATTACAATCAATAAAGCTATTTTTTTATTTTTTAAAAAAACAATTAACAAAGCTGCCATTACTACAAAATATTTTGTACTTCCCAAAAAGGTTATGGTTTTAAAAATCATAATATAAGGTTCTTTAATTTTTAAAGAATTATAAACTTTATCATCAATTCTTTTTAAATAACCTTTATAAACTAAAAAAGTCCAACTAAAAAACAAAACTAATAACCCTAAAACTATTTTTATCATAATCATCACTATATAAATTATAACTTAAATAATTTTAAAAAGCGACTTTTAATAAAAAAAAATGTAAACCTTTAATTTACATTTATTTGCATTTATGAATATTATATTTAATTGATAAGATAGATAAAATCCAAAATAAGATGATTGAACTAACTAAAATTAACAATACATTATTAAAATGACCTACTGAATAAGTATAATAACATTCCGCTTCATCTATAAACATTTTAACTGTAGTATTAGTATCAATTACTCCTCCCAGCATTGTTCCTTTAAGAACCTCTATTAAATTTGAAGTTGTTCCCATTGCTTCGACTGCATATCTCCCTATCATAAAATAAGAAATTTTCTCACTGATTCCTTCCAAAGCCACTATTATTCCAGAAAATAATAATTGAAACATCATATAAATAGGTGTAATAATAAGTGTAATCTCGGTAGTATTAACAATTGAAGAAATAAACATTCCTAGCATACTAGAAGAAAAAGATACTACAAAAAAGCTCAATATATATTCTAAAAATGCTGAATTTAATATTATACCTTTAGTTGGCAAATCAACTTTAAGACTTATAATTCCTATAAATAAAATAGCCTGTATTAATGATATAAAAGCAAAGACCAAAAGTTTAGAAAAAATATACGATGATATTCTCATATTATTAAAATATTCTAACTTAATAATATCTTTTTCTTTAACAATTTCCTGAACCGAATTAAACAGTCCTAACCACATTGCCGCACATGAAAACGCAAATAACAAAATTTTAGCTTTATCATATATTTGCATCCAATCTTTTCCCACTGCTGTATTTACAGCTATTCCCATTATAATAGCTTGTGAAAACAATAAAAACGAAAACAATTTATTATTAAATATTACCTCTATATATCTCCTAGTTAAAAAATATATTTCTTTTAAGATATTAATCTTATTTCTTAAATTATTTTTTCCATGCTTACTTTTTTTTATGTCCTGTAACTTTTGTTTATTATAAATATCTTGATATTTAATAATTTCTTTTTTATCTTTTAATTTTTCATAAATATCAACAAATTCTTTAACACCAAAATATTTTAAACTTTCTTCATAATTACCAACAAATACTACTTTTCCGCCTTCACTCATAAATATAATCTTATCGCATAAATAAAGGTTTGAAACTGTATGAGCCGTTATAACAACTGTTTTTCCTGCATCACTAATATCTTTTAATTTCTTCATTAATTTTTTTTCAATATTAGAATCAAGTCCACTTGTAGGTTCATCTAAAAACATTAAATCTGGTTTTGTTAAAAGCTCTAAAGCTATGGAAGCTCTTTTTCTTTCTCCACCACTTAAATTTTTAATAAGTGTATTTTCTTTACCTTGTAATTCCAATTCTTCAATAACTTGTTCTACTTTTTTTATTCTATCTTGAATTTTTAATTTAGGCATTCGTAAAGACGCACTATAATAAAGAGACTTTTTTAAAGTTAAATAATTATGTAAAATTTCCTTTTGAGGAACATAACTAATTTTACTACGATAATAGTCCCAGTTATCCATAATATCTTCATCATTAATAAAAATATGACCATCATTAAATTTATTATAACCACTTAATACATTTAATAAAGTTGTTTTACCAGCACCAGAAACTCCCACAATAGCAACAAATTCTGAAGCTCCAATATCAAAAGAAACATTATCTAATAAAACTTTATTTTTACCTTTTACTTTAACTCTTTTATTAATATTTCTAATCTGTAAAGAATAACCCATACTACACCTCAAAATTATTTATTATCTTTTAACATTAAATACTTATATATTTCTCCCCAATTATTAACACTAACAATATTTTTACCACTAATTTTTTCAGCTGCAGTATTTTTTAAATAAAAAGCGATAAAGCCTTCACTTGCAGCATTCATACAAATTACTTCTGAATCATCAACTACAAAGCTAACATTCTCTTTTTTAAATCTATCAATCTTATAAAATTCATTATTATAAATTTCATATCTTTTTAATCCCAATTTATTTAAATTTTTTCTAGAATTTTCTATTTCTTCATCAGTTCTTGCTGTCACAAAAATAAGATCATAAAATTCTTCTAACTTTTTTAAAACAATATCTACTCCAGCCATCAAATTTGATTTTATCATAGCATCAATACCATACTTTTTATAAAAATCAGCAAAATCTTCTTCAGTCCAATTATATCTGTCTTGATACATTCTTAAAGAATTATCAATAACATTATCTCCTTTTTTAACATCAACATCATAAATTTCAGAATAAACTCTATAAAGATTTTCTGAATCAAATATAACGCCATCCATATCAATTGCAATTTTCTTTTTCATTTTTCCGCTCTTTTCTATTTAAAATATTTAATTATTTCTTTAATTTCTACAACATCTACATTTTTAGTTTTTACATCTTCAATTTCATAATTAAGTCCATCAAATTTATTACCTAAAATAATCATTTTTGGTGTACCAAGTACCAATACATCATTAATTCTATTTCCAATTGTTAAACTATCTCTATCATCAAGAACTGCTTTAATATTATTATCCTCTAAAACTTTATAAAGCTTTTCTGCTTCTTCCGTATTAGCTTCATTATATATTATTTGTACTTTATAAGGGGCAATATCAAATGGTAAAACAAAACCTTTTATTTTATCATTATCTCGAATAACATTATTTTCAATAATTGAAGCAATAATTCTTCCAAGTCCAATTCCATAACATCCCATATAATAAGGTTTATCTTCACCATTTTCATCTTTAAAATAAAGTTTCATTGCTTCACTATATTTTGTACCTAATTGAAAGTTATTTCCTAATTCCACTGCATTATATTCTTTCAAATTACTTAAATCAGTTATTCCCAATTGTTTTAAATATTCATCTTTATTTGGGAAATCTAGTACTTCTTTATTAATACCTAAATTTCTAGTCTCATCAAATAATATTTTATCTTCGCCTAATCTTGTTGCGGCCTGAAATTCCTCTGCTACACTTCCCCCAATTACACCATTATCGCTAATAGTAGGCATTATTTTAACACCTAATCTTTTAAAAATATTTAAATATACTTGATGCATTAAATCATATGTTTTTTTCATATCTTCTTCTGATTTATCAAAAGAATAAGCATCCATCATCACAAATGTTCTTGGTCTAAATAAATATCCTCTCGTTCTTATTTCTTTACGGAATTTATCCCCTATTTGATAATATATCGCTGGTAAATTTTTATAAGAAGCAAGTCTATTAGCTCCAAAAAGAGTTGCACATTCTTCTGCTGTCGGAGCAAGACCATACTCCCCAAGATTATTATCTAAAGTGAACATTATATCGCCTTCTTTTGTATACATATCCCATCTATTAGATTGCTCCCATATTTTTTTAGGTTGCAATTTAGGAAATTCAACTTGTATTGCATCTACTTTATCTAATTCTTCAATAATAACATTTTCTACAGCTCTTTCTAATTTAGTCCAAAGATTACCATAACCATAAATACCGCTTTCAAATTGATACAATTCCCCTAATTTCATTAAAATATCTTGACCCGAATAATTTTTATCAATGTCATTTAAACTAATTTTTTTAATATTTAATCTACTTAATCTCATATCTATTCTCCTTTTTTATTATCATATTTTATGACATAATCTTCTAAATGAAACCTAAATTAAATAAAAAAGGACAACACTAAGGAGTCAAAAAGACGGTGCCATCCTCTAATTTACTTAATTTACATAACGGTATTCCCGGAAACTATTAATTTCACTTTGAAGGTAGGAATTAAATATCCCCATAACTTGTTCTCACTATCTCAAGCTCACTTATATGTTTTAATATTTAATATTCCTTCGTCATCGCTTTACAAAAATATTATAACAATACTTAAATAAAATTACAAGCTTTAATTATATTATATATATTATTACATATTTTAAAAAATTAAGTTCTCTTACCATGATATCAAAATTATCTAAACAAATTATCTTTTATAATTTCTTAACAATCTACAAAATAAAACTACTTTACATTTAAATATTAAACATCAAATTATCATTTACTAAATTTACTTTAATATATTTTAACATATTAAAACTCGAAATTTATATTCGAGTTACCTATTAATTATGGTGCTTGTGGTGGGACTTGAACCCACACGAGTTTGACCTCGCCAGATTTTGAGTCTGGTGCGTCTACCATTCCGCCACACAAGCAATTACAAAATAATTATATCATAAAAAAGAAAAAAAGACTATTAATTTAATAATCTTAATTTCTTATCACATCACCACTATAATACCAAGTATTGCCAAATATATAAAAGCTTTTTATTAATTTACTACGATAAGGTAAATCTGAACTATCACAATCAAATCCATTACTATCACAAACTGTAATTTTAGCAACTCCTGAACCTCCAGCATTTGCTTCAAACTTACACACATTCCCTATTTGCTTACCATCTTTTCCTACTTTACAACTATTTTCTAAAATTTGTATTACATATCCTGAAGTATTAGTCCAACTTGTATAATTATATTGGCTATATGGATCAACAGAAGTTTCCTTCTCTTCACATCCTGTAAGACATACTAACAAACTAACTAAAAATAAACTCATAATAATTTTTTTCATAACATTATCCTTTTAATTAAAATCTGGTAATTTATCAACTTCTATAATATTATAATTATCCAGAACTAATTGTTTATCATTCCAAATACTTTTACCCGTTAAATCATACAATGTTCCCTTTTTATCTACTAAAATATAACTTGTACCTCTTTCAAATATTTTTGAATAAGTTGAATTATAATAAGTAATTTTACCTGCTGTAATAGATTTACCATTACTGTTTATTGTAAACTCTAAATGAGATTCTTCTTTACTGTTAGTATCTGTCATCCCCATACTTTGCTCATAAGCACTTGGAATTGCTAACTTATTATAAGTACCATCAACATTTAAAATATTATTTTCAACATTATAAGTACAGCTTCCTTGTATAGTAACAAGAGAGCCACTTTCAAATTTCACTTGACTAAAATAATAACACTCTTGATCTTTATATAAATTTATTAAAACTTCCGCTGCTAATTTTTCTCCATCCATCTTTGCTGTATATTTTTCTTTATAAATCTTCATATCTTCCATCCAAAAGTCATAATTATCAACACTAATTTTATATAACTCCTCTTTATTCTCTAAATCTTTTTTATCTGTTACAGCATTATCATTATCAATATCAACATTATTTTTTGTATTACTAAAATCATAAAAATACATTCCTACAAAGAAAACTCCTATAACAAATACCATTATAACTAAAATTATCACATTTTTATTTTTTTCTTTCATAACTCTACACCTCAACAATATTTTATTAAAAAGATTATAGCATAACGAAAACAATAATTCAACTACCAGGCGACATTTTTATTTAAAAAAAAACATTAATTGTTACTTATTTCATCAAATAAGTTTCTAATGTCTATATCTAAAGCTTCTGCAAATCTACCTAAAGCCTCTAAAGTTGGAGTTTTATCTACTTTTAAGCACTCTAAATCCCTTACATATTGAAATGTATATCCAGTCATTTCAGATAATTGTTGTGAAGTATAACCTTTAATTTTACGATACTTCTTTATATTAGTTCTAACCATTTTTGAAAGCTCTTCCTTGCTATATTTTTTCATAGATAATCACCAACAATTCTATTAATAATTATCTCAAAAATAGCTATAAAAGTCTGTCGCCTACAAGTTTGGAAATCTAATAAAAAAAGTATTATTTATTCCTCAATAATAATACCTTTATCTCTTAAAATATCAATAACATTAAGTATTGAAAGTTTTGATCCTACTAAATCATCCAAATTAATATTAACTCTATTAAAATTACTAGTCTTAAGATCACAATCTTTAAAAATTGTATCAATAAAATTATCATCATTAAATTCACATTTATAAAACTCTATTCCTCTATACTTATTATGACGATGAATATTATCTCTGAATGTAACATCATCAAGTTTTGAAATATCTAAAATTGTATTTTCTAATTTCGAATACTGAATTAACGATTCTTTAAAATGAGCATTATCTAATCTAGTTTCAAAAAAACTAACATTTGTAAATTTACAATCAAAAAATCTAACTTTACTCAAATTTGACTCTGTAAAGTTAACACCATCAAACTCACAATTAATAAATTCTACTTTAGTAAAATAAGTATTATCAAAACTAACTTTATTAAATTTACAATTTTGAAAACAAACTTCTCGAATTGTTTGAAATTTCAAATATACATCTTGAATATTTTGACTTTTAAAAAACAAAAAATTAAATGTTATATCCAGAAAATCATTAAACTTCCCGTCTTGCAAATCATGACTAAATTCCCACTTCATTATCTTCCTCTTTATAAATTGATGTAAATAATTCTGTTTCAGCTTCTACACTCGAATTTTCTTCAAGTTCTGGTAATTCATTCAAATTAGCAAGGCCAAACACATCTAAAAATTCATGGGTAGTACGATATAAATTTGGTCTACCTGGCATCTGTGATTTTCCCGCTTCTTTTACCAAACCTTTAGCCACTAACCTTCTAATAATATGTGTACTACTAACCCCTCTCATTTCATCAATTTCCACCCTTGTTATAGGTTGATTATAAGCAATAATCGCCAGCACTTCTAAAGTTGAAGGAGTTAGAGTATTAGATTCAGGACTTTCAATTAATTTTTGATAATATTCTTTATGTTCTTCTTTGGTAGTTAATTTAAAAGCATCCCCAAGATAACTTATCCTAATTCCTCTTTCTTCATTTTCATAATTATTTTTAAGTTTTAATAATAATTCTTTAGCTTCTTCCATATTAATAGCCATTATTTCACATAAATTCTTTAAAGTAATACCTTCGTCACCAACAACAAATAAAATTCCTTCTAACACTCCTAATTTACTCATTTATATTCCTCCTTTCTATTAAAATCGGCTTAAAATTATCTTCCTGCGTCAAATTAATTTCTTCATTTTTACTCATTGTAAGAACTGACAAAAAAGTAACTATTAAAAAATCCCGGTTATTATCCTCAAATAACTCTAAAAATTCTACTTTATCTCTAACTTGCAAAATTTTTCTAATATAATTAATTCTCTTTTCAATGCTATATTCTTTTTTTGTGATTTTTGTACTTAAAGGTTTTAAATATTTTTCACGAGCTTTAAAACTTTTCAAAGCATTAACTAAATCCTCTACTGAAACATCACCAAATTTTATATCCTTATTATTAATTATTTCATCTAGTTTCATTGGACTTTTAGTATAAAAATTATTTCTTTTAAGTCTTTGCTCTTCTAATGATTCCGTTAACTTCTTATACTTTTCATATTCTAATATTTTCCTTTTTAAATCTTCTTCAGACTCAATATGGAATTCATCATTATTATTTTCTTCTATCGTATCATCATTAACTAACATCTTACTTTTTAAATGAATTAATTCCGCGGCCATAACTAGATAGGAACTAGCAATATCAATATTTTTATTTTTTTCACTTTCAATAAAAGCCAAATATTCTTCTATTATAACTTTAATATCAATTTCATAAATATCCATTTTAGAAGTTTTAACAAGATGTAAAAGAAGGTCTAAAGGACCCTCAAAATCATTTATGCAAAAGTTATACTCCATATTCCCACCTACTTAAAAACTATTATTTACAAGAAAAGCCTTGAGCTTCCATTTCAAATTTTACAACTTTAGGCTCTACACCTTCGCTAAATGAATCAGCATTAAAAACATATAGCCTACTTGCTTCACTTAAATTAATATTTGTTGTTATATTATATCCTTCAGAATATTCAAACCAAGTTGAAACAATTCCTGTTTTACTGTTATAAGTATCAGATAATTTTTTATTACTTTCATAATTAGTTAAATAATCTGGTTGTGTTACCATATATGAAACTTCACTTGTAACTTCCTTCAAACTTTGGTTCATAAATTTATATGTAACTTTTTCATTTGCACTAGTACAAACCATTGCTGCACTTCCATCTTCATTTGTATTCAAAGTCACATTATTATAATCATTAATTGTTTTAGATACTAAACCCACTAATCCTAAAGTATCCGCTGTAGTGTCCTTTAATTTTTTAGTTAATGAAATAGATAGTCCACTACCTATCGAAGCTTCTCCAGTTATTTTTACTCTTTCCATTAATGTCTCTTCACTAGTATATAATTCCAGATAATAATTAAGTTCTTCAAATCTTACTGCTTCATTTCCATTGTTAGTAACTTTAAAACTTAAAGTTTTATTAACTTCATCTAAAACAAAATTATCCACTGTTATATCTTCATTCTCAATTTTTAAACTAGTCTCAAACTTCGATAATAAATCTGGTTCTTCTTCACCATCAGGATCAGGAATAGGAACCGGAGTTACTGGTTTTGGCTTAACTGGAGTTGTTGCCTTTGGATGTAAATATTCATCAACCATATTAGATATCTCTGGCAAAAAAACAATAAACATAACAAATATAGCTAAAATTAACACAATACCAACGGAACTTTTTTTACGATTTTCAAAAATCCCTATAGTAGTAGCTTTAAGTTCATTGTGTTCTAACTTTATATTTCTAATTTTCTTCTTTGCCATCTTCCAACCTTCTTATCCATAATTATTATAACAAAAATAAATTAAAATAAAAAGGATTATTTAATCCTTTGGTTTAAAAATAAGTGCAAATAATGCCGCAAACACTACCGCACCTACTACAGCAGCTCCAGCCTTAACAAGCATTCCTGAAAATATTCCTAAAATTCCTAAACTTTTATATCCTTCATATGCCCCAACATAAAGTAAATAGCCAAAATTAGAAATTATAGTAGTAGCTCCTCCACCAGCTAATTCAATAAGCTTTTCATATATTCCAAAAAAACCTAGTATTGCACCTAATACTGTAAACATAGCAGTTATATGTCCTGGAGTTAATTTTGTATTATCTAAAATAATCTGTGCTACGGCACAAAATAAACCTGCTACAATAAAAGCCCATATAAAAGTCATTACATAACCTCCAAACTAATAGCATGTGCTATTCCTGGTATTCCTAGTTTTTGATTAGCAAGTTGCACAGATTGTAATGAACCTGTTGCAATTACTAAAATCTTTTTATATTTTTTACAAGCTAATACCTTTTCAAATAATACTAATGGTAAAGCAACTGGGCCACTAGCTCCTGCATATGTTTCTTGAGCGTTAGTATATATTTCACAACCCGCATCCATATATTTTTTGATTCTTATATTATAAACTTTATCCAAAAGTTCTGTAAAAAGTTCTTTACCTACTCTACCTAAATCTCCTGTTACAATAATATCATAATAATTAACATTTCTTTTCATTTCTACTAAATGTGTAGCAAGCGTTTCTGCTGCAGCAGGCGCCATTACTGCTCCCATATTATTGGCATCTTTAATTCCCATATCTACAACTTTACCTATAGTTCCACTTTCGATTTTAATATTTGTAACATCACTAGTTATCAAAGTGGCAACCGCAGCCGTTGTGGTAAACGTTGTTGTATGTTTTTTTACTGCTCCATATTCTACAGGATATCTAAATTGTCTTTCTGCATTTAAATTATGACTACTAGTTATCGCAACTATATTTTTTGCTAGTTTTCCACTAATCAAAGTTGAACCTATAATCAGCTCTTCCAAATACGTTGCACAAGCACTATACACTCCTAAATAAGGGATATGATATTTGCTAGCATTGTAACTAGATATACTTATTTGATTAATTAAATCTCCTCCAAGTAAAGCATCAATTTTACTTTCACTTAACTTATTATGCGCTAAAATATTATCCATTACCACTTTTTGCATCTTTATTTCTGCTTGTTCAAAAGTTTTTTCACCATAATAATAATCATCCATAACTA
>CANSFH010000006.1 GCA_947646115.1 uncultured Mycoplasma sp.
TTATTCCGAGAGAAAACCCCACATTTTAAAATGTGGGGTTTGTCTACAGTCTGAGTTAATGTTTAATTAACTTTTTTAGTAAATTTTTAAAATAAAAGTAACTAGAATTATTTTTAAATATTAAGATAATTACACATACATTACAAATAATACATATAATACTATTTATTATTAATTTTAATAATATGTTATTTAATACTATAGCATTAGAGATATAAAGTGAAAGTGTAGCTACTAATATAAATGTACCTATATATCCAATGGTTTCTTTAATGTAATTTCTGTAGTTTCTTTTAAATAAGTTTTTATATATAAATTTAGGATAGCTATAACACCATAACACTAGTCCACTAATTATAGTTCCCATAAAAACACCAGCGAGACCAACTAGTTTTAGTAAAACAATAGAAAATATAATATTTAGAAAGGACTCAATTAAAGGAACATATTTGTCCTCTTCCCAAATACCTGCAGAATCTTTAAAAGTGTTATAACAACATCTTTGCATCTTTTGAAAGAAATTAAGAACAATTATAGTTACTACATAATAACCTAATAAATATTCCTTTCCAATCCATAAAGTTATAAAGGGTTGCACTAATAAAAGGATAGCGCTTGCTGAAAAACAGGAGATAACAAAATTTAAGAATCTAACTTTTTGGAAAATATCAAATGACTTTGTACTATCATTTAGTGTTAGCATGTTTCCAACACTTGAAGTAATGGATGTTATTATTTGACTAAACATAGTTTGGACCGAATTAATAATTAAGTAATAATTTGAATATAAACCAACGGTTATTAGACCAAAAAATTTGGATATTATTATGTTATCAGTTCCATTTATTATAATATGACCTATTTTATGAAAAATTAGCGCTTTGACCTTTAAGAAAATATTCTTTTCTGTTTTCTTATCCAATTTATAAGAATTTTTCTCTTTCAGAAACGGATACAATTTATTTGCAATAATTGTGATTATAAAATTTTCTATTATTTGACATAAAATTTTAATAATTAAATATAAATAATAGTTTTTGGTAAAAAGTAATAGTAATAATTGTGATATATTTAAAAAAATTATATAGAGAGAATGAATAATATTAATTAAATAATTTTTTTGATCAGCATACAGTATATTTCTTTTATATACCATTAAATAAGAGATAACTGTACTTATTAAAAATAAAATATATACAATATATAGATTAATGGAAATACTTATATCATTTACTAAATATGTAATAAATGGAGTTAAAATAATTCCTATAATAAATATAACCAGAGCAATATAGCGATAAGAAATTTTATAAAAGTTTGTTAATTTTTTAAGTTCTAATATATTATTATCTGCAAGAGGTTTATACATATAAAATACAATAGCATTTCCTATGCCTAATTCAAAAAAACTTAACATAGTTAATATATTAGTAAATAAACTGTTTAGTCCAAGATATTCGGCATTTAGTATTTTTATGAATAGTGCTTGAGCTATAAATCCTATTATTATTGCAGTCGCATTACTAATTATTGAAGTTATGCTATTCTTTATAGAATTTGATGTACGACTATTATTTCTCATATTCATCTTTCCTTTATTTTTTTAAACAAGTAATAAACAATATATATGTTATGCATACAAAATGTTTTTACTTTATTTTTAAACGATATATCTGATGATTTAATTACATCTTTATAATAATGTTCTAAATTTAATTTATACTTTTTTATTAAATGTTTTTTAGTTTTCATTTTTGTTTGTAGTAAAAATAAATTATTATAATATGAATTTATATAATGTAATTTATGCTTGTCTACAGTTTTTTTAGGCAATAAAGGAATTATTTTATTTAGAGAATCTAAAGCTGTTAGCTTTTTTAAAGAATATTTTTTGGAATGAACTGCTGAATTATCATTAATACAATAATTATATAAATATTCATTAACAATTGTAAATTTAGTATTTTCATTACAATTTTCTAAAAAGAACAATAAATTTTCGTAATAATGAACTTCTTCATTGAAGTAGTTTTTTACTATATCCCTTTTTATTAATTTGTTCCAAGGAAATCCACCAAAGTTTGTAGTTTCATCAGTTAGTAATTCTAAAAAATTTTCATTATTATTAAGATGTAATTTTCTTGGCTTTGATACTTTTTTATTTTCATAAAAATCATTATAAGCACATATTACGATGTCGCTTTCAAAGTTAATAATAGCTTCAATCATTTTTTGACACATGTTTTCTTCAAGCCAATCGTCAGCATCAACAAATAACAAATAGTCCCCACGAGAATTTTCAATTCCAATATTACGAGCTTTAGACACTCCTTCATTAGCTTTATGAATTAATTTGATTTTATCTTTATATTTTTGACAGATATTATAAGTATTATCCGTAGAACCATCATCAATAATAATATGCTCAATGTTTTTGTATGTTTGTTTTTGTACACTTTCAATACAACGAGCAATATATTTTTCAGCATTGTATACAGGAGTAATTATAGATATTTTACTTTTTTTCATTTATTTACTTCTTTCTTCAGTTTTTTTCTTAAAAAACAATTAATTTTATAGTATGGCAAAGGAATAATAAATAATCTTTTCATAAATCCGATTCGCCATGCTGAATTTATAAAATCTAATTTTAGGTTTGTAATCTTAAATATATAACTTAAAAACTTTTGGGGTTTAGCAATATATTTAAATTCATCATCTTTAAATTTAATATTTCCAAATAATTGAGCTGTTTTTAAATTGGGATTTAAAAATTCAGACATAAAATTATTAATGACTTCTTTATGGGATAATTTTTCATTCTTGTTAGTGGCTATATATTTTAAAGCTTCCTTTTGAATTGTTTCTGCAATGTCTTTCTCTATCATGTTTTTATATTCATACTCATAAAATTCAACAAATTCTTGGTTATTTATAAATCTCTTTACAGAACCATGTTGGGCTAAAAATAGAAATTCAAATATGTTTATAAAATAATGAAATTTTTCATATATATCCTTATTTTTATTAGTATCAAACAAAAAGCCAAAAGAATCGTTACACATTTTTGCATCAGGAATAAGACCAAAATAATATCCATATACATTTGCATCATTAACAATATTATTTAAAGCTTTTTGCATACTACCAAACCAACCAATATCTACTATTGCTACTTTGCCTGTAAATTTTTCTACTTCAATATATTTTTGAAAAGATATATATTCTTGTTTAGAGTTTTCTTTAATTAAAGGGAAGATTTCTTTTAAAAAATTTTTAAAATTTTTACTATTTACTAAATTTATAGAAGTATCTAAAGTGTAATTGTATTTAATTAAAAAATACTCTACTTTTTTATAATTATCTAGACCAACTTTTTTTAAAAAGCTTTTAATTGAAATATTTTTATTGAATGCTATAACATCAAGTATTTCATCGGCTTTATTTAACTTCCATAAAGAAGGAACAATTATAGATCTTCTTGAAGCATAAAAATAACTACTTTTGATATTTTTATTATCATTTATTATATCAAAAGCTTTTTTCATTATAAAACCATCTCGTGCTAAAAAATAAACTTTTTTTATTTGCTTTTTTTCTAATTCTTTTTGCAGCCATTTACTGAATAATAGCAATAAAGGTCCAAATTTTTCATAGCCAAAATCAGAAAAAAATTGGATTATTTTATTTTCTTGCATAGTTACTCTCCTTTATAATTTATTTACTTATTTCTATTTTTAATAAAAATTTAATAATTAACAATAATAAAATATAGAAAGAAATATAATTAAATGATAAAACAGTGCTATAAAAAGCTTCGGAATAAGAATGAAATGCTAAACAAAAAGTTATTGATCCCATTAGAATTATGCTAAAACTAATTTCATTTTTTTCTTTTTTATATAAAGATATATAATATATTTTATTAAATATTATAGACATTAGAAATTGTAAAACTATTACGCCTATTATTCCAAAATCTTGGAACATTTTGCGAAAGCCAGTATATACGTTTCCTATTATTTTACCATTATATATAGATCTAAATAAACTTGCTCCTTCATTAACACCTTGATTTTCTATAATTTTTATTTGAAATAAAAACTTTCTAATTCCCGCAAAAGTTTCTGATCCGAAATACTTATTTTTGATGTGATCATCTTGCATATACATATCAAATATTTCTATAGATCCTCCAAAATATTCTGTAATATAATCAATGGAATTATAACTATTATTCTCACTTCTACCTACTATTGTTTTTAAATTTGAAAAGGCAATTAATATTATAAAAATTATAAATCCAATTTTAATAATTTTTTTGGGTTGTAAACGTTTTTTGCTGTTAATAGTATATAATATATTCCATATTGCTATTATATAAAGGATATATACTATTAAATCATATCGTCCTCCACTCATTAATATTGTAGGTATATAAATAGCAATTCCAAAAATATATAGTAAATAGTTTTTTTGTTTTATCTTACCAGTTTTAATTTTATTATTAATTAGAATATAAGTGTAAACATAAGCTATAGCTCTGCAAAATTTTATTAAGAAATTTATCCAGCCTGGTATTAAATTAATATGATGAAATAAAGTTTTACTTCTATAAATTGCCATTGCGTTATTAAAATTACTTAATGCAGATATTCCGCCAATAGCTTTGATGAAATAAAATGTATAGATAATAAAAAGCATTAAAGATATAATATTTAAAATTAATATTTTATATTGTTTGATATTAATTATATTTATTTCTTTAGCATCTTTTTTTATTATTTTTCTGTTTTTAATATACATTAAGAAAGATGGAATTAGAAAACTAATTATTCCAATTAATATTACCCAAAAAGTATTATAATGTAAGGATATTTTCCAATTTTCAATATTATATATGGCACAACAAATAGCCAATATATAGGATAGCAATAAAATGGAGCTAGGTGAAAATAAATCTTTTCTAATTATGATAGTAAAAAACCAAAAAATAATTAATATTAATAATAGTTCATAAATAACCATAAATTTACTCACCTCTTTCTTATTTTTTTTATAATTTTAAGGGGCAATAGCCCGACTATTAAGGGCTTTATTATATATACTATACCTATAGGGAATAGTTCTAATTTTTTAAACCCTTGATATCTAATTTTTGCTTCATTAATACGATATTTATATTTTTTTCTTCTAAACATATTATCTAAATCTAATCTATAATTTAATAGTTTTTCTTGAATGACAGCCATTTTAATATTAGCAGAAAACATTCTCATAAATAAATCATAATCTTCTACTCTTATTGCATAATCCTCTTCATTGTAGCCAGAAACTATGTTAAATGCTTCTCTTTTAGCCATAATTGCTGGGTGTACAATAGGACTATTAAATAAAAAATCTTTCTTTTTTATTATTTCGGGAAACTTATTTTCTGCATAAATACCATTATCATCAAATAAATTAATATTTGAAGAAACTAAAGATATATTCTTATGTTTTTTTAAATAATTAATTTGAATTTCAAACCTATTTAAACTTGATTCATCATCATCATCCATTCGGGCTATATAATATCCTTTAGCTTCTTTTAAACATTTATTGAGTGAATATGCTAATCCTCTATTTTCTTTATTATATATAAATTTTACTCTAGAATCATTTTTGCATATTTCTTTTGCCCATTTTAAGCAATCATTGGTTGAACCATCATCACATATGATTAATTCGAAATCCTTATAAGTTTGTTTTAATAATGAAGATAATGATCTTTCTAAATATTCTTTTTTCTTGGTATTATATATACTCATTATGACACTAATTTGTGGCATTTATAGATCCTCCTCTAACAAGCTAAAATACTTCTTTTCAAGTTTTTTGGCTTCATTTACAATATCAAAGCCTTTTTCTGTCAAAATTTTAGAATTGTCAATTCTTTTATTTGTTTTAAATAAATCTATAATACTATTTTTCCAAGTTATTAAACTTTCATTTAATGAGATAAACTTAAAATCATTAATTAATTTAGCTTCTTGGGGAACTCCAGTTGAAACAATGCAAGGTAAATTAGTTGCTTGAGCCTCTAAAAGTACCATTCCAAATCCTTCATATAAACTAGGTAAGACAAATAAATCAAATGCTTGATATATATTATATACGTCTTCACGCTGACCTAAAAATATAACTTTATCATATAAACCTAATTTTTTGGCTTTTTGTTTTAAATAATTTTCTAAAGGTCCTTGTCCGACCAAAACTAAAATAGAATCATGTTCTTCACTAATAAGTTTAAATATATCAAGAAGAAAAGTGTGATTTTTTGTTTCTACCA
Source organism: uncultured Mycoplasma sp. (assembly GCA_947646115.1). Classification (GTDB taxonomy): domain Bacteria; phylum Bacillota_I; class Bacilli_A; order RF39; family UBA660; genus Caccenecus. Next base: position 6,332 of record CANSFH010000006.1, read on the forward strand.
TTCTGCCTACATTACCTATAACTAGTTGCTCTTTTTTTATATTTAGTTTTTTTCGATATTCTTCTCTAATACTTAAATTGTATTTTAATTTGTTTAAATCAACAGCATTATTTAAAACATAAACATTATTATTATCAAATGTTTTATTACCAAAGAGCCAACGTCCAGCATATTCAGAACAACTCATATATTCGGTAGAAAAAATTTTGCTAAAAGGTTTTAAAATACATTTTATTATGTTTCTTTTCCACTCTTTTTTATTAGTAGTAGAATGATTATGAGCTATACGTACAGGAACTTTGGCTTTTTTGGCACAATATAGAGGAAATACAGATAATGTATTAATGTGGGAATGAACTATGTTATATTTATTTTCTTTTAAGATTTTTGTAAGTTCTTTTATATATTTAAATATTTTTTGATATGGTGGAATTAAAATAACTTTTCCGCCTAAAGATTTTATTTCTTCATATGGAATACAGGTTGAATCACTGTCACAGATAAAATCAAACTCTATTTTATTTCTATCTAAATGGCGATAATAGTTCAGGACAACTGCTTCAACACCACCGCCTACCCATTTCCCCATGATTTGAGCAATTCGAATTGTCTCTTTGTTTTGCATAACTAACTCACCTACTAAACTAAATTGTAATTATTATTTTATGTTTCTTTGTTGTTAATACTATCCTAGTATACTATAAATCCGATTTTTTTTCAATAATATCAAAAATAAGATACCAAAGTATCTTATTCAGCGGCACCATGTCCTTTTAAAACTGCACTAAATGTTTTAAAAAATATTTTTATATCTAATATTAAATTGCAATGATTAGAATAATAACGTTCAAGTACTAAACGTCTTCTAAAAGAAGAATTATCTTTTCCACTAACTTGCCAATATCCAGTTAAACCTGGTTTAGTTTTAACTATATCTTCGAAATATTCAGCCATATCTTCCCTTTCTCGTGGTAAATAAGGCCTATTTCCTATGAACGACATATCACCTTTTAAAACATTTAATAATTGAGGTAATTCATCAATTGATGTTTTGCGGATAAATCTTCCAACTTTAGTTATACGAGGATCGTTTGCTATCTTTTTATTCCTGTCAAATTCTTTATTTAACGCAGGATCTTTAAGCATTTCTACTAGTAATTCATCAGCATTTTCAACCATGCTTTGAAATTTATAAAATTTAAATTCTTTGCCATTTTTGCCTATACGATTTTGAATAATTAATACTTTGCGTCCATCTTCTAATTTGATAGCTATACTCACAATAAGAAAAATAGGTAAAGACACAATTAAACCAATTAATGATACTGTAATATCAAAAATTCTTTTAATTCCAAAATATAAACATTTAGATAAATTAACAGTATCTGTTTTAATATTACTGTAATTACCTTCCATATAAATTACCCCTTACTTATTTATTTTTTCATTCTTTATGATTTTCATGGCATTCTTAAACATAAGCGCTTCAATTTTCTCTGGATCTTTAACTATTTTTTTTAGACATTTTTCGACATTTATATCCAAAATTGAACTGCCAGAATGATGAATATCTGTCCCAATGACTGTTATCATATCTCTTTTTAGAAGATTTTTCAACATTTTTTTTGCATTTTTACCATATTTTCCAGCTAAACTGCCAATATTTCCCTGTAAAAGGCACCCATTTTGGATTAAATGATTAAAAAAATCATAATTTCCATAATAACTTGAGTATCTTTCGGGATGAGCGATTATAGGGATTAAACCATTGACTTTTATTTCATTTAAAACATCATCGATAATTTTGTATTCATTATTTAAAGGTAATTCTATTAACATATATTTTGTTTTATTTAATGTTTTTATTTCACTTTTTAAAAGATTAGGTATTCCTTCATCAATGTATACTTCATTTCCTAAATATAAATTTATATTAATCTTTTCATCTTTAACTCTTTTTTTTAAATCTTTGAATATTTTTTCTTTTAATTTATTATTAGCATTATATTTGGAATCTCTTATGTAATGAGGTGTAAGAATAACATCTGTTACTCCAAACTTAACTTCTTCTTTTAATATTTCTAAACTTTCTTCGATACTTTTTGAGCCATCGTCAATTCCATATAATATATGACTATGAACATCAATCATTTTTTAACCTTCTTGATAGTATTTGGAATAATATTTATCATATTTACGAGTTGAACCATTAAAAATTACTCCTGCGATATTGGCGTTTACGTTTTGTAATGCTACTTTAGTACTTTCTAATAATTCTTTTGTCGTTTTATCAGATCTTGCAACAATTAGCACGACATCAGCTAAACGTGATAATATAAGAGCATCAGCTAAACCTCCTACTGGAGGAGCATCTAATATGATTATTTCATATCTTTTTCTTAATTCTTCCATTACTTTTTCAATCTTTAAAGATTCTAATAATATATTGGGATTAGGAGGAATTGAACCAGCTGTTAAAACATCAAGATTTTTAATTTCTGAACTGTAAATATAGTAGTCTAAATTAGATCTCCATTTGCTATCAATTAAAAGATTTGATAATCCTAAACGATATCTATCTTTTATTTCAAAAATTTCTCTTTGACGTCCTTTACGCATGTCACAGTCAATTAATAATACTTTCTCATTTGCAGTAACATAAGTAGCTGCTAGATTAGCAGAAATAAAACTTTTTCCTTCACCATGAAAAGAACTAGTTATTAAAATTGTTTGTAATTTTTTATTAATTCCTGAAAAGCGAAGATTAGTTTTAACGTTTTTAATAGACTCTGCTATTGCTGATTTGGGATTGTCTTTAACTACAATTTCTTTCATTATTAATCTTCTCCTCTTTCTATATTTTTTTCAGTATCATTAGATATTCCAATAGTATCATCAACCATTTCATATGCTGTACTTTTGGAATTTTTGATAATTTTATCTTCAACTTCATGTTTAGTAGCAAGAGGAATTTCGCCAATAACTGGTAATTTAATAATTGTTTCAATCTCTTTTTTACTAGAAATGGTATCGTTAAAGTAATACATTGCAAAAACAATACCAAAACCTAAAATAATTCCTACTAAAGAATATATAATTAATTGCTTTGTAAAATTAACATTGTATGGATTTATTTCTTCTATTGCTTCATCTAATATGGAAATATTTTCCAAGTTATAAATGTCATCTACTTCCTTACCAAAAACTTCGGCAGTTTTATTAGCAATTGTGACAGCATTTTTACTATCCTCATCACTTACTGTTATTTTAATAATTGGAGTATTGCTTAATGATGTTACATTTATTTTTTTAGCTAATTCTTCAATTGTAGAATCTAATTTTAATTCGCTTATAACTTGAGATAATACACGACGTGATTTTATAATTTCACTATAAGTAGAAACTAGCTTTTCATTAACATTTAAATCACTTTGAGTAACTCCTGTAGTTTCATTATTTTGTTGTACTAATATAACGGAAGTTATTCCATGATATAAAGGTTTTTGGATACACACCATGTAAATGATTCCTAAAATAATAGTTGTAGAGGCAATTAGAAGCATAAGTGGTGATTTTTTAAAAAAATAGGCAAATAAATCTCCTAAATTAATTTCTTCCATAAATTTTTCTCCTTCTTTTCTTTTGTCTATCGTGTTAATAGTATCATAAATCTTAATATTTGTCTATATATGAATGGATTTTGGATATAAAATACAGTAAAGGAATAGTACTATTATTTCATAATTTTTTTGCTAAAGGATTTTAAATTATTTAAAAAAGAAAAAGAAATAGTTAGCTATTTCTAGTATATTTCTTTATTTACATGTATATCCTTGAATTTCTAAAGCTTCTTTAAGCTCGTTAAGCGTTGTATTTTTAGTTAAACCTAAATTTGTAAAGTAACTGCCATTCATATCAGAAGTAAGTCTTATACCATTTTTAGTTTCAGTTACTTCGGATTTTCCTTGCATTTTAATCATTTGAATCAAAGAATTTTTTTCTTCCGCAAGCTTATCTTCTAAATTAATATCAATGGAAATATTTATATCTTTTAGGGTATCATTTTTAACATTTATTTCAAGTGTAGATATAGAAGGTAACTCATATAAGGTGCCTGTGGTAGTACATGTTAAATGTTTTACTCCATTATTATCTATAAATATTGATATTGCTATTATTAAAATAATTATCATTACTATATGTCTTAATTTCATTTAGTCCTCCAATTGTTTAATTACACTCATTATTTTTTCTTCACTGGTTGCTCCAATAAAAGTTTCAATGACTTGACCGTTTTGAAAAATCATAATTGTAGGTGTTGCGTCAACGAAATATTCTTCACTGGTTTTTGCTGTATCATCATCACTTGTATTCATGGTTGCAACTTTAACATCATCTTTGTTTTTAGCAATACTTATTAAAGTTGGAATCATTGTTAAACATGGTGGACACATATTCGAAGAAAATTCTAATATAACTGGTATATCGGAATTTAATACCTCTTCTTTAAAATTTTCATCAGTAATTTTGATAATTCCTACTTCACTTGTTTCATTTATAGCATCTGTATCATTATTATTAAAATAATAAAAGAATGTAATTGCCCCAAGTACTGCTATAAAAGCTACTATCTCTATTATTACTCCTATTTTTTTCTTATTCATTTTTTCACTCCTAACTAATTATTCCTAAAATTCCTTTTATTATGTTCCATAATCCACTAAGTACTAGAATACTACCTGCAATCTTATTTATTATATTATAATGTTTTTTTATAAAATCAAAGGTTTTTTTAACTTTTTCGATAAATATAGTGGTAATTATAAATGGTATTGCTAATCCTAAAGAATATAAAGAAAGTAAAATGGCTCCCTTGAAAACACTACCAGTCGTACTAGCTAAAATAAGTGCTGATGATAAGAATGCTCCTACACATGGCGTCCATGATAATGAAAATATAACGCCAAATATTATTGAGCTTATAATATTCAAATCTTTCTTTTTTTGCTTGATTCCTTTAGTTTTGTTCAAAAATTTGATAAATATAAGTCCCATATAATTCAAACCTATAATAATTAGAAATAGGCCTAATAATATATTAATATAATTAGAGTAATTTTGAACTGTTTTACCTAAAGTACTGGCAAATATACCTAGTAGGATAAATATTAAACTAAATCCTCCTATAAAACCAATTGAATTTATAATAGCTTTTTTTGAATTTTTATTTCCCACTCCAAAATATGATATATATATAGGGATTACAGGTAGAATACATGGTGATATAAATGATGCAACACCTTCAATAAATGTTATTAAGTATTCCATACAACTCTCCTTTTAAAAATATTTATAAACTAATTATAAATATTATAACATTTTAAAAGTAAATCTGCTATCTATTTAGATTTACTTTTTTAATTTTTGCAATACCCATTGACGTTGTATGTAATTTAGCCATATTTATTAGCAATAATTGTTTGTTCATATTCTAGTTCTTTATCTCCTACTATTGGATTATCAATAACTTCTGTTCTTCTTTCTTAATTAACATTTCTATAATCTAGTAGATATTGCAATTATATGTTAATTTTTAAACCATTTATGTGAAGTAGTTAGTGAATCTAATATTTTTTTATTAGTTTAGAAATTAAGGCTCTACAAGTATTCATTTGTATACAAGCATAAAAATTATTAGTTGCTTCTTTACCTTTCCCAATTGTTGTTGCATTATTTGCATCTTCTTCGGTCTCCCAAAGAACAAAATCCGTCCATGTATCTCCTTGTAAGTAATGTTCCCAAGAAATAAATCCATTTGCTTTAGAAATAATTTCATCGTGTAATTTTTGTGTTAATTCCACAAAATGTTCTTTATCTATCCCTTTTTTAAGTTTGTATGAAAATATCCATGCTGTTTTATTCATATATATTTCTCCTTTATAAATTAATATTTCTGCTAATCTTCGATATAATATTTTTTTCAAACAAAATTTTTATTAATTTTTTTTATATTTCTATATCCTCTGATTTAAAGTTACTATAATATCTTGCAGAAATTGAAGTGAATTTTAATACGCAATAATCTGGATCTGTTACGCCTTTTTTGTAATACATCGTATCTCCAAATTGCCATATCATTTCTTTTGTTTTCTGGTCTTCTAAAACTTCTACTGTTCCTTTAAGCATTAGTCCTCTATAAAATCTTTTATCACAAAAGTAAACACAGGCCTTTGGATTATTTTTAAATGATTGCACTTTTAATGAAGAAGTATTTGTTGAAAAATAAATCTCTTTTATTCCATTTCTTTTTCTAGGTTTTAGCATTGCTTTAGTATTTGGAAATCCATCTTTATCAATTGAACTTATATAACAAATTTTTTGCTTCTCTAGTAAATTTCCAATAGTTTTTTCTATATCTTTCATAATTATTACTCCTATTTAAATATATTTTTAGTTTTTATATAATTTAATGTTTTAGTTGTTAACGGTTTGAACATTAAATACATAATATATCCAATACTTCCACCAATAACATTAGTTATTAAATCCGTTATATCTGCTGATCTAAAACCATTTATTAAAGGTTGTAATAACTCAATTCCTAGACTTAATAAAAAAGTATAAAAAACAACTTTTAATAGTCTAACATTTTCTTTTTTTACTAAAGGCATTAAAAAACCAAAAGGAATTGTCATTATCACATTTAATCCCACTTGTCTAATAAAATCTCCTCTACCATTTAAAACATCAATAAATGGAATTAAATTCATTGAATCGTATGGGTGATTAAATATAAATGGTAAAGATGTTATTATAGGCATTAAGGTAAAAAATAATACAAAAGATAAATATGTATACATTAAGGTATTTACAAGCAGTACATCTCTGCCTTTTTCTTTCCATTTTTTATAAAATTTCCAAAAATATATTATTATTAAAACTACAAAATCAACTAGCACTTTCATATTCTTTTCTCCTCAACAAATTATTATTTGTGCAACAATTTATATTAAATATTATACCATTAAAAAAGTAAAATCTAAACTGATTCTACTTTTATTCTTCAAAAAAATTATTTAACGTCTAATATTATAGAAATTTTGTATAAATTCATAAAAATTCAAAAAGTAATCTGTAGGGGAAATTGTATTTTTATTAATTGTTTAAGTTTATTTTTTGATCTTGATAAAGTCCATTTTTGAGTATTTCGGGATTATCGCCAACAAAAGCTTTACTTGCTTCTTCATCACCTTGTAATTGCCACATAAACCATGCTGTTACATATCCATCTGCTGAATATAACATAGTCCCATGTTCGGCACCAATTCTTCTCATCATTACTTTTGATGAAGGAATTTTATTATACATATCTATCATTTTTTTCAATAGGTATAACCATTTTAGTTTCAAAATCTCCATTTGTTCCTGCTATTATCAATGTTGGTATATTTATTTTTGTTAAATCATAATTCCAGCCAAATGCAAGTGCTGATTCTTCATGTGTAGGAGATAAAGCAACAGCAGTTTTATATTCATCCTTATGTTCCATAATTGAAATAGATGTAAATACTCCTGCCCCACCTTGAGAATGTCCTGTAATACCGATATTATCAACATCTATTTTTCCATATAACACGCTATCTTTATCCTCATTTGCCTTTTTTATATAATCTATTGTTTCATCTGATGATTTTCCAAATCCTGTACTTCCATCATCATTTCCTACCACTATAAATCCCCATGATGCTAAGTGTTTAAATAATGCTTTATATTTTTTAGGAAGAACTCCAGTTCCATTTAAGACCACTACCACAGGATATTTTTTATTACTACTTTCTAATTCTTCAGGATAGTAAACATAATTATATTTGGTTAATTCTGTTGCTTTACTTTTGGTGCTCTTAACTTTACATTCACCCACTTTAAGATATTTTGCTTCCAAATACCCGCCAGTTTTCACTTCTTTAGTGTAATTTTTAGGTACTGCTGGGACAAATGATAATAGAACTAATAAACCAATAATTAACATAATTGGAATCAATATAATAATTCCTATAATTTTTAACACTTTCTTCATACTCCTTTTCCTCCCCTTATTTAACAGGCATATATTTATCTAGATATTCTTCAACTGTTTCCATAAATGCTTTCATAACTTTATCATCATTTTGAACGCCATGCCCTGAATGTTCAGCTATAAACAATTTATAATCCACACCATTATCTTTTAATGCTTTTTCTAAATGTCTTACACCTTTATATGGTTGTATTCTATCATGTTTTCCATACAATAAGACACTTGGTACAGACTTTTCATTTACAAAAGTGTAAGCAGATATTTGTTTTAAAAGTTCTTGATAACTTCCATCTTTAATCATTTCTGGAGTAATTTCAACTCCACCCATCACGCTAAATAATCCTGCTCCTGCTTCTATTGATTCATCTGTATCTTGTCCCAATCCATAATTATCCCAATCTTCTACAAAATAACTTGATGGTCCTACCATTTCAAACATCATTTTAACTGGTACTGGAGATTCTTCAGCATCTCTATATGCATACAGCATTGCTAATGCTCCACCTGCTGAACCTCCACTCATTGTAATTCCATCTATTTTATATCCATATTTTTCTGCTTCTTCTATTACTTTAGGTATTGCACTTTTTATTTCCATTGATTGTGAATAAACACTCTTATCATTATCTTCTGTTCGTAATGTATAGTTAATACCAACTGCTACATACCCTTTAGAACATAACCACGAAAGCATACTTTTATCATCACTCTTATCACCAGATGTAAAACCTCCAGCATGAAGATAAACAACTAATCCATAAGTTTCTTTATTGCTATCTTTTGGTAAATATAAATCAAACTTATTTGATTCTTCATCTCCATAAGAAATATCTTCATAAAGAGTTCCTATCTCATCACTCCATTCAACATAATATTTTTTAGACCATTCAGGTTTTATTGCAACTTTGGAGATTGCACCAATTAAAACTGATACGAAAAATGCTAATATGCAAATAAATATGAACATTCCTTTGCCTCGTTTCTTTTCATTTTTCATAGGAAATTCCCTCCAAATAAAGTTCCCCCTAAAAGTAAATTCATAAATGCTCGAACTGCTAATTTTCCCACTATAATTCCAACTAAAATTACACATCCAAGTACAATCCATCTTTTTCCTGTCATCATAATTCTTACTCCTTCTTATTGACTTCTTTAAAAAATAGTGTTATATTTCTAACAACTATATTTTATTCTAAAAGTATTAAAAAAACAATAGTTAAAACGCCTATTGTTAGAAAGAGAGTTGAATTATAACAATGGAATTACAAAGTGATATTTCAAAAAAAGATATAGCAGATGCCTTAATTCTTTTAATGAAAAAAAAAGACTATAATAAGATTACAAATAAAGAAATAACAGATAAAGCAGGACTTTCGCATATAACTATTTATCGGAATTTTAAAAATAAAGATGAAATTTTAAAGTATTATGTAGATGAAATAACAAATAATTTCATTAAAAGAAAACAAGTTAATTACGATCCAAACAATTTTAGAAAATATCTTATTACTTTATTTACTCATTTGAAAGAAAAAGAAGAGATAGGAATACTTCTATATAAAGCAAATTGTATACACTATATTAAAGATGAATTTGACAAGATTTTTTTAAATAAAGCTCTAAATAAAAAAGAACAATATAACTATTATTTCATATCTGGTGGGCTATATAATATTTATTATAATTGGTTAATTAATGGTTGTAAGGAATCACCTAATGAAATTGCTGATATGTTTATAGATTTTTATATTTTAAAAGAAGATACTAAATAAAGTTATCTCCTTATTTTTTGCAATTAAATTAATCAATATATTGTAAATTTGTATTAACTACCTAGTACTTTTAAATCATGTTTCTCATATTTATTATATCCTTTTAAACTTTTTTTGTATTTCCAACATTTGATGGCTTGTTCTAAACTTTTATCTTTGTTGTCATTAAAGAAATCTCTAATATAAGTATTATATTCAAATTGCTTATCAATAGTTGTTTTATTTTTCTTTTTATCCTCTAATATTTGATAATAAGCATCTATTGAATTTTGATAAGTTTTTCCTGCATTACTTTTTAACCATTTTTGAAAAGCAACATTAAATGAAAAACTATTTCCTATTTGTTCTTTATAAAATGCCCTATGTTTTTCTGAACAAACAAAGTTTTCTTCTATTATTGTATTAAGTGTTATAGTATCAACCATTTTAGTTTTTTTAGTAGTGTGAGTTTTATAAGTTTTTTTACCTGTATTTAAAAAGTTAGTGATTCTCTCTGTTAATTCTAATTTCCCACCTGTTATTTGTAAATCATTCTTTCTACAAAAATCAATTAGTTCACTTTTCAAATAATAATATTCTTTAAATGTATTACTATCTAAATTATTGTCTAATTTAGGTCTTTCACTCATACTTATCACACTCCCAAATTGTAATTTTTTATTCAAAATAATATGTTTCATTTTTATTATTTTGAATTGTAGCATTTTTGGGCACTACTTTTAAAATATTAAATATATTGTAAATATCAGGATAAACACTTATCATTCCCATTATTGATATTCCAAACAATATTCCATTTAATTCTCTTAAATCATTCCTACTAAAGCAAAATAAAACTAATGGAATCAACCCTAAAATAATTGGTAATATACTTAAGAATATGAAACGATTTCTATTTACTGGACTTGATGATAATGCTACTGCTGTGAAACTTTTAGGTATTACGCCTATATATACTGTTGCATTTTTGGGAAAAGCAATAGCGTGTAGTAATTCGTGAACAAGTATTAATAAAAATCCTATGATAACTCCTAGAAATAGAAAACCTACATTTATTACTTTTTCATTTGCTATAAATGTTTTTGTAAATATACATATAAAACAAATTAGAACAGATGGTATCATAAAAGGTAATGCTTTTATTTGCATTTTCTTCAAATCTTCTTCGCTATTCAGTTTTTTAGCATTTTTAGGTATATCAGCAGTAGGAAAATCTTTCTCACTTTTTATTATACCTTTCCATATAATTTTAGGCATTTTTACATCTCTCTTTCAAATTGTAATTTATCTTTTTAAAACAATGTTATTTGTTCGTTACTTTTTATTTCTTTTTTATATGCCTTAATGATATTTTTCATATCATATAGTATTCCATATTTATCACATTCATCAGTAAACATCTTATATAATCTTTTATAATTTGGTATGATACAATTATATCTATCACCATAATATTTAATATATTTATCTTTTAAACCAGTAAAACTTTGTTCTAATTTATCAAAATAATAATCTCTCCCATTTTCTCTTAAAGTCATACCCATATAAGTATGAATAAATTTAGCACCATTTAGATAAGCAAGTCTTACTAACTCTTTTATATCTTCTTCTTTATCTGTTATAAATGGTAAGACAGGATTCATCATAACACCTACAAAAATACCGTTATCGCTTAATTCTTTAATTGCTTGAAATCTTTTAGAAGATACACAAACATTTGGCTCGATTATTCTTGATAATTCATCATTTGGAGTCGTAATAGTAAATTTAATAATTACATTGTTTTTTAAATTTATTTCTTTTAACAAATCAATATCTCTTAAAATTAAGTCACTTTTCGTATCAATAGAAACACCAAAACTATACTTCGATATAAGTTTTAATGCTCCTCTTGTTTGTTCATATTGTAACTCTTTTGGATTATAGGTATCAGACATGGAGCCAATTCCAACAACACCTAATTCTTTCTTTTTAGATAATTCTTGCTCTAAAATAGATAAAGCATTTTCTTTTCCACGAACAATATCAAAATTATCAATATGATAACAATTACTTCTTGAATCACAATAAATACATCTATGAGAACAGCCTCTATATAGATTCATATTATAATCTATGCCATACCATTCCGATCCATATTTTACTTTTGTAAGTATTGTTTTTGCTTTTATAAATTCCATTTTATTTACTAATCAACTTTTCAAAAGAATTAGCATTTAATATAGTATTTGATATAAATTCACCTTTATAAAAGTTAGCCCAATTATTGAATATACAAGGTGCATTTTTGGCTTTTTCTAAAGAATCAATTTTGATGAAGTTAATCTTAATATTATTTTCTTTTACATATTCAGTTAGTTCTTTTACTTCATATTCTACATAAGGACATTCATTACTATAATAAATTGTAAAATCTTGATTATCTATTTTCATATTTCTAGCATTATCATTAAATTTAGGTGTTTCTCCGTCTTCAAATTGCAATGCTAATAATTCATAATCTCCAATGGTATCTACAACTTTAAAACCATAATGTTCAAAGAATTTCTTTTCTCCTAAAAATGGTTTCTTCTTTTTAGAAGTTAAAGTACATATACCACTCATTCCTTTTTCTTTAGAATCATTTATTGCATATTCGAGCAGTTCTTTAGCAATACCTTTTCCCTTAAAACTTCCTGCAACCCACAAGCAATAAATGTATTCATAATTTTTACCACTAATGGGTACCCAAGCAGTTTCTATTGGCTCATATTCAATAAATATTTTTCCTCTTGCATTTAATTTTCTAAAAATATGACCATCTTTTAATTTGTTTTTAATCCATTCTTTTTTCTTATCAACACCATTTTGATGTTTGGGATCACCAATAGCACAACATATATGTTCCTCATCTATATTTTCTAATGTTAAATTGATATATTCGTTCATCTTACTTCAACTCCTCTACAAATACTATTTGTCTGTGAGTTTATTATACCATTAAAAAAGCAAAAGCTAAACCGATTCTACTCTTATTCTTCAAAGATTTTATCTATTCTAACAACTAATATTATAGAAATCTTGTGTAAACTTATAAGTGATATATTATTTTATCATTACCGATCTCAATAGGTTTTAGATGATTATTAATTTCTATATGAAACTATTTTGTAAATTTTAAATTATCAGAAAATTTTTATTTAAATAAAAAAGTGAAGCCTTTCGACTCCTTCAGGGGCTATTAAATTTTGGTTTATTTAATTTTAAAACCTTTATTTTTTTATATTTTGTTTATTTTTTCCCAATTTTGATTAAAATAAATTAAAAGATAAATATAAAAGTTTCAAATTTTGCTACCTAAATGCTACCTGAAATTTCAAAAATAATCTGCTTTATAAATTGTAATTTGAATTACGATATAAGTTCTATGTTTACTGCATTGATTTGTGCTGGATTTGAATCTTCAATTAAACCACTAAATGTAACTCTTACTTTATTGTTTACTACATAATAGTCATTTGTACCATTTGTTGGTCTTGATATTTTCATTGTTACTTTATCCTTCACTTTAAATGATTTACTATCTTTTAATACTTCAACAGTTATATAGTTTTCTTCTGCAACAATGATTTTTCCTTCAAAAACATCTTTAGATTCGACAAATGTAATTATTTCTTGATTATTTATAGCATCTAATATTTTTGCTTCATCATCAATAAATATTTTCTTAATAAACTTTTCTTGTTCTTCTTTACTATTATTTATTAAGCCGACTACTACTTTGTTAGTTATATCATCAACATAATTGAATGCAAAATTAGATATATCATTATTATCTTCTAAATAATTAATAATGTAATTATTGATTTCTTTTGCACTAAGTTTTTGTTCTAATTCGTATTTCATAAACCAACTACCCATTTTAACACCAATATTATTTTCATAAGGTTCATTCGGAGATACTCCAACATATCTAATAACTTTGTACCCCAATCCCCAATAAGTTACTTTACTACCATCATCACTAACTATTTTAATACAATACTTTGGTTCGTGTCCTGTTGTTACTCTGCCACTATCTGCATAATTCGTTATAATTCCCATCACAATAAGTCCTATCAAAACAATTCCTACACTAATACATATTTTCTTTTTCATAATCAATCTCCTCTACAAATTACTATTTGTCTGTGAGTTTATTATACCATTAAAAAAGCAAAAGCTAAACCGATTCTACTCTTATTCTTCAAAGATTTTATCTATTCTAACAACTAATATTATAGAAATCTTGTGTAAACTTATAAGTGATATATTATTTTATCATTACCGATCTCAATAGGTTTTAGATGATTATTAATTTCTATATGAAACTATTTTGTAAATTTTAAATTATCAGAAAATTTTTATTTAAATAAAAAAGTGGAGCCTTCCGGCTCCTTCAGGGGGTTTTGGTTGACTCACTTTCACATTAAGTCGTAAAAGTGACTCGGACATGACGTTTATCATGTCATAATAATCATATTATGTTTTTAGATTTTTGTCAATTACATTTATTAAACTTTTTACATTTAATTTAATCTTTCTAATTCTTTAATTATTTTATAATATGACATATTGTTTTTATAAGCTCCAGAATTTAGATATTCTTCACTATCATTTTTAGCTTGCATCATTATTTTTAAATCTGTTTTTAGATTTGCAATTTTAAAATTCTTTACTCCACTTTGACGAATTCCAAATAAATCTCCTGCACCTCTTAGTTCTAAATCTCGTTCAGCGATATAAAAGCCGTCATTGCTTTCTTCTAAAACTTTTAGTCTTTCGATTTCATTATCACTTATTAAGTAGCAAAAACCATCAAGAGAATTTCTCCCTACACGTCCTCTTAATTGATGAAGTGTTGCAAGACCAAATCGGTTAGCATCAAAAATTACCATAATAGTAGCATTTTTAACATCTACTCCGACTTCAATGACAGTTGTTGAAATTAAGATTTTGGTTTCATTATTTTTAAACCTAGCCATTATTTCATCTTTTTCTTTTTGTTTTAGTTTTCCATGAAGTATTTCAATAGGTATAACATTTTTAAAGGCAAGATTAAATTTTTCCTTCAATGTTTCTACACTCTTTAAATCTAGTTCTTCATTATCATCAATTAGTGATGCCACAACATATACTTGATGTCCATTTTTTATTTCTTCTAAAATATGTGTAAGTACTTGTTTCAAATCGCTATATTTTTTTATTTTGGTTATAATTTCTTTACGGCCTCCTGGCTTTTCTTTAATAAAAGATACATCTAAATCACCATATAATGTTAAAGCATAAGTCCTTGGTATGGGAGTAGCACTCATATATAAAGCATCTGGTACTTCCCCTTTACTTTTTAAAACTTCTCTTTGTTTAACTCCAAAACGATGCTGTTCGTCAGTTATTACTAGTCCTAAACGATAAAACATAACACTTTCTTCAATTATAGCGTGAGTTCCGATTAAAATATCAATATCACCACTAATTAACTTACTTTTTACCATATCTTTTTCTTTTTTAGTCATACTTCCAACTAATAGTTCTATGTTTAAATTATAATTTTTGAAATAGTTTTTAGCACTATCAAAATGTTGACGTGCAAGCACTTCGGTAGGAGCCATTAATACGCTTTGATATCCGGCAAGACAGTTAGCATACATAGCTATAAAACTTATAATAGTTTTTCCACTTCCGACATCGCCTAGAACTAAACGGTTCATTTTTTTAGTACTTTTTAAATCATTAATAATTAGGTTTAAAGCTTCAGTTTGACTAGCGGTTAATTTAAATGGTAAAGAATTAATAAACTCTTCTATATCTTTTTCATTAATATGTTTTTCTGCTTTTAATATATTCTGATTATCTTTTTTCATATAGTTTATTTTAAACATAAATAAAAATAATTCTTCATATTTAAAATAAAAAGCTGCTTTTTTTATTTCTTCAGGATTTCTAGGATGATGAATCATTCTTAATGCCTCTAATTTACTTATTAAACTATATTTTTCAATAAAACATTCAGGTATATATTTGGGTATAGCTTTAATATCTAACAAAGCACTATCTATAACTTTGCGTAATTCATTTTGCTTAATATTTTTATTTGTATGATATATAGGAATTATTTCTTTTTTAGTTAAAGGAGTTAATTTAATATCATCACATATAAAGGTATTTTTCTTTATATCATATTTTCCTACTAAAGTAAGCATTTTGCCAATTTTGATATGAGGACGCAAAAAAGCCCGATTAAATATTACAGCATACATAGACTTATTATTATGATTGCATCTAAATTGAAGTTTATTAAAATTTCTTTTGATGTAGGCGACTGTTGCAGTAGTTTCAGGAATTGCATTAATAGATATTCTTTCGCCAGAATAATCACTATTTAAATTTATTGGTTCAAAAATATCATATCGATAAGGATAATTTTCTAATAAATCTGCCATAGTATTAATGTTTAATGCTTTTAAATTTTCGAGCATTTTTGGTCCAACACCTTTAATATCACTTAATTCCATATTTATAACCTCTATTAATAATTATAACATGCAAAAAGAAGAATTTCTATTTTATTCTTCTTTATCTAGAGTATCGTTGATTAACTTTTTATAATTTATGTTAATAGCAACTGATTGCCGACCTAATGAATCATAGCTATTTTCTAATTGTTCTTTTTTTACTTTAATGTTTTTTTCGTTTTTTAAAGGGTCATTTATATAGTAGTAATTTTCATCATATCCAGTTAAAACTACAACATGCTCGTCTCTTGGATATGTATAAGTTTCTTT
Source organism: uncultured Mycoplasma sp. (assembly GCA_947646115.1). Taxonomy (GTDB): domain Bacteria; phylum Bacillota_I; class Bacilli_A; order RF39; family UBA660; genus Caccenecus. The sequence continues at coordinate 22,984 of CANSFH010000006.1, forward strand.
CTTGTCATAGCTTGTCCAAGTAAAAACTTCTTTAACTGCTTCATAATTAATTGTTACCCAGATTAAACATGGCCCATTATAGGCTAAATTTTTTAATGGTTCTTTATTGTTTCTTAAGTCAGCATTAAATTCAGAATCTTTTTCAATTAATATTTTATTAATTGCTTTAGCTATAACTATATCGAAGCATCCCCAACCACCTGTATTACTTGTTGGATCTCCCGCATAAAATAAAGCAGGATTTGGTCCAAAACGAGTACCATTTTCTGTATATATTTTATCCTGAGCTAAATATTTAAAAAATTCTTCAAGCGTAATACTTATACCATAAAATTTAAGTAGCATAACCGCTGAAGCAGCTTCACAACCATTAGGATATTTAGGTAATTGATTAATTAATGGTACATTATATATTTCTTTTTTATTTAAATCATTGTATTTATCATCAGTAACTTTATCGCTTTCGATACTGGGTAATTCAGAGATATAGTCATTTTTTTCGTATCTTTTAATATTGTTTGTAAGTATTAATTGATTACTATAATAATCGTTCGTTAAAGGTGGAATAAGCGAGTTTTTAACCCGCTTTATTTCTCTATTATAGATTTTATACCAAAGAAAATTACTTCCTATTAAAGCTATTAAGAAGCCACTTATAATAAATAATTTTTCAATTGATTTTATTTTTTTCAAATTAAGACCTCTTAACTATTTATTTTTTCTTCTTTTTATTTTTCTTTTTATCATCAGCAAATAAATCATATATTTCTTCAGTATCTTCTGATACTTCAGTTATTTTATTATTTTCAACTTTTATTTCTTTTACTTCAATTTCTGGTTTATTATCTTCTTTTTTTATTTCGGTATTTTCTTTTTTGTCGTCAGCTGTTTTCTTTTTCTTATTTTTAACTTTGTTTTCAGCTTCAGTAATCTTTTTAACTTCATCAACAACATCATTTAACTTTCTTGTTGCTTCTATTTTTGCTTCTTGTTTTTGTAAGAATTTATTAAGTTTCTTTTGCTTTCTTTTTAAACTGTGAAGTAAGCTAAAGATTATAATAATCATTACTACTAAAGCTCCAGCAAAAGTTATAATTATATAAGTATAATTTTTTATTGTTTCTTTAGTATCGTTTATATAAGTTTCATCGTAAAGTTGAGCAGTTTTATTTATTGTATCATATAAGTATAAGTCTGTTTTGCCGTCTGCTAGATTAGTTGCATTAATAATAACAAAGTTACTATTTTCGCTATATTTATAGGCATCATATTTTTCATTGTTAAGGGTAACTGTTGTTTTTATTAAGTCAAGTGGGTTAGTAAATGGTGTAGGAATTAAAATATCTGAATTTAAAGTTAATTCTTTATACGAACTATATTTACCATTTTCATATTTAAACAAATCTATTGTTCCATCCTCATCTTTTAGACCCACCAAAGTTATTTTGGCATTTTCATTTATAAATGCAGGTATTTGGACATCATTAATAGTTACAGTTGTATCTCTAAAAGTTGTTGGTGTAGTTAATAGAGCTGCATTTTTTACAACCGTATAATCCTTATTGTCAACTTCAATTTTAATTGGATTTTGGTCTTCAACATTTATAGTTAAGTTATAAGTTCTTTCACTACCATTTTGTGCAGTCACTACTAAAGGAACTGTGTTAAGTCCTTCTGAAACTTCTATTTCACCATCTCCACTCACTGATGATTTTGCATCATTTACTTTGGCGCTTATTGTTACTTTTGTTGTGCCTGTTGGAACATTTATTTTATAATCTAAAGTATCTTTATTAAACGCTGGTTCTAGATTATATCCCTCAACTTCGATACTTTTTAAATAATTGTCTTTACTATATGTAGCTTCTAATTCTTGTTGAGTCATTATTTTAATCGTTTTACTTGATGATTTTAAACTTAATTCACTGATATCAGAATAAGCATATGCTAAATAACTACCAACAGAAATTATTGTATTTCCTTTTTTTTTGGCTTTAAATGAAAAAGTGTATGTTTTGCTTTTCGTACCACTTGCTGAATATCCAGCCATCATTGTTCCGCCTGCTTCTGCTGAACTACTGACTAATTGTAGATAATTTTTATCATAATTTAAATCCATTTGCCAACTTCCTATTGGAGTAGAACTTGATAATGTAACATTAACGGTTATTTTGTTTCCTTGAACAACAGTTGATGAGCCACTTACACTTATTGATCCACTAGCAGCATGGGCTGTGTGAGGCATTAAAATTAATGCTACTAATAATACTAATATTTTTTTTATTTTTTTCATTTTTTATTCCTTTCTTTATGAAATTTTATATGTTCCTAATATACTTTTTTGAACTTGAAGTAAATCTTTGGCATTTACTGTATTATCACCTGATGTATCTCCAGCAAAACTATAAGCACCACTTAACTTATATGTTCCTAATATACTTTTTTGAATTTGAAGCAAATCTTTGGCATTGATTATTCCATCACCAGATGTGTCTCCTTTAACAACAACTGTATATGTTTTTTCTTCTTTATCGTTTTTTATAGTTATTTTACATCCTGTTCCTATTAGTTCATCAGATATGCTTTTATCACTAGAATTTTTAATAGTTACAGTTCCACTTCCTGATATTGCTTCTAAACTATTTTTAATTGATACAGCCTTACTATTACCTTGTATTCCTGTAATATAACCATTAGATATTTTATATCCTGCAGAAGTTACGATTGTTGGTATTTCACTACTACTAGGTGAAGAGGGAGAACCACTATCTACTGCTCCATTGGAACCATTTGATATTGACGCATTCATATTTATATATACTGGAATATAGAAAACAAAAGATGATTCTAGTAAACCTAATTTTTTGTAGGCATTATAAGTTGATATTGCTTCACTGGAAGGCGCAGCAACATTTGTCATGTATTGATTAATATATAATTTACTAATATCTAAAGGAGCAACATTATATTTTTGAAGATAAGAGCTGTATTGTCCTTTGGAAATATATCCAGAAGATAGAAAGTCTGCACCACCTTTTATAGCATTATATACACTATTCCATCCTTTGCTTTTTGCATAGCTTAATCCACAATATGTACTGCCTTTATCATTTAAGCAACTAGCATTAACTCCAATATTGAAGAAATTATAGTACCCGTAATATAAATTATCATACCCTGTATATACTCCGCCATATAAATTTTTTAAAGTAGTTGATGTACCTAATTCTTGATACATTCGTGATGCAATGTGAAGCGGACTTACATCTGAAGCCGAACCAGCTTCATTAACAATTTTGGGCAAATCATTTCCTAAATTTTTATGGTAAGTATAGAAAGCTGCGCTACCAAACATTGAACTTACGGCACTAACATAAGAAGATGTTAAAGTTTTATCATATTTTAAATATTCAAATTGAAATATATATTTATCTTGTAAGAAATTTCTTGGGTCCATATAAAATGCGACTGCTGTTTGTGATGCTGCTTTATAAGATCCATCGTGATAACTGCATGACGAATCTATATATGAACTATTAGATGTTAATATAGTATTCTTCCCACAAGCACTTTCCTTTTCTACAACTGTCGTCCACTCAAGATTAGTTTGTAACGCCTTAAAATTCCAAGTAGGGTGTTTTTCTTTTAGTGAACATAAATCTTTCCAATAACTTGAAGGAAATCCTGCGGCTTGCATTTCTTTCTCGCATACGCTAGTAGCATTTCCATCTGATTCTTTCTTATCTACACGTGTATAACTACTACATACATAGGCTTTTTCACCATTATAATCTATTTCATACCATCCATCATCACAATCACCATTTTTGCCTTCATCTGGTATAATGTCAAAATTAGTTAAATTAAATGTACTTCCTACAGAACCTGTTTTTAAGGTAGTATAGTTTGTTCCTGGTCCTTTTCTTATGTTTACATTACTTAAAAGAACAATATATCTCGATTCAGCATAAACATTTATAATTAGACAAAAAAAGACAAATATTAAAGTTAAAACAAATGTTATTTTGTATTTATTTTGTTTCAAGTTATCACCTACTTTATATATACTATAATAATTATATAACATATAGGTTACTTACTCAAGGAACTGCAAAACTTCTTAAGTAAAAAACATGTAAACATAAAAATATTGAAACTATGGATAATATATTATATAATATAATAGAATATGAATTATATAAAGATAGGGTTGAAATATGAAGGTATTAATGAACAAACTAAAAAAAGCTAATAAAGCTTTTGTAATAATATATTTAATAGCGCTTATAGTATATACAATATTTTATTTTATACTAGCTAAAAATTTAATTAATTTAACAGGTATTGAAACACTTATAAGATTTATAGTAGTAGGATTATTTGGAATATGGTTATTTTTATATTTGTTGTGGAATTTAGTTAATTTAATTTTAAAAAAACATATAACTATTGCTATTACTACTGCTTTTACAGTTATATTTACAGTTGCTTTTGGATTTGTAAATTATTATATTAACGTTATTTATACAGGAATTGATAATTTAGCAGAAAGCGAATATGTTACTTATACTACAAATTTAGTGGTATTAAACGGAACAGAAATTAATGCAGATAGCAAATTGGGAATGATTAATAGTGCTGATGATGTGGAAGGAAATCAACTAGCTAAAGAATTAATTGATAAAGAAAAATTAAATGATAATGAACTAGTTAATTATTCTAGTTATTATGAAATGATTTATGATTTACTTAATAAAGAAGTTGATGGTATATTTTTAAGTCCTAATTACAAGACAATATTTAGTGGAGATGATTTTGCTGGTCTTAATGATACAAAAGTAGCTTTAGAATATAGTAAAAAAATGAAAAATAAAGATACTAATATTGTTAGTAATAAAAGTTTAACAGAACCTTTTACGCTTCTTCTTTTAGGGGTTGACTCCACAGGCGCGGGACTTGATGCTAGTTCTTCATTTAATGGCGATACATTAATGATTATTACTTTTAATCCTAAAACTTTAAATGCGACAATGTTTTCTATTCCTCGTGATACATATGTGCCTATAGCTTGTAATAATAATCGTTATGCTAAAATAAATAGTGCCGCAGCTTATGGAACAAATTGCGTTATAGATACAATTGAACAATTTACAGATATAGATATTGACTATTATGTAAAAATTAATTTCCAAGGAGTGGTTGATTTAGTTGAAGCTTTAGATGGTATTGACGTTGATGTTGAACCACCAACTTATAAGCCATATTTTAATGCACATAATGGACGTATTTGTGAACAGAATTCTTTGAGACAATTTGGAGAGAATTTAGTATGTATGGATACAGGTATGCAGCATTTAAATGGCGAACAAGCTTTAGCTTACGCTAGATGTCGTCACGCTTATCTTTTAAGTGATATTGCACGAAACAAACATCAACAACAATTAATTGAAGCGATGGCTAAAAAATTAGTTAGTCCTTCTAATATAAATAGGATAGAAGAACTTTTAAATGCTGTGACTAATAATCTGGCTACTAATATGTCAAGAACCCAAATATTATCATTTTATGAAGTTATGAAAAATATGATTTCAAAATCTTTTAAAGATGGTGACTTCTTATCTATTCAAAAAACTTATTTGGAATGGTATGGATTACAGGTTAAATTAAGTAATAATGGAATATTTACATCAGCTGTGGGATATTATAAAGATTCTTTAGATGCTATTATTAATTTAATGAAAGCTAATTTAGAAATTGAAGAAAAACAGATGATTAAAACCTTTAGCTTTGATGCTAATGAAGAATATACAACAATAGTCACAGGACAAGGTATTACGACTGGTGGAAAATTAGAAACTGTCCCTAGTTTTATTGGAACTTCAGTTAGTAATGCAGAAGCGTGGGCAAGTAGCCATAATATAGCGCTAAAAAAAGAATTTGTAGATAATACAAATCCTAATTATAATGCTAGTATTACTCCTGGATTAATTGGCAATCAAAGTGTTAGTCAAGGAATATTAGTAAATAATGTTAGTGAACTCATTATATATATAAATGAAGCTAACAACAATAATAATATTCCAAGTGGAGATAATCAAACAGAGACACCTGATACCAGTGATAATAATGAACCAGATGACGATACAGATAATGATAATCCTCTAGATGTTATATTGCCTAGTGGCGAAAATAATGAAGACTAATCAATTGATTAGCCTTTTTGATTGCTAATATTTATAGAAGCTATCGCTCCTTCACTAGCAGCATTAATAATTTGATAAATTTCTTTTTTGATTACATCACCAGAAGCGTAAACTCCTCTTATATTAGTTTCACCATTTACATCTGTTAGTATATAACCATTTTCAAGTTTAATATCTGTATTTTTAATAAAATCTGTATTTGGTAAGAACCCAATATATATAAACATTGCTTTAATAGAAATATTTCGATCAGTTAATTTCAATCCTACTAATTTATCATCCTTTGTGATTAGTTCTTCTACTTCATTATTTAAAATTAATTCAATATTTGAGATTTCTTTAATTTGTTCAATTAATGTATTTTCAGCACGAAATTCCTCGCGACGGTGGATAAGATAAACTTTATTAACAATATGAGACAAGTATATAGCTTCAGATAAAGCACTAGATCCACCTCCAACTACAGCGACATCTTCACCTTTAAAGAATGAACCATCACATAGAGCACAAGTGCTTATACCGTGACCTAAATATTTTTCTTCATCTTTTAATCCTAACATTCTAGGTTTGCGTCCACTCGCTATTAATAAATATTTGCTTTGATAAGCATTGTCTTTAGTTTTAACAGTTTTAATATCATCTAAAATAACATCTGTTACTTGTTCTAGCTTATGTTCTATATTTAAATCAATAACTTCATTATATAGATCAAAGGCTAAATCAGGACCACTTATACTTTTTATTCCAGGATAATTTTCAATATTAGGTATTATATTTAAAGTTCCTCCTGGGGTACTTCCATCTAATATCAAAACTTTAAGTCCTGCCCTTTTGGCATAGATAGCAGCACTTATGCCAGATACGCCCATACCAATAATTATTAAATCATACATAGTTATTCCTCCATAATTATATTATAATATATTTTTCATTTAAATTACATAAAAAGAAAAAAAAGAGCTTAACTTACTCGCCCTTTATTTATGTCGTTATAAAGATTAACATATTTTCCTTTACTGTTTATGTAGATAAAATAAGCTAAAACACCAAAAAATAATATTGCTGAAACTATTTGGGCTATTTTAAAGCCTCCTAACATAAGAGAATCAGTTCGCCAAGATTCAATAAAAAATCTACCAAAACTATACCACATTAAGTATATGCATGATGTTCCACCAACTTTAATATATTTTAACCTTCTAATAATAAGGATTATAACAAATCCTAGTAAACACCACAAAAATTCAAAATAAAATGTTGGTAAGTAATATGTACCATCAATGTACATGCCTTTAATAATAAAATCAGGTACATGTAAGTATTCTAAAAAGTTTAGGGTAGTAGCAAAACCATGCGCTTCACTGTTGAAAAAGTTACCCCATCTTCCTATAGCTTGAGCAAGTATTACAGCAGGTACAGCTATATCTAAAACTTTTAAATAATTTAAATGCTTTTTTCGTGTATAAACATATATAGTTAAGGCTCCGACAATAAGTCCACCATGAATGGCTAATCCACCATTCCATATTTGTAATATTTCTAATAAATTGTATTTGTAATAAGATAGATTGAATAAAACATAATATAATCTAGCTCCGATTATACCAAATATTATAGCATAAAAACTCATATCAAATATTTCTGCTTTAGAAATATTAAACTTTTTAGCTTCTTCTTCAACAAGAATGATTCCTATAATTATTCCAACTAGAATTAAAAAAGAATACCATTTTATCTCAATACCAAATAACGTTAACATAACTGGGTTCATATTATTCCTCTTTCCAATTTCTATTTAATTATACTATATATAGAGCAAAAATGAAAGGAATTACTTGTCAGTTTAACTTGTTTACTCTAGATAAATTTATTTTGAACTTATGTCATAATTGTCGAATGAATTTTGCAGACATTTATATAGACAAGATTTAGAATAATAACTTGAGAGTTGGGGCTAATGCTTAAACATAAATAGGCATTAGGCTTCAGACCCCAACGCGCTATTAAATTTAGTTTATCGTAAAATAATATATATTGTAAATACTATTTATCCATATTATCTAATGCATAATTGCAAGCATCGATAACAAATTGGGAGAATGTTATTTTTTTGTTTGTAACCTTATTTATTTTGTTAATTAATTCTTTAGGAAATCTTATACATTTATTATTAGTTTCTTCTTTTGGTTTTTCTTCTATTTTAAATTTCATATATATTTCTCCTATTCATCTATTAAATTCCAGAATTTACATGCTAAATCATATTCTTTATCATTATATTTCGTAATCCCTATTTTAGGTATATTGTCTAAATATATATTATATTTTTTAATAAATTTTTTTACATTTATTAAATAGCTTTCTCTTACTTCATTATTACGAATTATTTTAACAAAATAAGTCTCTGCTAAAGATAAATATATATCATAAATTCTTATTTTAAAATAATTATACTTTTTATATTTTAAAACATATTTATAGGCATAATCTATAGCTTTTAAAAACTCTTTATAATCATAATTTTTATACCTTTTTGTAATAGAATTACTATTTATACTTCGATACATATATATAACTTCTGAAACTTTTACAAATTCATTTTTTTCTAGCATTGAAAGATAACAAAGAGAAAACCCTACATCTTCTTCCATTTTTAAACTAGGAAATTTTATTTTATATTTATTAATTATTTCTCTTTTAAAAATTTTGGCTACAGCATGACTTTCATTATAATAAGATTTACCATTTTTATATTCTCTACCCATTACTGCTTTAACTTTATTATCACTTGTTATTTTATTATATAATTTTTCTAAAGCTTTATTGCCAATTAATGTATCATCACTATCCATAAACATAATATAATCATTGAAGGTTTTAGTTATTCCTATTTGTCTAGATTTACCTGGTCCTTTATTTTTTTTATGTCTTATAATTTGAATATTTAGATTAGGAAAAGAAGAAATTAAGTAATCATATTTCTTCTTACTTCCGTCATCTATTATTGTTATTAAAGCTTTATCAATTATTGTTTGTTTACTTAATGAATTTAAACAATCCTTTACATATTCGTGAGAATTATATACAGGTATTATTATATCTAACATAAAATAGCACTACGCACCACTTGCTGTAACTTTAGTAATTTTAGGATAAGTTAAAACTGTTGATGCTGTTAACATATAACTTAATATTTTAGCACTGGTTACAAAACAATTATTATTATCTAAATATAAATTATACAATGTTATTTCATTTTCATAATGTTCCTGTTCAATTTTAACTATCTTATAATTTCTATCCATTCCTAAAAGCTTTAAGTTACTCTTTAATTCACGGGCTTGCATGTAACCTACACCTGCGACATAGAAAGCATGTCCTTCACTACATCTAATTACATCACCTGTTTCTAAGTAAACAGCATATATATCTCTTGTTTTTACTTTTTCAATTTTCTTTACAGAGGTTTTAATAAATTTATTAGATTTTTCATCAAATGTATACAATTTATCTCCAACTTTAAAATCTTTTACTTTACGTTTTAGTTTTTTCTTCTTTTTTTCATCATAAGCAAGTAATTCTGTCTCTTCCGTAAAGCATGACCAAGTTGAATAATAAATAGCTTCATTTCCTGTTATGGTATATGTTCCAGACCTAACTTCTTTTAGAAGCGTACTTGATGAATTATAGATTCTTAAAATTTGATTCCCAGATACTGTTATAATACTTCCTATTGGTAAAACCCAAGTTTCATTACTTTTTATGGTACCACTTGCACCATTATAGGTATAAGTAAAGGAAGATCCTGATCCTGATCCTGATTTAGCAGTTAGTGTTACTGTATTAGCTTCAGTTGTTACATTTCTTGTTATAGTTTCACTTTGATTGCCTGCCGCATCTTTAACATATACTTTAATTGTATATGATGTTGATGCAGTTAGTCCTGTAAATGTATAACTATTAGTTGTTCCTTTTATTGGCGTATTATTATTTATTTGATACCAATATTCGGTTACTCCTTTATCATCACTAGCACTAACATTTACTGTTATTCCAGTTTTTGTCGCGCTTGTTGTAACATTACTTATTACAGGAGGAGTTGTATCTTTTATTTTATCAAAATATAAATAACATTTTGTACTTTTTTGAGTTATATTATCAAACCCTATTACTCCATTATGATAATTAATAGTTATATTTCTATCTACAGTTTCTCCAGTAATCTTACAAACACTTTTTTCACTATTAAGATTGTATCCTGACTTGGGTATTTCATTAGCATCTTGATAAACACTTCCATCTTCACTTGTTTTGATAGCTACGACTTGAAAGTCTGACATTGTATAATTTACTGTTCCACTTACTATCGTCATATTCTTAACTGTTTTATATTTGGCAAAACTTTGATGCACTATAAAAACAATAGCTATTAATATAAATACTATTACTCCTATCAGTATCTCTTTTTTATGACTTTTTCTTATTACTTCAAATTGCATTATTTATCCCTTCCTTACAAAGTTCTAAATAATGAGCGCTCAATTATATTAGAAATTTATTATTTACATTATTATTATATATCCTGGGTATACTAAAGTCAAGAAAAATGTCATTATTTTAGGACATTGTTTTTAAGATTATTATTTATGAGAAAATTATTTTGGTGATGATTAACTATGATATACAGCGCAAGGATAGTTGAATTGAGAGAGAATAGAGGCCTTAAACAATATGAAGTAGCAAATTTGTTAAATATATATAAAGGTGTGTATAATGAATATGAAAAAGAATATGTAATTATTCCTATAAAGCATTTAGTATCACTTTGTAACTATTTTAATGTTTATTTAGATTATGTTTTTGAATTTACAAATGTTTCGAATTATATAGAATGTCAAAAAGACATTGATAAAATATTAAGTGGTGATAGATTAAAATTATTTAGAAAAGAAAATAAACTTACGCAAGATAAATTAGCTAAAATTTTAAATATTTCAAGAACAACCATTGCTGAATATGAACGAGGTACTAATATAATAGCAACCCCCTTTTTATATACGATTTGTAAAAAGTATAATATAAGCGCAGATTATCTTTTAGGTAGAACAGATGATCCTAAATACTTAAAATAAATTATTACATCAAAAAAGGAAGTATATACGCTTCCTTTTTAGATATTACTCTTCAATATCGTTAATACTTATAATATTAGATTGATATCAAAAAATAAATATGTACAAGTAATACCTGTGTACATATTTATAGTTTATTGAAATATTTTAGAATTATTTACCCTCTTTTTACCATTTATTTTAAAATATATTCATACATATTATATTTAATTATACTATTACTTAAAGTAAATCTATTATTTACTTCATTATTCATTTCATTTATATATTCATCTTCATTAGCAATAACTTTATTCTCTTTTTTAATAAATTTACCATTACGATACGTACCATAATCAGATACCCAACTGCGATTAGAGAACACTGCTAGACCTGGAGCAGAACTTAATATATCCTTACCAACTATTAGTCTAGAATCATATTCAATACCAAATAAATTTAAAAGTGTAGGTAATATATCAATTTGACTGCCAACTTTATCCACTTCTACTTTTTCTTTCATGGCACTATTCCAGATAACAAAATTACTGCGATTTACTTCAACTGTTGCATCTCTTTCATAAGTACTAAGTTCATTCACTTCATCCATGGTTAGAGTATAAGGATAATGATCTCCAGCAAAAGATATTACCGTGTTATCTAGTATTCCTTCTTCTTTTAATGAATTAATTAACGTTTCAAGAGCACGGTCAAATTCTATTTGAGTTGCTAAATAAGCTTTAACATTATTAGAATATGGTAAATCTTTTACTAAATCGGTATTTTTTAAAGCAATAGAATTACCTGATGATTTATAAGCATAAGGAGCATGACCTGATACTGAAACATAGTAAGTTACAAATTTATCATAATCTTTATACATTGGTAGAGTTACATTCATCATATCTATATCGCTTGGTAGCCATTTGCAACTCATTAACTTTTCAATGCCATTGCCACATCCCATGTAATCATCAAATCCTAAAGTAGGCATTGTTTTATTTCTCTTATAATAAGTATAAGTCCAGTTATGATAACTCTGGGTTTGATAGCCAATATTTTCAAATGAATTACCTAAAGCATATTTTATTGAAGGGGTATATTTTTTCCAATTAGATAATATTTCTTGAGTTGGTATTAAGCCTGTTGTTGCTTGAAATTCTCCGCCAGTGGTACTTAAAAAAACTGGGGAATAGAAATTATTAAATACAAATCCTTCATGAGTTAGTTTATAAAGAGTAGGTGTTAATTCTTTATCAACTGCAATCATATTAAAACCTTCAGCTAAAATAAATATTAAATTTTTATCTTTAAACATGCCAGTATATTCATTTTTATTAGTAGCATTACTATTTTTAAAATAAGTTAACATATTTTTTATCGTATTATTTTTTTCAGCATTTATTAGATCATCAAAATTTATTTCTATTTTATTATAACTTATTTTAGGGTTTTCTTCTTTAGGACTAGAACTACTTGATGGTTCAATATTTATTTGTTCATCAAAGCCAAAGATAATTCTTTTTAAGTCCATTCGGCTAAACGTAGCTATACCAAATTTAGTTGCAGTTTTTATTTCACTATTAATATTATAGTACAAATTATAGGCTGAATAAGTTTCATTTTTATTAGGTAGTAAACATAATAATGATATAATCCAAAATATTGGAATTAAGATGAGACTTAATATAATTCTTGAAGGTTTACTTCTTTTAAATTCAAAATAATTTTTAAATATTATTAATAATATTAATGGCAATAAATAAAGAATAATTATAGGTATGTTTTTTATAATAGTTTCTAGAATTAGGTTTTTAAATTCACCTATGTCTGATGCAAGTCCTAAAGTATTCATCGAAAATACATTACTAAATAACTTATAGAATATACACATAAATCCATAATAGGTAGATAATAAAATTGTGGTTACAAAACACGTGATTTTATTACCTTTTTCTTTAAAAATATTATACATTAAAAATATAATTAAAATTACAGGGATACTAAATACTAAAGTTAAAAATGTTCCTTCAATAGTTTTAAAAGCCATAATTTTTGTAATAGTTTCTAAATATATTATTAAGAAAATGATAAAATTAATGATATTAATTTGAGATTTTTTCTTGGAACTATTAGTTTTGTTATGCTCTAGTTGCTCTTGCTTAATATTGATTTTATTTGATTTTTCTTTAGTATTATTCTTATTAACAGTTTTTGATATATTTTTCTTATTAGTACTGTTACCTTTAACAGCATTATTTTTATTAGAGAGAGTTTTAGTACTAATTTGCTTTTTAGTTGTTGATAAATTGGCTATAGTTTCTTTTTTTATTTTAGTTTGAGATTCTTCGCCACTTTTTTTCTTATCTAAATGATTAGTTAAATTTTTGTTGTTTACACTTTTTTTGGGTGTATTTTTATTCATTGTTACTTTTTGTATCGAAGTAGTACTTTTAGCAGCGGTTTTCTTTTTAGTTTTATTATTTAAAGCACTACTTGTTTTTTTTGCTTGACTATTTTTTTTAGAATTAATATTAGTTTTATTTTTTGAGATTACTTTTTCATCTTTCATAATTACTACTCTACTTCTTTCTAAAACATATAGTTATATATTATAACAAATCAGGAAAATAATAAAGAAGATATTTTCATTTTTTTAAATTTTGTGTATAATTATTTTTAAGGAGGCTTAACTTTTGAAAAAATTATTAGAATTATATCATAAGCATGAAGAGATTATTAATTATTTGATAGTTGGAGTTTTAACTACAGTTGTGAGTTTAGCGACATACTTTATTTGTACTTCAATTTTTTTAGATCCAAATAATAAAATAGAGTTACAAATAGCTAATATAATCTCTTGGATATTTGCAGTAGCTTTTGCTTATTTTACAAACAGAGTATTTGTATTTAAGAGTAAAGAAAAAAATATGCTTAAAGAAGCTTCGACTTTTGTAGGTTCAAGAATTCTTAGTTTATTTATGGATATGTTTACTATGTTTATTATAGTTAGTGTTTTACATTTAAATGATAAAATTGGAAAATTGGTATCTCAAGTAATTGTTACTATTGCTAATTATATTTTAAGTAAGTTATTTGTATTTAAAACAAAGAAAAAAAGATAAGTATTATTTTTTAGAGGTACTTATCTTTTTATTTTTTTCGATATTTATTAAACTAATTATTAGTGGTAAACTTAACACTATTGGGAACATATACCTAAAATAGGTATTAACTGGTCCTACTACACATGTAAGCAAGAGAATAAAGGCTGGTAATAATAATGGTATTAGTCTTTTTTTCTTTTCTGTAATTAAGTACGCTAATAAAAACATATATATCCAAACAACAAAGCCAATATTAACTAAAGAACCTATAATTGGTATATATGGGAATGCTACAGCATAAGATGTTAAAATATCACGTGGCTTTTCTAAATTATTATAATGATAATTAATGCCACTTTTAATTAATCTATTATCATAATCATGATAAACATACCAATTAGAAGTATTAGGATAAAAGTAACCATAAGTTGTATTTATTGTAGCATCGATATATACTCCAGGATGTTTAATTAAACCACTTGCCCATACTTTAAAATATTCAATTAAATCATTTGTTTCAGCATAAGGATTAAATTCATTTTTAACTGGGTCGGCAATATTAGGTTTATAGCGACTAGCTAAAGTTTCATATCCTAATATTTTATCGATTTTGGCAATTTCTTCTTCATTTAGTTCATAACCATAATATTTAGCATATCTAGCTGTTTGCTGAAATGGTACTGATAGCATTTCTCTTATACTTCCAGGAGTAATATGCATATTTGGCAGTAAGATTTTGTTATGAGCTTCATATAAGACTAAACTTGATAATAAAACAATTAACAAAGATAGTCTTTTATCTTTAAGCATAAAGATTAAAGTTATAAAACTTAATAAAATTATGTATACACCATTATTTCTTACAAGCATCATAATTAAAAGTAATAAGCTTAAAGCAATATATTCTTTGCTGCTGTATTTTTTAGTAGTTATTAATTTGTGAAACTCAATAATATAGAATACTAAAAGTGTACCAAATAAAGTATCTTTTACGGGACTTAAAGCATATAACGGGAATACTGGAAATAAGGCAAATATAATTAATATTATAAATCTAACTATAAATGGCGATTTTAGTTTTTTTAAATAAACTAAAGTATATACTATAGCACTAATTACAATAAATAATTGGAAAATAGTAAAGAAGAATAATCCTAAATTAACACTTCCTAACATATCACCAAGTTTCGTAAATCCTCCTAAAATAAAAGTATGAAATACAGGATGGTGATTGGTTATGACAACATTTTCATCAATTAATTTTACACCGTGAATATAATGAGTATCTAATCCATAATATTGTTTAATTTGATTAGATGGATCAGGAGATAATATAGCTGGATAAAAACTTATTATATATGGTAGCCAACAAATTAATAATATTAAAATAGTTGTTTTATAAGGATGAGCTTCATAAAATTTTTCAAATTTTTTAATTAATTTAGGCAGTTTTATTGTTTTTAGATTAATTGTTTTTAATTTTTCGGCAAATAAATTTATGACTGTTTTTAAAAAATAATAATATGTATAAAATTTAATAATGGATACACTTCCTAATATTAAATTACTTGTTACAAGTCTAGAATCGCCTGTTACACTATAACTAAAACCAAAAACTAGAAATAAAGCAAAAAACATACTAATAATATTGTAAGGTTTAGATGTTTTAATATCTTTATATTTGTTATAAAAAATGATTAAAGCAATAGAAATAATTAGCATTAATAAAAATAAAGTGTTTGAATAACTAGAAGATATTAATTCTTTTAAATCCATTACTTTAATTTTATTAAAAGTTATTATCATTTCTTTTAGGATAAATTCTGTATATAAAGCTAGTGCCGTTAAAACACTAATTAAAATTATTTTAGTTTTTTTCATAATCTCACCAATAATAATTTACCATAATTTAGTATATTTAGCAATAAACTCTTTTTACTTCTTCATTTCAAATAAAATATCACGAAGTTCCATAGCTCGTTCAAAGTCAAGATTTTTAGCAGCTGTCTTCATTTCGTCTTCAAGGGTCATAATGATACTTTCTTTTTCTTTTTTACTCATTTTTGGTTTTTCTGTTTTATTTTCAATTTCATTAGTTATAACTTCTTTAATCTCTTTAGTTATAGTTTTAGGAATGATATTATGTTCCTTATTATATAATTCTTGAATCTCACGACGTCTTTTAGTTTCTTTTATAGCTTTATCCATTGCATCACTTACAGTGTCAGCATACATAATAACATGACCATTACTATTACGAGCACATCTACCAATAGTTTGAATTAAGCTGCGATCACTTCTTAAGAAACCTTGCTTATCTGCATCTAAAATACATATTAAACTAACTTCTGGGATGTCTAAACCTTCTCTTAATAGATTTATTCCTACTACACAGTCATATACTCCCATACGTAGTTCTTTTATTATTTTTAAACGCTCTAAAGTTTTTATTTCACTATGAAGATATGCGACCTTTATGCCAATTTCTTTTAAATAGTTAGTTAGTTCTTCTGACATTCTAATTGTTAAGGTTGTAATTAATACTCGTTCATTTTTTTCTTTTCTAATGTTTATTTCATTAATAATATCATCAATTTGACCTTGAGAGGGTTTAATTTCGATTGTAGGGTCAAGAAGGCCTGTAGGTCTAATAATTTGCTCAACATATTCATTATTTGTATGTTCAAGTTCATAATCACCAGGGGTTGCAGATACATATATTGCTTGGTTTATTTTATTTTCAAATTCGGTAAAATTAAGAGGTCTATTATCAAGAGCACTTGGAAGACGAAAACCATAATCAACTAAAACACTTTTACGCATTCTATCGCCATTATACATTCCTCTAACTTGGGGTAATGTTACATGTGATTCATCAACTACAAGTAAAAAGTCTTTAGGAAAGAAATCAATTAAACAAGTAGGAGTTTCGCCTTGTCCTCTTAATGCTAAATGTCTAGAATAGTTTTCGACACCATTACAGAATCCAGTTTCCTTAAGCATTTCAAGGTCGTAATTTGTTCGTTCACGCAAGCGTTGTTCTTCTAATAACTTGCCTTCTTCTTTTAACTCTTTTAAACGAACTTCTAATTCAGCTTCAATTCTTTTAATTGCTTCTTCAAGTTTTTCGGGACTGGTTACGAAATGGGAAGCTGGAGAAATAGTAATTGTTTTTTTGTCAGAAATAGTAACGCCTGTTATCGGATCAAATGTAGAAATACGTTCAATTTCATCACCAAATAATTCTATTCTAATTCCGTGTTCATGCTCATTAGCAGGAATAACATCTATTCTATCTCCTCGACTTCTAAATGTACCACGATGAAAATCTAAATCATTACGTTCATATGTCATATCAATTAATCTATTTAAGATATCATTTCTTTTAACTTTATCACCAACTGTTAAAATTAACATTGATTTTTCATATTCCTCTTTTTCACCAATACCATATATACAAGAAACACTAGATACGACTATGACATCATCATAATTAATTAATGCACTTGTAGCTCCGTGACGAAGTTCATCTATTTCATCATTAATTGAAGCGTCTTTTTCAATATAAGTATCACTTGATGGAACATAAGCTTCTGGTTGATAATAATCATAATAACTAACAAAGTACTCAACGTGATTCTCGGGAAAAAGTTCCTTAAATTCCGAGTAAAGTTGTCCGGCGAGAGTTTTATTATGGGCTAAAACAAGAGTTGGTTTATTGACTTCTTTTATAACGTTAGCAATAGTAAAAGTCTTTCCAGTACCTGTTGCTCCTAGTAACACTTGTTCTTTCTTGCCATTTTGGATTCCCTCTACAAGTTCTTTTATTGCTTCTGGTTGGTCGCCATTAGGCTCATATTTCGATACTAATTTAAACATAAAGTCCTCCTTGATTTATTAAATATTTAATGAATTTAATTTATTTTATCATATATAATTTTGAATGTATATTCTTTTATATTATTTACAAACTTTTATTCATAATGTATTATATTAGTTAAATTTTTAACATATAAAAAAGCACTTTTTTATTGTGCTTTTTTCTTTTTATAGAAGTAAATAACTGCGCTTAAAACTATAATTATACTACATGTTAATAAGATATATACTATTTTACTTTGGTTAGTTGCATATTCTTTTTTAGGTGCTATTTCTACTTCTTTCTTTTTATAAGATACAACAAATTTTCCTAAATTTTTAGATGTTATTTCAATATTTTCACCATTTTTAACATAGTCTACTAATTTAATAGTATTATCAGATGTAATTTCAAATACACCAATAAATTCACTATTATTATTTAATTTTATATTAATCTTAATTGGATCATTAGAATTTATATCAATTGTTTCAGATTTAGTATTAGTTAAATTAATATTAAAGTATTCACTCAAATCGCCAAATCTTCCAATTAATTCTTCTGGTAATTTAAAGTCTTCAACTTTTAATGTGCCTTCTTCTTTTATAGCATTTGCAGGTATTTCGACTTCTATTTTATCAGATGAATATTTTTTATATTCTGTATTTGTATTAGGTTTATTAGAATTGTTTGAATTATCTGATGTTCCTGGTTTATTATTGTTATTATTAGAATTATTTTGATTATTATTTCCAGGTTTATTTGTAGTATTATCATCTGGTTTATTGTTTCCATCTGGTTTTGTTGTTGTATTATCATCAGGTTTATCTGGTTCATTAGTTCCTGGTTTGTCATCAGGCTTTGTTTCAGATTTCTTTTCTATCCAATCTACTTTAGCAGTTGCTGTTCCTTTGTTTCCTGCTTTATCTGCAAATTCAAAAGTAAACTCACCATTTTTTGTAAAGGTATAAGTTGTCTTACCACCATTATTGGTTACTGTTACTTCTTCACTTGGTTTTAGAGTTACTACAACAGGATCTTCAGTTGAATCCTTTGTACTATATTCAATGACTGCAGTAGGAGCTTTTATATCAATCCAATTTACTTTTGCTGTTGCTGTTCCTTTATTTCCTACTTTATCAACAAATTCAAAGGTAAATTCACCATTTTTTGTGAAGGTATAAGTATTTTTTCCATTGTTATTAGTTATTGTTACTTCTTCACTTGGTTTTAAGGTTACTACAACATTTTTATTTGTCCATTTATTAGTACTATACTCGAATTCTCCAGTAGGAGCAACTTTGTCTATCCAATCTACAGTTACAGGTATTAATCCATCATTTCCATATTTATCTTTATATTGGAAATTGAATGTACCATTTTCGGTAAATATGTAATCTTTATTTGCATTGTTATTGAATATTCTATAGCCATCTTCAAGCTCAAGAGTAACTTTAACATCTTGATTTGTTAATGATTCAGTAGAATATTTAATTTCATATTTTGGTAATTTGGCAATCCAATTTACATATACGGTTGCTGTTCCTTTATTTCCGGCTTTATCTACAAATTCAAAAGTAAATTCACCATTATCGGTAAAGGTATAAGTATCTTTACCTCCATTATTGGTTACTGTTACTTCTTCACTTGGTTTTAAAGTAGCTACAACGTTACCATCAGTTAAGTGAGTAGTGTTAAATTCAAACTCGGCAGTTGGAGCCTTTGTATCAATCCAATCTACTGTAATAGTTTTTGAACCAATATTTCCTAATTCATCGGCAAATTTTAATTCAAAAGTGTCATTTTCTAAGAAAGTAATCGTTTTGCTCTTATCGACAGGATTTTCCGATACTTGAACATCTTCTGATAAAATTGTTACTTTTTTATCAAATATAAGTGTTGCTACAACATTTTCATTGGTTATTTCAGTAGTATTAAATTTAACATCAACTTTAGGAGGAGTTTTATCAATCCAATCTACTTTAGCAGTTGCTGTTCCTTTATTTCCATTTCTATCAACAAATTCAAAGGTAAATTCACCATTTTCAGTAAAGGTATGGGTAGTCTTACCTCCATTATTAGTTACTGTAATTGGTCTATTTTCATCGATTAGCTCTGCAACTACATTTTTATTTGTTTTACTTGTAATATTATAATTTACTTCTGCTGTTGGTACTTCACTAGCTGATGGGTCCTCATATAAATTTATAAGAGCAATTGAGAAGAAATGTTGAAGACCAGATTCATAAACAGATGGACAATTAATTCTTACATATTTTGCTAATATTGGTTCAGCAAAAGTTATCTTTTTTAAGTTATAATTATTACCTAAATTACTCTTAGTTGCTGCAAGTTCCCAATTTGTTCCATCCATGCTTACATAAATATCTAAACGACTTGCTTTTCCAGTTGGATATTTACCTAGTGCTGATGTAGCCTTTGAATGAGGCACATAATCCAATTCAGAAATATATTTTGGTTTTTCTAACTCTATGGTAGCATAAGAAGCAATATATTTTTGTCCTAAACTATTTTTATTATAATAGCTGTGCCATGCTGTATTAACATTTCCATCTATGATGTAATTCTTATTACCACCACTTGTGCCTGAAACAGCAATGACATTTAAATTACTTCTTGGAATATAACGATGAGATTCAGATGAAGTATTAGTTGTAAATGTATAATATACTTGATTACTCATTGTGTAAACTCCAGTAGCAAGCATTCTAACGTAAACTTTGACATCTCCTTTGAAAATTGGATTTGTATCAGCAAAAGAATTCCATTCTCCATTAGGGTCTAATGTCCATTCCATTTTATTAGTAGCTCCCATAATGCGGTTTTCTAAATCATCTATAGATACACTATTACTTGGGAATTCTCCTTTTAATATATCTATAGTATAAATATTAGCTTCAGTCATTGGTAAACCAGTAATATGAATTTTGATATCATTTTCAGCTGTAATACTTTCTAATTGTTTGTTCGTTAATTGAGCAGAATGTTCAAAGCAATCTATCCAAGTTTTGCCACCATCTAAACTATAAGTCCAACTTACTTGAGCACTTTGTAATTGTTTAGATAATACAATTTGGCCAGCATTTGCTCCATCGAATGAGAAAGTAGCAACTCTAGAATCTACGACACCTAAAAGTGCATTAGCTATTACTGGAACTTCTTTATGATAAATGGTCTCTTTACTAGTAGCTTTTGTTGCTTTTCGTAATGTTTCATCGTGTAACATCATTAATCTACTACGATATCCTGCTGAAGTAATTTTAGAGCCAATTCTTCTTGTTAAGTCATACATTGGTAGTGGATGATAGGTATAAACTTCAGCTATTTCTTCTGCAAGTTCAATTAATTGAGCTTCTGTTTTAGAATTATCAGCTATATATAAATTTACTAAACCAATCCAAGCATCTAAATTAATTATTTCTTCTTTTAAGACATCACGATAAATTTGTTCTAATTTTTTTCTATCATTTTTATAAACATCTTCTAGCAATAAAATTAATTGAGCTTTTTCATATTTTTCATATTCATTTTGAGCTTCTTGAGAAAGTAACAAATAAGAACCTGTTTTAATATTACCATTGTTAGTAGCATATCTATTTCCCCAACCATTATATCCAGCTCCTGTAGTATTAGCCCATCCTGTTGATGCTACACTATTAGCTAATTGCCATGCGTATTTTCCACCACCAGCATTATAAAGATAAACATATGCAGCATGACCAGGTTGTCCTACTACGCGAGCAGGATAGCCCCATACACCATATAAGTTACATGCTGTTTTTGATAAACCTCCACAAACAGCGCCTTCTTCAAAGACAATCCATAATTTTGGACTACCAGCTTTATAGGGAACATTGTATTTTGATAAATTATATTTTTTATCCCACATAGCATAATTTTCTTGACTATAATATTGTGGTCTGTAATAACCATAATTCAATGTATATTTAATATATTTATAAGGATTAAAACGTTCTGCAGTTGTTGGGAATTTTTTTGAGTAATCATGCAACCACAATATTTCTTCATCATCTATGTTTGTAGCCATAACGCCACGCATCTCGTCTATTGTATAACTTTCAAACATAGCATTATCTAAAAGACCATTTTTATGCATTTGTTTATATATTTCATAACGATTTAAAGCATTAGATTGTTGTCTTATATCTGTCCATAGTCCAACAGAACCAGAATGGGTTAAAGATAAAGATAGCATCATTCTTAAATATAAGTCTTTATATTTTGTGCCTAAAGAGGTAACATTTTCATTTGATAAATCTTCTTTGTGAGCATGATATAGGTTGCTAAGAACTTGTAATGACTTTTCATAGCTACCACTAGGTTTACCACCTACTGTCCATAAACGTAAAGCTTCTTCATTATTTAAAAACCACTCTAGAGTCTCATAATTTTTAGAATCACTTTCTATAAATGAACGAAGTTGATATTGCCCAAAGTTCTTAATAAAGTTTCGTTGTAATAAGAATAAAGTTAAATCATCTTTAATTGTGCCTGATTGATAATTTTCTTTAATGATTTTATCAAATTCTTCAACAGGCATCATAACATTATCAGAATAGCCTTCTTTTACTAGTTTAGCATCTCCCCATACAGCATGGTCACTAGCATTTGAACCATTGTCATTAGCATAGAGCCTAATATAATTGGCATCTTTAATATCAATCTTAACACGAACTGCATTATTTACTCCTTTTAATGGTGTAGGATTTTCTTCAGTACGTAGTGTCCAATTTTTTCCATCTGTTGAAGTATATATATAAAATTTTACACCATTTCCAGTATTACCTGCTGAAGTATTTAGACCATAATAAGTAGTAAAATAGTCATAATCTTTATAATTACTAATATCATATTCTACAGTTGATGTAGCATGTGCCCATATTCCTTTTTTGACAACAACAGAAGAATTATCTATTCTCATTACTAAGGCTGCATTGTCATTTGTTTTATCTAATCCAATTGTTTTCCAGCCTATTTCAGCTTTTAGATAAGGTATATCAGATAAATATACAACTTGATTTTCACTACTTGGCTCAACTAATATGTTTTTAGGTATTTGAGCAAAACTATATTTTGATGTACTATAATAATTTATTATAACAGCTAGTCCAATTAAACTACAAATAACATAAAAAATTTTAGACTTAATAATTTTTTTTAACTCCATATTTAACTCCTCCTAAATAGATTGCTTTTTTCACACTTTAGTCACCTTGCATAACAAAATTTATTAATGCCTTTTTCCCCTATATTTTATCATGTCATATTCATCTTTTCAAGTGCTTATTTATTCCAATTATTTAGTTTTTTACGAAAAAAAACCTCATGTAAATGAGATTCTTTTATAATTATTTTAATTTTTTAATAACATATACAGTTAATGCTAATAAACTTAATGTTGCTGTGATTACTACTAACATTACTTTATTTCTTTTTGTGTCTTTTTCAACTTTTACTGTTGGATTATTATTTTTATTTTCTTCTTTGTTTGTATTGTTAGTATCTGGTTTTTGTTCTTCATTATCTGTTTTATTATTGTCTGGTTTTTCTGTTGTTGTATTATCATCTTTATTATTGTTATTAGTATTATTGTTAGTATTACTACTATTACTGTTATTTGTGTTATCATTTGGTTTATTTATATTTGTATCATTAGGCTTGTCTGGGTTCTCAGGCTTATTATCATCAGGTTTATTAGGCTTGTCTGGGTTCTCAGGCTTATTATCATCAGGTTTATTAGGCTTGTCTGGGTTCTCAGGTTTACTATCATCAGGTTTATTAGGCTTGTCTGGATTTTCAGGTTTACTTTCGTCAGGTTTATCAGGTTTATCTGGATTTTCAGGTTTATTTTCACCATCTGGAATTTCTTCTTTAAATGAATCTATTTTAGCAATTAGTTTTCCAACATTTCCTAATGAATCATAGAATATGATTTCATAATTTCCATTTTTTGTATATTCGTAAATTCCATTTCCTTCTTTAAATGTAATTTCTTTACTTGGATTTACTACTGTTACAATTACTTTGTCTTCTTGTTTATCATATTTTAATTCTGCTGTTGGAGCAACTTTGTCTATCCAGTCAACTTTTGCCGTAATGCTTCCAGTATTTCCAGCAGCATCTTTGAATTCAAATATAAACTCACCATTTTCGGTAAATACATAATTTGTTTTGCCGTTATTATTTGTTACAGTTACATTTTCTTCATCAAATGATATACTTGCTGTTACATTTTTATTTGTTAATGATTTTATGTCATATTCTATTGTAGCTTTTGGAGCTTTTGTATCAATCCAATCTACTTTAGCAGTTGCAGTACCTTTATTTCCAGCTGCGTCCACAAATTCAAAGGTGAACTCACCATTTGTAAGGAATTCATAAGTAAATGGATTTACATTGGTAATATAATTTCCATCAGTATCCCAAACATCACCATTTTTATCTGCTTTTAATCCAGGAAGCATGATTCCATCAATATTATAAATATTTCCTTCGTCATCAACAGTATAATCTCCATTATTAGTTACAGTAACTTTTTCACTAGGTTTCAAAGTAGCAGTTACAGAATGATTAGTTGCTGAATTAGGAGTATATTCAAATGTAGCTGTAGGAGCCTCTCTATCGATCCAATCTACTTTCGCTACTGATGAACCTTCTAAACCTGTTTCTTTATCAACAAATCTAAATGTAAATTCACCATTTTCGGTAAATGTATGTGTGTCTCCACCTTCACTTAATATTTCAAAGTTAGCTGAACTGATATTTAAAAGTCTTGCTACTACGTTATCTTGAGTTGGTTCAGTTGTACTATATCCTACTCCAGCTGTTGGTCTAGGATTTTTTGTTATGTCTTGGAAAATATTAAAGGCTCTAGCTGTAAACCAATTTCCATTTGTTCTATCTGCTACTACTTTAATATATTGTACTTCGATTGGATTATCTACTTCAAATTTTTGAGTAAATTTTATAGCTTCTTCATTAGTGTTTGCTTGTGAAGAATAAGTGATACCTTTTCTTTGAGATAATATTTCCCAATTTTCTCCATCCATACTACCCCAAACAGTTCCATCATTTATTCTACCATTTCCACCACCTGCAGGAACATATTCTACTGCTGAAACAAATCTTGGTTTATCTAATTTTATTGTTATAAATCTTTGTGTATCAGTTCCATTCCATGCACTATGCCATCTTGTATTATAATTTCCGTCAATCGCATAAATAGCTGCTCCACTATTATTTGTTGCTTCTGTAGATACTGCTTCTATAGTTAAGTGTGATACAGGTACATATTTTCTAGTATCAGGTTGATTATCTGGTGTAAAGGTATAAGTTGCTGAATCACTTGCTAATTGTGTTCCAGTAGCGCCTCTTCTTACATATAAAGTTTTATTTCCAGTATTATCTGGAGAAGCGGTTCTATATGATGTCCAAGGGTCACTTTCACTATTACGCCATTCATATGTTAAATCTATGCCTACAACTCTATTTTCTAAATCGTTAGCATATAAATTGCTACTTAAAGAACCATTATTAATATCTATAGTAAATCTATAATCAGCTAATCCCATAAATCTAAAGATTATATCATTTTCAGCAGTGATTTTAGCTAGTTCTTCTTTTGTTAGTTCTAGGGAATCATCATTTACAAATTGTGTAAAAGTTGTTCCGCCATCTAGACTATATGACCAAGCAAGTTGGTACATTGGATTTTTAATAATTTTACCAGCATTTTCACCATCAAATGAGAATGTCATAGGATCTGGTTGAACTCTATTTAATAGTTGTCTGGCATGAGTTCTAACAGCATCTCCTTGAATTGTTTCATTTGCTGTTGCTATTGTTGCTTTTTGTAAAGCATCTTTTTCTAGTCTATCTATATGTAATTTTTCACTACCTTCTAAATAAGGTCTTATAACATTTAATAAGTCGAACATAGCAATTGGATGATAAGTATAAGCTTCAATTATTTTATTTGCTAAAGCATACCAATCACTAGAAGTTATTGTTCCACCTTCATTTTTAACACTCATCTTTTTATAAAGATTTATTATATAATCATAAGTATCTAAATTTATATTGTTAACTTCTAAAGATTTAAAATATGTTTCTAGTTTTTTATTATCATCAGTATAAGAGTTAGCTGATAAATTTAAGTATAATGATTTTTTGTAATCTTCATATCTATTTAAGTTAGCTTGTCCTAAATATAGATATCCTGTACTTGAAGCTATCTTAGAACCACTAATTTTTTTGTCAGTAAAATATTTATTATTCCAGTTAAATAAGTAACGATATGGATTTGATCCACCCCAAGTGCTTCCGGCACCACTCCAGTTACCATATCTTGGTGACCAATAACCATTACCATTAGCATCTTCATAATATTGGATATATAATTCGTGACCTACTTGGTAAGCTCCTGTTGCAGGAATTCCATTAACACGATACATACTTTGGCCAACACGGGAAGCATTCCAACAAATACCACCATTGGCGAATACCATCCAATATCTAGGGATTTTAACACCATTTACTAAACCATACGGAATGTTATATTTACTTAAATAAAATTGATTGTCATATTTTTCTCTATTTTCTTCAGCATAATATTTATCTTGAGTATATACTGGAGAAACATAGCCTATCATATAGAAACTTACACTTTGCTTTTCATAAGTAAATCCATTTAGCCATATAAGGTCACTATTACTTGTTCCATCTTGCATTACAAGACGCATTAATTCTACATGCAAATCTTTAAACCAATTGTTATCAACAAATTCACCTTGTAAATCATTAGTTTTAATTTTTTTTAGTTTTTTATTATCAAATAAATTTTTCATTATTTCAAAACGTTCTAAATAGTCATATGTTGGAGATGGGAAACTAAATGAAAGGGGTGATATAATTTTATCAGTAGAGTATCCCGCTGCTAAAGCTATAATCATTTTTTCATAAACATAACCATTTTCTGCCTTTAATTCATTTTGATATTTATGATAAATATCTGAAATAACAGTTAAGAATTTTGTAATATCTGAAATTTCACCAACTTCAATAACTTCTTCTATTATTCTATTATTACTTAAAATCCAATCTAATGTTTCAGAAATTTGAGGATTTACATCTGTAGTATATTGAATATTCCAATAACCTAATTTTCTTACTAATTCTCTTTCAAGAATAAGTCGATAATTATTATTGTAATTGTCTTCTGAACTATTAGCATCTAAAATTTTGTCATAATAATCTAATTTTTGAATTTTAGTGTAATTTCCTGTATCACTTAATTTAAAATCATTGGTAACTAAACGAGCATCAGCTATAGTACCATGATCTGCAGCATTTGAACCGTTTGGATCAATATAAATACAAAGATATTTATATCCTGTAATATCCAAATCAACCTCAAGAGCTTCACTTGTACCTGTCATAACATCAGTTTTTTCAATTAGTCTATCCCAAGTTTTTCCGTCTTTAGATGCTGTAATTCTAAACCAAACACTACCATTTGTGCCTCTTGAAGCATCAACACCTATTTTAGCGATGAATCTTGGAAATTGTGTTGAGTATTCAGATATATCAAAAGTCACTTGTCCTTTAGCATGAACACCAAGACCTTTGGCAAATAATCTTTTTTCACCGTTGATTATAAGGCTTAAAATTCCACCATCTTGGTTTTTATCTTTTTGAAGTTCATGGCCACCCCAACCATTATAAGACCAATTGTTTTCTGTAATATAATCTAGGTCAGATAAATATAGATAGTCTTTTGTTAAATCTATATTTGCTGCTAAATTTGTTGTTTCACTATTTATGATTGTACTATTTAATCCTTTAGTTGGATAAAATATACTTGCTATTACTGTTAAACTTACGATTGCACTTAATAAATAACCTATTGCTTTTTTATTCTTTTTCATAAAAAATAAACACTCCTCTTTTTCTAAATGTTTTTTATTATAATACAAACTTTGATATTTTTCAATATCTAATGTTATTCTAGCAAAAAACTAAAAGTATGTAAATATTTTACATCATATTTTACACAGCTTTACAATTATGTAAATTATACTTTATTATATATAAATTATTTTTAATTTAAACTATTTTTATTTTTAGAAACAATTAAATATAGGGTTAATTAATTTTATTGATTTCCATATAATGTTAGTGATATAATATGGATGCAATTGGAGGTGTCTTATGAAAACTATTAAGAAAAACTTACCTAAAGGTGTTAAAAAACAATTTGGTAAAGTAAAGGGTGTTAAAGTTAGATTTATTAACAAAGATTTAGATAAAAATAAAAAGGCAAGTAAGTAGTTTTAAAGAAAAACTGCTTTTCTTTTGCCTTAATAAATATATGTTTCAGGAATAAATATTATGTCACCATTTTTTAAATTGTGGATATTTTTATCTTTATTAACACTTTTAAGTTCATAAATTGAGACATTATAAGCATTTGCTATAACTGTTATTGTTTCATTTTCTTTAATAGTATACTTGATTAGATGATTATTGTTAGTTGGCTTGATAGTTAGTTTTTCATTTGGATAAATCAAATTAGGATTTTTAATATTATTCCAAGTTACAAGATTAGAGATAGTTACATTATATATTCTGGCAATACGGGTTAGAGTGTCGCCTTTTTTTACTACATATGTAGTATTTTCACCACTACTTGTGACATTATATTTAAAATCGACAGTAATTTCTAATACTTGATCTGGAAATATTAAATCTGGATTCTTTAAATTATTATCATTTATTATTCTTTTTATAGATACATTATGCTTTTTGGCTATGTGAGATACTGTATCACCTTTTTTTATGCGATAATGGATAGTTTTAGTTTTATCTTTATTCTCTACATCAGGATTTTTAATAGCACTATTATCATCTAAAAATATTTCTTCCTTATATATATCACGATCAACATTATCACGAATTCCTGGAATACGGCCTCGGTCTGTATATTGCCATCCTATCCAGGTATCCCAATTTCTTACTTCAGGTTCTTTTACATCATATTCAGCAAGCCATAATGGATAATTGCGATATATTCTTTCATCAAATATCCTATAAGCGTTATAGGCATCACTGTATACTACAGCTTTTTTAGCAGTTAATTCTTCAAGTGTTTTTAAGAAAGCTTCGGAAATAATATTAACTTCTTCTTTATTTAAACCTGTAAAAACTTCAAAGTCCATTGCAAGTAAGCAATCAGCTTCTTTGCCAGCAATAACACTTGCAAAAAATCGTGCTTGTTCTTTAGCTTCTTCAACAGTTCGGGCTGTAACGTAATGATAAAAACCTATTTTTAAATTGTTAGCTTTTGCTTCACGATAATTACGTTCAAACTTTGCATCTATATATGAATGACTAGCACTACTTCTAATGTATACTACTTCAATACCGTAATTTTTAACTTGCTTGAAGTCTATATTTCCTTGAAATTCTGACACATCAATACCTTCTAAAGCATAAGAAGTTGGATTAAATAGAAAAAGAGTTACTATTCCAATTAATAAAGTTGTAATATATTTTTTCATAATTTCACCTCCTTATATTGTAATATATTAGGAATTTTTATTTTGGAATTTACTTTTGTCTCGCTTTTTAAAAAATTTTTCAAAAAAATAAAGAGTTTGAGCTCTTTATGAATTTATTTTTTTAACTTTATATTTTGCACCTTTAGTATCAACTGTAACTTTAGTTATAGTAATATTTTCTGTTAGTTTGCCACTTTCTGTATCAGCAACTTTTTCAGTAGTTTCAATTTTCTTTAATATATCCATGCCTTCAATAACTTTACCAAATCCGGCATAACGATTATCTAAAGAATATTTAGCATCATCATTTAGAACAATGAAAAATTGACTACCTGCACTGTCATAGGATTGACTTCTAGCCATAGATATTACCCCTGCTGTATGACTTAAAGTGTTTTTACTGTAATTATTTAAGCTAAATTCTCCTTTGATTGCGTATCCAGGTCCACCTGTTCCCATGCCATCAGGATCTCCACCTTGTAAAACAAAGCTAGGAACTAAACGATGAAAATTATTATTATCATAAAATCCTTTTTCAATTAAGTTTACAAAATTGGCAACTGTATTAGGTGCATATTCAGGATATAATTCAATTTTTATTGTGCCATAGTTTGCAATTTCCATTGTAACTAATGGATTTTCATATTTTTCATTAGAAGAACAAGCTGTTAGGCTTAAAATTATAATAAAACTTATTAATATTAAACTTATTTTTTTCATTAACTATCCTCCTTAATATTTTCAATTAGTAAATCTACAAAATAATTTGTTAAATTAGCATTTCGAGCTAATATTGGACCAATTACGGATGTTACATAAAAATTATTAATATTATAACCTTCCATAAGAGTATTATTATTTCCATAACCTTGATTAATATTAAAAATGATTCCTTCGGTAGATTTAATTAAATATTCTGTATTTTGAAAACCATAAATATTTTCATTACATAAACTAGTTGTGGCAATTACATCAGCAACTTTTCTATCACTACATAATTCAACTTCATACAATTCTAAAAAATCAAGAATACTAATGGCATTGCCCGTTACTAAAAATATTTTATTATTACTAATGTATTTTAGAATATCGTTTTTATATGACTTAAGTCTTTCTTTTACTGCTTTTAAATAACGAGCTCGTCCACTTCCAATATAAATAAAATCATATTTTTTTAAATCTAATTTATCTTCTTTATGAATATTATCTATAATTACTTTAATCCCTTTATTTTCTAGTGCATATTTTAAAGCTTTAATATTACCATTTTCGCCATAAAGATTTAATTCATAAGGATATAAATGCCCAATTCTAATTTCCATTATTATTCTCCTTAAATGTGTTTTCAAAATTATCAATATAATCAAAGTTTAAAATACCGTATACTACTTCTGATTTATTATTTAAAACTTGATTTTTAATTTCAGGGAGATTGTCAGCCATAATTATTTTCTCCTCTTTAATGCCCGCTAGAATAAGACGCTTTTGGATATTTTGTTTATCGACACCGCATACATAGTAATTTAAAGTGCTGTCATTATTTAGTAGTTCAAATTCTATATCGTATAACCAAGATACATCAAAATGTTCATAACGACGACTTATTTCTTTCCAGCCTATTATTATATCTTTTGGCCTCTCATCATTAATTATTTTAAATATAGTTTGGTTAAAAGTAGTACAGTTTTCAGCTTTAGCACTCATTGCATAAAATTCTTTATTATTGTTAGTAAATGTTTTTTTATTAACATTATTAAATTTATTTAGAGAGTTGCAAATATTATTTTCATCTAGATTGATTGTTTTAAGAGCAGTATATGCGGCTATAGTATTATAAGCATTATAAAGCATATCTCCGCCTATTAAAGTTTGATTATTATTAATGTTGATAGTTTTATTGTCAAGGTCTAAATCTTTACCGATAATTTCTGATTTTTCATATTTAAAATCACAATTAGGGCAATGATAATTACCTAAAGTTTCAAAATTATAGTATTCATAATCTAGTAATGATTCACAGTATGGACAATAGTAAGTAATAAGATTTTCAAAAATTTGCTTTTTATAGCTATATTTATTTTTAGCTATACTATAATAAATACTTTCTTTATTTAGATCTTTGGCAAAGTTTCTTAAGTATGGTTCATCCATATTAGTAATAATAGTAGTATCTTTGCTGATACTAGATAAAACATCTTTATAAACTGTATCAACATCATATTGACGTGGAGGTTGATCTTTAGTTAAATTAGTTATGACTACGTAATTTGGTTTTAAATATTGAAAAACATTTTTGGCATAACGTTCATCTATTTCGATAACTAAATAGTCGGTTTTTATTTTACCAAAAATATTGGAATTCTTAATAAAGGAAGTAGTTATTCCCCAAGCTAGATTAGAACCAGCTTCGTTATAAGTAACAGTATAGCCATTATCTTTTAGAGTATTCGCAATTAAACTGGAGGTAGAACCTTTACCAGAAGAGCCTGTAACAGCGATTTTTACGTTGGGATATTTTAATTTTTTTAAAATATTTTTATCTATAGCTAAAGCGACTTTGCCTGGTAAAGAACTACCACGATTTAAAATTTTACCAAATAGTAATATTGTTTTACCTACAAGGATTGCGATTATTTTCATTTTATTTTCTATGATGTTTAAGTTAGTTTCAAGAGAGAATTGAATATCATCTAACTTATTTAATCAATCTTTCTATGAATTTCTCTCATTTTAAATTATCTAAATTATTATGTAAAGGAATAATTCCCCAGCCTTTTAATTCATCTAGGTAGGGCTCATAATAGTCATTTAAAAGAAAAACTTTTTTATGATGATAAAATCCAAAAGCAATTTCAGCAAAACTATTAGGGCCTATGTAATTAGGTTTATTATCTTTATCTTTATTTACAATCAATAAATAATCTGTATCAGGTGAAGTAATGCGATCCATGTGCGCACGAGAGGCAATTATTTTAGGTTCCCCATTCATACATTCGATGGGTAATTTAACTTTAAAGCCTCTTCTTTCTAATTCTTCGGCTAGAGATATGATTTCTTCTTTAAATTTCATGCTTCCACATAATACTACTATTGTCTTCATATTTTCACCTATAATAATTTTACCACTAAATTGTTACTTTTTAAATCCTAAATTGACATACTTTCTATAATGTAGTACTATTTATATATAAAGGAAGTGAATACAATGTGTGGAATTGTTGGTTACATTGGAGATAAAAAGGTGTGTCCAATATTAATTAATGGACTTAAAACTTTAGAGTATCGTGGTTATGATTCAGCTGGATTAGCAGTAATAGACAAAAATACTATTAAAGTTTACAAAGAAAAAGGCAGAGTTAAAAATATTGAACTTAATAATGATTTAGATAGTGCTCATTCTTCTGTTGGTATTGCTCATACAAGATGGGCGACACATGGAAAACCAAGCAAAGAAAATGCCCATCCGCATTTAGATAATAGTGGTAATTTTGCGGTAGTGCATAATGGAATTATTGAAAATTATCTAGAAATTAAAGAAT
Organism: uncultured Mycoplasma sp.; assembly: GCA_947646115.1. GTDB lineage: Bacteria > Bacillota_I > Bacilli_A > RF39 > UBA660 > Caccenecus. The sequence continues at coordinate 56,403 of CANSFH010000006.1, forward strand.
TTTTGTTAGAAAAAGGATATACTTTTAAGTCTGAAACAGATACGGAAGTTATTCCTAATCTAATGCATTACTATTATGAAGAAACTAAAGATAAACTTATTGCTTTTAATAAAGTTTTAATGGATTTAAAAGGGAGTTATGCCATTTTATTAATATCAACAGAATTTCCCGAGATGTTAGTAGGTAAAATGAATAGCCCTCTTGTTATTGGAGTAGGTAAAGGTGAAAATTTTTTAGCCTCTGATATTCCGGCTGTACTAGATTATACGAAAAAATTCTATTTTTTAGATGATGGCGAGATGGCTTTTATTACTAAAAAGGAAATTAAGTTTTATAATGGTAATTTAAAGGAAGTTCATAATGAATTAAAGGAAATTACTTGGGATAAAAATGCTGCGGATAAAAATGGTTATGAAGATTATATGTTAAAAGAAATATTTGAACAACCTATGGCTATTAAAGAAACAGTTCAAGGGAAAATTAAATCTGGTGAATTAAGTAATTTTTTAAATCTTAATATAGATAAAGAAACTATAAGAAATATTAATAAAATATATATTATTGCTTGCGGTACTGCTATGCATGCGGGATTAGTTGGTAAAAGAGCAATAGAGAAATTATGTGGTATTACAACTATTGTAGATGTGGCAAGTGAATTTAGATATAACGAACCATTAATTGATGATAAAACTTTAGCTATCTTTGTTAGTCAGTCAGGCGAAACTGCTGATACTATAGCAGCACTTAAACTGGCTAAAGCAAAAGGCGCTAAATGTATTGCTACAACTAATGTAGTGGGCTCTTCTATTACACGTGAGACTGATGATGTATTGTATACCCATGCTGGACCAGAAATAGCTGTTGCTTCTACTAAAGCTTATGTTTCGCAAGTAGCTATTTTAATAAGTCTTGCTATATACTTTGCAGAATTACTTGAGAAAGATAATAAAACTGAAATTGAAGAATATAAAAAAGAATTATTGGAATTACCAGAAAAAATAGGAACTGTTTTAGAAAATAAAGAAGAATTTCATAATATTGCTAAAAAAATGGCTAAATTATTTGATACTTTTTATATTGGGCGTGGAAATGACTACAATATTGCGCTTGAAGGATCACTTAAATTAAAAGAAATTTCTTATATACATAGTGAAGCTTATCAAGCTGGAGAACTTAAACATGGGCCTATTGCTTTAGTTGAAGATGGAACTTATATAATTGGTATTATAACTAATCCAAGTATTGCGGAAAAAACTTTAAGTAATTTAGAAGAAGTTATTACACGAGGTGCTAACGTTATTTTAATTACTAATTTAGATATTACAAATGATAAGATGCAAATAATTAGAATACCAGAAATTAAAGATATTACAGCACCAATACTTGCTATTGTACCTTTACAATTAATTGCTTATTATATTGCTAAAGAAAAAGGTTTAGATGTTGATAAACCTAGAAATTTAGCAAAATCTGTAACTGTTGAATAAGAAAAAGAGTTTTAAGACTCTTCAGACTGTAGACAAACCCCACATTTTAAAATGTGGGGTTTTCTCTCGGAATAA
>CANSFH010000007.1 GCA_947646115.1 uncultured Mycoplasma sp.
ATAATGAGCGCTCAATTATATTAGAAATTTATCATTTACATTAATATTATATATCTTGGGTATACTAAAGTCAAGAAAAATGTCATATATTGTTACATTTAAGCAATAAGCAATTTAAAAATGAGAAAATGTAAGCGGTGAATGAAGATGAACTTTGGGATAAAATTAAAAGAATTGCGAGAAGAACAGAATTTGACGCAAGAGAATTTAGCTAACATAATAAATATTAATAGAGTTCAATACAATCAATATGAAAATGATTATAATACAATTCCTCTTAAACATTTAAATAGTCTTTGTAATTATTTTAATGTCTCTATTGATTATATTTTTGACTTTAAAAAAGATAAAGCATATAAAGATAGTTCTAAAGAAATAAATAGCAAAATAATTAGTGAAAGATTAAGAAAATTTAGGAAAGATAATAAACTTACACAAGACAAATTAGCTAAAATATTAAATGTTTCAAGAACAACTATTACAGAATATGAACGAGGAACTAATTTGATTGCTACCCCTTTTCTCTACACTATATGCAAAAACTATGATATAAGTGCCGATTATTTACTTGGTAAAATTGATTATCAAGTAAGTTTTAAATAGATGTATGTTATAATAATTTAGAGGTAAATATATGAATAAGAAGATCGGTTTTACTATTGGCAAGTTTGCTCCTCTACATAAAGGTCATCAATATTTAATTGAAACTGCTCTAAAGGAAATGGATGAATTTTATGTAATAGTTTATGATACTGGGGTTATTAATATTTCAAGTGAAAAAAGAGCTTTATGGATTAAAACATTATACCCTTCGATTAAAGTAATTATTGCTAATAATCCTCCAGCAAAATATGGACTTGATAAGGAAAGTGTAGAAATACAAATGAAATATTTATTAAATGTATTAGGTAATATTAAACCAACGCACTTTTATAGCAGTGAAAAATATGGAGCAAAAGTCGCAGAATATATGAATATAACTAATAGATCAGTCGATATAAAAAGACAAAAAGTAGAGATAAGTGCTAGTACAATAAGAGATAATGTAGAGGCCAATAAAGAATATTTAACTTCTTTAGTATATAGCGACATAAAAAAATATGAGTAATACCCATATTTTTAGAATTTTAAAACTCGTTATTGAGTTTTTTATTTTACTTCAAAGTTGTTAACATCCGATTTAGCAGTAATATCACTATTCCTTACACCAGACTCTTTACTCAATTTGTTTTCACAATAAAACATTAACAATAGAGTTAATGAACATATCATTACTCCTAATTTTTTTAAAATTTCTGTTCTTTTTTCTCTTATTACTTTTATCATATTACACATTTCCCTTTTTCGGTTTGTTATTATAACATAAATTTTAAATATTGCAATATCTAATATAAGCTTATCTTTTATAATATGATCTTAAATTCTTTTTCTTAAAAGGTAATCATTTAATTATATGTTAAACTAAAAAAATATGAAATTTAATTCATATTTTTTACATAAATTTGTTCATTTGACTCATAACTTGGTTTACTTGCTTTTTGCTAGGCTTTCTTCCCATAGAAGTCATCATAACTTCAATCATTTTTTCATTGATTGGTGGATTTTTCTTTAAATATTTTTGCATTAAAAATCTTGCTAGAAAAAATCCGATTATTAAACCAGCGATTAAGCCGATTATACCCCATAATATTTCTCCCCACATATTAATTTCTCCTTACATAATTATAATACTATAAATAATCATTTATTACAAGCATACTAATTCATTTAACCAAAAATAATCTTTGTTTTTAAAATCACAAACAAATAAATTTTTATAATCTTTTAAAGTATTCATAAATGTTGGCTTTAAGATATTACTTTCTAAAAGAATAAAAGCTTTATTGACAACTAACATAGAATCTTCGGGAATATATTTATTTTGAATACGGTGAATATTGTGAAATTTAGAATAAAAATCATTATCTTTAGACTCATTAAAAATTTTATTATTAATTTTGCTTTTGTTAAAAGGGCTAGCTAGTTGATTAAATAAATCATAAGCTACACTTACATCTGCTTCATCAAAAGAATGAATATCTTCCATTGCTTTATATAAATGGTATGGATTATTTTTCATTAAGTTATAAAAATTTTTCTTAATATTAAATATATAAAATGTTCGCATAAATATCACCTACAAAGATATTAACATATAAATAATGAAAAATTTGTCGAACTATGTAAAAGATTTTAATTTTTAAACACCTGTTTTTAAATGATGACGTCGTAAGTAAATTTTACGAAGAAAATCAACGGGAAATACTGTTGCTGCTAGTAATAATACAATAAAGAATTCTTGTGCCGTAAGGCCGTATGTCCGAAATAAGTCTCCCCCATGATATATTAAATAGACTTGAACTGTTAAAATAAAAGTTATAATAACAATAAATACTTTATTTTTACTTAAGTTAGCAAATATATTTACGCGTTCACTACGAGCATTAAAAGAATTAAATACGCCAATAAAGATAAATAAAGCAAAATAAGCTGTCATTAAATATTTGTAGTTTTCTCCTACTCTAATAAATTCTCTAATAATAGGTAGTTTTAAAAATAATATACATAATATAGCCGAGTATAATCCAGTAAATAAAACTTCGCCAATCATGTAGGAATTAATTATTGGTTCGTTTTTACTTTTAGGTGGTTCATACATATAGCTATTTAAGGCTGGTTCAAATGAAAAAGCTAATCCTGCAAAAGTATCCATTATCATATTAAGCCATAACATTTGAATGATAGTAATAGGTGTATTAATACCGATAAAAGGGCCTATAATTGATAAAATTAAAGCACACATATTAACTGTTAATTGATAAATAATAAATTTACGTATACTTTTAAATATGGTACGACCAAATAAAATTGCTTTACTTATAGATAAGATATTATCATCCAGAATAACAATATCACTAGCTTCTTTAGCAACTTCTGTGCCACTACCCATAGCAAAGCCGACATTAGCTTTTTTTAGAGCTGGAGCATCATTTACACCATCCCCTGTCATACCAACAATTAAATCCATTTCTTCTAATACTCTTACTAAACGTGATTTATCTTGAGGAAGGGCTCTAGCTACAACTTTTAAATGTCCAACTTTTTGTTTTAGTTGTTCATCAGTCATACTAGACAATTCTGTACTAGTTAATATCAAATCATCTTTATCTAAAAGTCCAGCTTCAGAGGCAATAGCACACGCTGTATCCTTGGCATCACCTGTAATCATAATAATATTAATACCAGCACTTCTTATTAAACTTACGCCTTCTTTGGTTTCTGGTCTTAATTCATCACGAATGGCAACAATACCTAAAAATACTAAATTATCTAAAGTATTATTTTTACTATAGCAAAGAATTAATACTCTAATGCCTTTTTTAGTTAAAGAAGAAATGGTATTAGTCATGATTTTTTTATTTAAAAATATTTTTTCTTCACCATTTTTAGTTAAATAATGAGTAGTATTAGAAAATAATATTTCAGGAGCGCCTTTAATAAAAGTAAGACCATTAACACTGGCAGTACTATATTTTATTTTGCTATCGAAAGGAGTTTTTTTAGTAACTTTAGCATTAATATCTTTATCATATGTAAGAAAATTTAAGCATGCTTTATCAGTTTGATTGCCCCCAATAGGAATATTATTAGCATCAAAAGAACTATCATTATTATAATACATACAAGTATATAATTTTTCATAGTATTTAGGATTAGCTTTTATAGTATTAATATTTTTATAATGAATATTATCACCACTTATAATTTCTGTTACTTCAAGCTTCCCTTTAGTTAAAGTTCCTGTTTTATCTGTTAATAGTACATTAATACTTCCGGCAGTTTCGATACCTGTTAGTTTTCTAACTAAAACATTACTTTTAAGCATTTTTTTCATATTACTAGATAAAACTAAAGTTATCATCATTGGCAGACCTTCAGGAACAGCGACTACAATAATTGTTACGCTTAAAGTTAAAGCATATATTAAATGGTCAAACATTACTTTAAAATTAGTTATAGTATTTAAAATAGCAGTTGGATTAAAATTATTATCAATTATGATAACTGAAAAAAGATATGATATGGTTACTAAAGCTGCTCCACAATAACCAATTTTACTGATGAATTTAGCAAGACCAGAAAGACGCAATTTAAGTGGCGAAGTTGGAGATGCTTCCGCTACTTCATGAGCTAAAACTCCATATACTGTTTTATCTCCTACAGTTTTTACTTCCATATAAGCATTACCATTATATATAACTGAACCACGATAAACTTTATTATTATCATTAATACTATTAGGATTTAAAGGGGGAAACTTTTTAGCTTCTTTAGTTTCGCCATTAAGACTAGATTCATCAACACTAATATTTCCTTTAATAATAACCCCATCAGCAGGTACTTTGTCGCCACTTCCGAGCACGACGATATCTTTTACAACTACATCTTCTATGGGAATAGAAATAAATTCACCATTTCTTATAACTCGCACTAATATTTTCGAAGATTCTTCTTGGAGTCTTTCAAAAGCTGCTTCACTGCCATATTCAGAAATTGTTGATATAAATGAGGCTAAAAAAATAGCAATTAATATTCCTAATGTTTCAAAATAATCAAAATCTTTAAAAAGAAACACAACTTTAATTGCTAATGCAACTAGTAAAATTTTTATAATTGGATCTCCTAAAGATTCCAATAAAAGCTTTAAAAAGCCACTACGTTTAACACTACTTATACGATTGCTACCATAATTTTTACGATTTTGTTCTACTTCTTCATTCTTTAAGCCATAGTACATACAGTTTGTCCCTCCTAGAAGAAATATATGCAGGACTATAATTATTTTGACAAAAAGTTGTTATTATGTTATTCTAATAAATAATTTAGGAGATATGTTATGCAAAAAATTAAAATTAATGAAGAATTAACTCTTTTATATAAAGATTTAGGTCAAAAGTTAGTAAATGGTGTCTTGACCGATAATGGAGTTAGGCCTTTTTATTTAATTGATTTTTACATGAATTTTAAAAAGATACCTACTTTAGCAATACCATATTTATATGGAAGTTTTCTTTCTAGAAGGGAAACTACGATGATTACAAGTTTTTTAGCTAAAACAAATTATTGTTCATTTATCAACGTGGAAGACTTTTTAAATAGTAAAGTGGAAATAAATTGTCAAAAAGATCAAAATGGGTTTCCTATTAAAGGGACAGGTACAATTCTAAAGAGAGAAGAATTGCAAGAAATATTAGATTTTTTGGTAGAAAATGATGTTCCTTTATATGATGCAATTATTAATCAGGCAATTAGAAGATTTGCTAATAATACATTATTTGCAACTAGACAAAGATAAGTATTACTTGCTAAAATATTAGTGGTGATTATAATGTTTAATAATACCTTAGATAATAAAAGATATCATACTTTAAATTATTTTCTACGAAAAAAGTTTAATTCGAAAGTTTTTAAAGTTAGTTTAAATGGGAACTTTGCTTGTCCTAATTTTAAAAATGGCAATGGTTGTATATTTTGTAGTCATGGTAGTGGGAATGGACTTGAAAGCTTAAGTTTAGAAGAACAATTTGAAATAGTAAAAATTCCGTTAGAAAAAAAATGGCCAAATTCAAAATATATAGCTTATTTTCAAGCTAATAGTAATACTTACGCACCTGTAAATATCTTAAAAGAAAAATATGAGACTGCGCTTAAAATACCAAATGTAATTGGTATAAGTATTGCTACTCGTAGTGATTGTTTAAATAAAGAAATATTAGATTATTTAGAAGAATTAAATAAGAAAACTTTTTTAACATTAGAAATTGGGTTACAGTCAATGCATGAGGAAACATTAAAGCTTATTAAACGAGGACATACTTTAGATAATTTTGAAAAAGCTATTAAAGAACTTAAAAGAAGAAAAATATTTACAGTTGTTCATATTATTAATGGTTTACCTTATGAAACAAAAGAAATGATGATAGAAACAGTTAAATACTTAAATAATTTAGGAATTGATGGCATTAAAATACATATGCTTTATATAACAAAAGATACGGAATTAGGGAAAATGTATTTAGAAAAGCCATTTAAAGTTTTAACTAAAGAAGAATATATTGATATAGTTTGTACAGAGTTAGAATATTTAGATGAAAATATAGTGATTGAAAGAATTACAGGAGATCCAATCAAAGAAGAGTTAATTGCTCCAATGTGGTTAACAAAGAAATTTTGTGTATTAAATGACATTGATAAAGAAATGAAAAAAAGAGATATTTATCAGGGTGATAAAGTTAATCACTCATAATAATATCTCTTATTTTATGTTTAATTCGTTGAATTGTATTATCTATTTGTTTAGGACTTTTATTAATTATTAATGCTATAGTTTGATAATCAAAATCATTTATGACGTAGTTAAATACTTCATACTCGCTATCTGATAATTGCTCTTTTATTTTTTTTAACAATTCATTATAATTTTCTTCGTTAGTTAAATTATTTAAAGGGTCATTTTGCTCATTATCACTAATAAGATCTTTAAGAGTTGTGCCATCTTCATTATAATCATAATCTAAAGAAAAAGTATTATTTAGAAGCTTTGCTTTTTCACCACTATATCTTTTGATTATTTTGCGCAAGCGGCGATCAATACATAGTGAAATAAACGTTTGGAGTTTGGCATTTTTATCAAAGCGATAAGAATTTAGGGCATCACTAAAAGCATAGTAAGCTTCTTGTTCAAATTCCGATATATCTACACCAAATTTTATGGCTAAATTATGATATTTGCGCATAATAATTTCAACTATATATTTATTTTTTTCATAAAGAATATTTCTTGCTTCTTCATTATTATCTAAAGCTAAAGCAATTAATTCCTCATCATTATATTCCATTATTACCTCTTAACATTCCATAAATTAAAATTCCTGCAGAAACACTAGCATTTAAAGAATTAATTTTTCCAGACATTGGTATGCTTATTATTTCATCACTAGTTTCTCTAATAATGCGTGATACTCCATTTCCTTCAGAACCAATAATTAAAACTTTTTTACCTGTAAAATCCACTTCTGTATAATTTTTTCCATCCATATCAGCAGCATAGACAAAGAATAAATTTTTTTGTAGTTTTTTTAAAGTTTCATTTAGATTGTTAACTAAAATTATTTTAACATTATTTATAGCGCCAGCACTAGTACGCATAACTGTGTCTGTAACTCTTACACTACGTTCTTTAGGAATAATAATCGATTTTATACCAGCACATTCACAAGTTCGGATAATAGCCCCTAAATTATGAGGGTCTTCTAAATGATCTAGACATACTACAAATTCTTCTTCTAAACAATCATTTAAATTAAAGTATTCATACTCTTCTATATCTATAACTACGCCTTGATGACGCTCTTTGGTCATTTTATTTAAACGAAATTCTGGAACTATTTCATATTTAATTTTATTTTCTTTTAAATAATTCATAATATCAGAATCTTTAAAATTTTCTTTTATATATACTTTATGAATTTTATTTAATTGTGTTTCTTTTAAGACATTTCGACCGCATACGTACACATTAATCACCTATTCGCTAGTATAACATTTTAATTTAAAAATGTAAAGAGAGCTAAATTTTTCTTAATTTAGAAAAAAAGATGCATAGCACCTTTAATAATTATTTACAATGTTTTTAAATTCATCGCCACGATCTTCAAATTTGGCATATTGATCCCAAGAAGCTGCTCCAGGACTTAATAGGACTATATCATCTCTAGTAATATTATTTTTAATACTTGCCATAGCTTCTTTTAGAGTTTCATATTCTTCATAAGCAAGATTGTTTTTTGCGGCAAATGCAACTATTCTTTTTCTTACTTCACCTATTGCATATAATTTTTTTATTTTTGGTAAATAAGGAATTAAATCAATAAATTCTTGTTCTCTATCCATACCACCAAAGATTAAATGAATATTACCAGGAAAGCTTTTTAAAGCTGTTATGGTTGCAATAGGATTTGTTGATTTAGAATCATTATAAAAACTTACACCATCTATAGTTCTTACATATTCAATTCGGTGCTCTACTCCTTTAAATGTTTTTAAAACTTCTATTGCATATTTAAAATCAATATCTAAAGTTTTAAGTAAAAGTAAGGCTACTAAAATATTTTCATAATTATGCATGCCTTTTAAGAGAATATCCTTAGTGTTTATAACTTCTTTGTTATCAACATATATTTTACCATCTTTTATATAATTTTCTTCATTATCGAAATAATATTTAGTAGAATTGATATCTTCTGTAATACTTAATGAATCATAGTTTGCTTTATTTATTATAGCTATGTCAGAGTTAGCGTGATGGTTAAATATTTTTTTCTTGGTATTTTTATAAGCTTCATAAGACCCGTGATAATCAAGATGAGTTGGACATATATTAGTTAATACACTTATATCTGTTTTAAAATCTTTAAAATCTATTAATTGATGATCAGATATTTCTAAAAGTAAAATATCATTTGGTTCAAGAGTTAAAGCTATTTTAGATAATGGTGTGCCAATATTACCTGCTAATTTAACCTTTATACCTGCTTGTTTTAAAAGTTCATAAATTATTGTTGTGGTAGTAGTTTTACCATTAGAACCAGTAATCCCAATTATTTTAACTGGTACTTTTATATAGTGGAACGCTACTTCCATTTCATTAACAATAGGAATATTCATACTGCGAGCTTTTTTTAAGCAAGGATGGAAAGGAAATACTGCAGGATTTTTAATTACTATATCAAATGTTTCATCAAGGATGTTTTCAGGTTCCATAGTTTGATAAAATTTTATTCCTAAAGATGCTAATTCTTTAACTTTCGCACTTTCTTGTTCTTTACTGTCACATATAATAATTTCGTTATTCGAGCTTAATAATTTAACTACTTCATACCCACTTCTAGCCATACCAAAAATAAATATTTTTTTATTTTCTAACATATTTATCACCTAGAATAATTATATTCTAAAATTTAAAAAAAAGCAATTAACTTGCTTTAATTAGGTCAACATAATAATTTACTTTTTCATACCATTTAGGATTAGTAGCATATTTTTTATTGATTAGTTTTGGGGTATTTAATCCCTTTTCATAATAATTGTTAGCTAAATTATTAATAAAAGCTTCTATGCCTTTATCAAGTGATGAATATTTTAAATATCCATTTTTACTTCGCATACCACCAACATTATTATTTTTTTTAACTAAACTACTACAGTTCCATTTGCATCCTGTTTCAAGAAGAATAATTGACGTTGCCACTACAGGGTCAACTTTGGCTTCTAGAGCTCTGCTAGCAATCATTTCGCCATATCCTTTTAATGTAGAATTTAAATGTTTATCAATTTTGGTAATTAATTCTTCTAATGTCATATTTTCATAGACAATTTCTAGTTCGTAAATGTTGTCAGGTACGTTATTTTTTAAAATAATATTATTATTGACTACATTATGAACGATATTATGATGATTCTTTTCCTTATATATATTTATAAAACTACTTATTATTAAAATGACTATAGCCATTTTAACAAAAATACTTTTCATTACTTCCTCCTATTTTTGCGAAGTGACATATATTCTATCATATTATTAAGACTTTGTCAAATTTAGACATACATTAGTTTATATTCTTTCAATATTTTCAATATTAATTATATTAATTTTATCACCTGATAAAGTTAATAAATATTCATTAGTTTTACCCACAATAACTGTTTCAAAAGTATCTGTTGCAGTAGTTATTTTTACTTTACTTTTATACACATGATTTCTCGATGCAAAAATTTCATTTATTTTTTGATTAACATTTATACTACTAACTCCTCTTATTTCATTATTACGACTATAATAAATATCTCGATTATTATTTAAAGATTTATTAATAGGATTTGCATATACTTTGGGTAGTTCTTTTTTCATTTTTTACACCTCTTATAATATTTTATGATAAAAGTTTAGATTTGAAACATAATAATATTATGAAAAAGAAAATAACATTAAATAATTTGTGGGTAATTGTTCCTATTATAATATTAATATGTTTATCACTTCTTAATATGTATAAAGTAGGCAACCAAATAGAAATCTATAATTCTTATCTAAAAAAACAAACAATTTGGTTTTGTTTAGGTTTTATAGTGCTTATAATTATTATGCTTTTTAAACCTAAAATTTTATTTAAATATAGTAAATACTTTTATTTTATTAATGTCTTATTGTTAATTTTAGTTTTATTTTTTGGAAAAACAATTAATGGCTCAAGAGCTTGGTTTCAATTACCTTTTTTTTCTTTTCAACCTAGTGAATTAATGAAGTTTACTCTTACATTATATTTAAGTGATAATTTAGCTAAATACAAACAAAATAAAAGTAGTGAATTAAAATTTATTTTAAAAGCTTTTTTTATCACATTAATACCTTCTTTATTTGTTTTTTTAGAGCCTGATACGGGAGCTATAATTATTTATTTACTTATAATGCTAGGAATAATTATGGTTTATGGAATTAATAAAAGATGGTATTTAATATTTGGATTGATTATTTTATTATTGTTAGGAGCTTTTTTCTATTTATATTATTTTAAGCAAGATTTACTTATCAAATTAATGGGAACATCATTCTTTTACCGAATTGATAGAATTTTAACTTTTGTTAATAATGATTCTTTTCAATTAGATAGAGCTTTAATTGCTATTGGAAGTTCTAGCATGTTGGGGACTGGTAGTACACTTTATATTCCAGAAGCTCCAACAGATTTTATTATTGCACTTACAATAAGTAATTTTGGAATATGCAGTTTTATTATTATCGCCATATCTTTTCTTATTTTAGATATTTACTTTCTTTATTATTTATTTAAAATTAGAAATTTAAAATTTAAAATGTTTTATGCTGGTTTTTTAATGATGTTTATATTTGCCCAAATTGAAAATATTGGAATGAATTTAGGCATTTTACCAATAATTGGCCTACCACTTCCTTTTTTAAGCTACGGCGGAACCAATATTATTGTTTACTTTATGTTTTTAGGAATATTGATTGGAATTAAAAAATATCCTCTAAAATAAAGAATGAGTGCATTAGCACTCAAGATATTTTTCTTATTTAAGTTAATAATTTTAAAAAATTAATTTTTTTGTTGACAAATAATAAGTCTTGTGCTAATATACATACTCGAACATTTAGTTTGTTTGAATATTCTTTTCCATTCTTTGATATACTTCCTTTACTTAACTAATATCAAATTCTACTAATTCAAGCAAAATATAAATGTTTTTTTCGTTTATTAAAGCCTTCGGGCTTTTTTTATTTTTTATGAAACTACATAGGGATCAGAGGCTGTTCCTGTTCCTGTTAGTGTTACATCAGCCTTCAGATTTATTACTGGGCGCACACCATACGTGCCGCTTACGCTGTTCCAGTGGAGGTAGCCATACGAATTCACATCAAATACATCAGCATTTAGCGCATCAGACGGAGACATAGTCCAGTATGGTTGGCCTGTATATAAGTAATAGCTTGAATTAGACTTTCCCCCTCCTCCTGCATATACTACTTCATCTGCGGTTATTAATCCTATTGGATTTGTTAATGTTTTATTTCCTTTTGAAGACCCACTTTTTGTGAACAAGTCACTACTATTTTTACATTTGAATGTTGGCGTTTGGGTTGTTCCATAGCTACCATTTGATAATATTCTTAAATACGCTCCATAGTATGTTGTGGTTGTTCCTGTTCCTCCTGAACCATTACTTGTTGTTTTACTTGTACTTGGTTCTCTATCATTACAGAATCCTGCATTGGCATCTATCTTGCTTTCATAACTTGCTAGGTTATTTGTATACCATGTATTTAATTGCCCTAATATTGTTGATTCTGTTCCTGTTCCATGAACTTGTCCACTTGTATATCTGAACCCTACATACATATTGTTATTATAGCTTGAATTAAATGCACTTGTTCCTATTTGGGCATCTGTCCCTGTTGATGTTGCACTTGTTCCTTGGTAGATTAATCTTATTGTTCCATCACCATTGATTCTGATTATTCGCCAAAACTTATTTGCAAATTTAACATAGTTATTCGTTACTGCGCCTCTCCAATAATATGTATCTCCATCATCATCTTTTGCTTTAAATACTCCTTCATTTGTGGTTGCTACTCCTGTAAAACTTGTTGCCTATCTTTTACTGTTACATTTCCGAGTATTGTTTCTCCTGCTGTAACTTTTTTATCAAAATATAAATAACATCTATCGCCTTTTGATAGCTTTGATATTACATGGTTTCCATTTTCATCGGTATATAATTTGGCATTATTATCTTTGCTTCCATTTAATTCACAATAACTTTTGCTTTCATTTATGGTATATCCTGATTCAGGCATTTCTGTTATTTCAATATCTTCTGCTCCATCATTTTTATACATGGCCATTATTTTAAAATCTGATACTTTATAATTTATTGTTCCTTCTGCTATTGTTACATTCTTTGTTGTTTGATATTTGGCAAAACTAGCTCTTACTATTAATACTATTGTTATTAATATAAATATTACTGCTCCTATCAATATCTCTTTCTTATGACTTTTTCTTATTACTTCAAATTGCATTATTTATCCCTTCCTTACAAAGTTCTAAATAATGAGCGCTCAATTATATTAGAAATTTATCATTTATATTAACATTATAGGCAAAATATAACTATATGTCAATAGGTAAAATATAACTATGCTATATTTTGGTTGGAGGAATGGATAATGAATAGATTAAAAGAAATTAGAGAAGATAATGATTTACTACAAAAAGATATTGCAACTTTATTAAATATTGACCAATCTAATTATAGTAAATATGAATTAGAGAAAATAAATATACCTGTTGAAACATTACACAAACTAGCTGATTATTATAATACTTCTATAGACTATTTATTATATAGAACTGATGAAAGAAAACCTTATTCAAAAAGTATAGTAAAATAACCGTGTCGAATTTTGTCGCGCGGTTTTTTTGACATTAAAGAATTTATCATTTATTATATTGTCTTAAGCGTTAGGGCTAATGTTTTAACTTATATTTTCTTCCTTTCTTCCTTTACTCTTACGGGTTTTGGTTGATAGAAAGGAGTGATTATTATGGAGTTTCGGATAAAAGTAATTTTACCTTTTAAAAAAACATTAGTCATTACGATTCGGCTAATGTTTGCTTAAATAAAGTAGACATTAGACTCGACCCTAACGCTCTACTAAATTAAGTTTATCATTTTTAATATAGATTGTAAATAGAAAAGACTTCAAATTTTGGCTTGAAGTCTTATTTTTATTGAATTCTAACTCTAACTGTTGAAGATACAACATAATTTATTTTTGGGTCATCATTTTCAATTTTTACTTGAACATCATATTCTCCATCTGTATATCCTTCGAGGTCAATATAGGCATTTATATTATTTTCAGTAACATTATCAATAACAGATTGAACACCTTTAACTATTACTCCAATACTATTTGTACCTACAATATTAGCAGTTAAGTTGCTTGCTAAATTCTTACTTGAAATAGTTGATATATAAACTTCTTTTTGTCTTTCATCACCAAATGTTACAGTAATTGTAGCTTTGGATTCACTTAAAGCACGAACTCCACCAGGTTTATTAATTGTTACATTGTAAGATTTAGTATTATTAGCTCCTTGTTCATCTACATTAATAGTTACAGGAACACTTGTAATATCCCCTATAGTTTCTTCATCACCATAAATTGTTACTTGATGACTATTATTATTATTAATTAAAATAGAGGCTATAGATTTTCCGGTTACAAGATTTCCAGTGGTTAAAACTTTTAAAGGAACACTTTTAGAATAAGTATCTAGTGTTATATTAGCAGTAAGGGTCGTTGGTACGATTTCTACATTGTCTAAAACATTTCCTTTACTATCATAAGCAAGAAGCGAAATATTATCTACTTCATAAGTTCCTGCATCTTTTAAACTACTATTATCTAAATCAATAAGGGCTTTGATAGCAGCAATTTTGTTTAAGGCGTCTATACTACCTTTAACTACAACTTCTGTTTTAGATAATTCTACACTTTCAACACTTAATTTCTCATTTAAGGCATCACTATTTACTAAATCATAAGTTATAGGTTTAGTAATACTAATCTTATCTTTGATGGTAACTGATACATATGAAGGGTCAAGTTTATAATTAATAGAGTCTATTGATTTAGTATATGTTAAATATACTTTATAAGCAGAATCACGAGCTTCATAATCAGTTAGATCTAATAAAACGGCATTAGTTCCTAATTGTTTAGCTAAATAAATGTCACTTTTACGTCCTATTAAAACAATATCTACAGTTTCAGGTATGCCCTCAACTACATAAGCTTCTTCATTATAATTTACTTTAACAGGAATGTTTGTAATTACTTCAGCTTCAGATTCAACTAAAGTAATTACACGTGAATCAATTAAGACAAACATTAAGACTGCTAAAATTAGGGAAACATAGATTATAAAATTTGGTCTATTGATTATATAATCTAATTTAAAATTATGGTTTCTTAAATATTCTCTTATATTAAAGATTAATCTACTAATAGGTGTTACGATAAATTTATCAATTATTCGATAAAAACTCATAAAAATTCCTTTTATTAATTTAGCAATTTTAGTCATTTAAATCACCTACACTATCTTTGCTTTCAGCTTCATAGAATACTTCAGCTTTAGGATTTAAGGCTTCAATTAAAAGCATTCTAAATTCATCTAATGTTAAGTTATAATTAAGTTCGCCATCACAAGCAATACTTAAGCGACCTGTTTCTTCAGATACAACTAGGGCAATAGCATCACTTTCTTCTGCTATACCTAAAGCGGCACGGTGACGAGTTCCAAGTCTTTTAGAAATAGTTCCACTCATACTTGTTTTAAAAACAGCTCCCGCAGCAGTAATTCTATCTCCCTCAATTATAACCCCACCATCATGTAAAGGGCCATTTGGGAAAAAGATAGTTTCTAATAAATCACTTGTTAAATCAGCATATATTTTAGTTGCTGGTTCAATATATTCATTTAATGATATTTCACGTTCAATAACAATAAGGGCACCAATACGATTACGCTTAAAATATTCAATTGATTTCATTAGTTCGTATACAACTCTTTCTCTTTCATCAATTGTAAGTATTTTATGACGTCCTAGTAATTGAGTTCGACCAATAGATTCTAAAACACTTCTAATTTCAGGTTGAAATATTACAATTATTGCAAGTGGTCCCCATTGTACACAATATTGTAAAATTATGCCAACAGTATATAAATTTAAAAGATTACTCAATAATTTTATAAGTAAAATAAGAATAACTCCTTTAAATATTAAAACCATTTTAATGTTATTTTTTATATTTTTTAAAATAAAATAAAATACAAGCCATACTACTCCTATATCAATAATTTTGGTAGCAATATCCCATACTGTACTTATAGTCATATATTCACTCTCCTAATTAATGTTCTTAAATTATACCAAAAAAAGGGATTTAAATCCATAGGTTTTAAGTGTTTTTAACTTGAGCTTTAAACATCCTCGTAAGAATGGTAATAAGCTCCTTGTCTTCCACTTTAGTAACATATGTTTCAAACCCGCTTACATATTCTTCTAATATTACGACTTTTGAGGCAATAACCTCTTTTTTTTCATTCAATCCCATAGATAAGAAATATTTCTTGCCATAATACATTGCTTCATTTAAAACTATATATTGTTCACTATTTTCTAATACTATTATATGATTAATTTTTAGTCCCATCTTAATTCTCTCCTACTCCAGCAACACTATCTTTTTTTATTGTTTCAACAGGAATCATTTCGACTACTTTAAGACGATTATTTTTAGATACAGTTTCTACTAGCGGTTCAGTATTTGGTATTTCATCTTTTATTATAGTTTCATTAGAAACTTCTTTAGTTGCTGCTGAACTAGCATTTTCACTTTTAGTTGTTTCTTCAGAGTTTAAGAATAAACTATCCATTTCATAATTACGATTATTGTTTTTTTCTAACTTAGGACTTGTTGCGCTCATATTTGCCAAATACATTTCAATTTGGTCATATATTTCGTCTGGTGTTTTATCGTATTTTTGACGATTTTTTATAGCTTTAATCTCTTCATTTAAAACTCGTAGCTTTTCTTTATCATTCTCTTCTTCAATTACATCTTTAGTTTTAAAATCAAGCATTGAAACTTTTTCTAAATTTAAAAGCTCTATTTCATTATTTTTAATATCTACTTCTAAATTATTTTTTATGCCATTTAAAATATTTGTGGTACTTATTTTGGCTAGTAATTCTTCTTTATAACCACTTAAAATGTCATTTAATATTTCTTTTTCTTTTTCTTTTTTACTAATTGTATTTTCGATAGAAGCTTTAGTACGATTATTTTTATTCTTTTCATTTAAAAGTTCTCGGTATTCTGCTATATTTTTTTCGCTTGTTAATATCTCACTTTCAAGATCATTTATAGCAGGTCCTAAAGTACTATTTACAAATTCATCGATAGAATTAACTTCATTCTCATATTTTTTGATATTCTCTTTAATATTTTCATTTTCATTTTTTAGATAAGTCATTCTTTTACTTATAACATTATTATCTATTGCTTCATAATTTTTATTATCAATTAAAGATGATAAATCTACTCTTAAAGCTTCTTTTTTCTCTAATTCTTCTTCTAAAATACTTAATGTTGTTATATCCATATATGGTTTAGTTTTAACAATAGTTACTAACTCTTTAACTTTATTTAAAGCTTCATCAAATTCACTATTTACTATTAACTCTTTAGCATCAGTTCCAATCATGTTAGCATCAGTTAATAATTCTATTTTTCTTTTTTCAAGTTTTTCAATTTCTTCAGTTAGAACAGCTAATTTTTCTTCATCAGATTTTTTCAAATCTTCATCTATATAAGCATTAGGGTTTTGTAAATTATCCAAAACATCAGTTAAACGATTTTTTTCATTAGTTAATTTTTCATTTAATTCATTATAAGCTTGATTATTTAATTCAAGTTCTTTTAAAACTTCATCATATTGTTCCTCTTTAACACTTAATTCTTCATTTAAAAGAGCTACATTAGAAGTTTCTTTATCTAATAATTCTTTATAATAAGTATTGTTTTCAGAATTGCCAGCCTTAACAGTTAAAGTTTTAACATATGTCTCATTTTTTTTAAGGCGTTTTTTTAAATCTGTTATATCATTATGTAATGATTTTTCACGTGATTTAACATCAGTTATGTGGTTATTAATATCTTTAATATTGCGATTTAGGCGAGATATTTTATTTTTTAAGCTAATTTCAATATTTTTATCAACTAATTCATTTGAAGCATTAAAATAACGAGTCTCTGTCATAAGGCTCTTTAAATCTTCCATTTCATTTCTTTTATTTTTTATTTGTCTACGAAGAGAAATTAACTCCATATTTATTTCGTCTATAGACAAATTTGAACTTGCCATATTGATTAGAATGTCGATATTATTAAAAACTTCTGTATGCATAGCAACTAGCCACCTAACCTTTTCTATTCTAAAATAAGTTTATCACAGATGGAGGGGTTTTGCAACGGAAATCACTTAAAAATGAAATTTTATTTTAAATATTTAGGATTATCAATGCGTCCTAAAAGGTAATCAGCTGATAATCCGCATTTAGAACAAATCCTCCCAAGTTTTACCTTTTTGCATTTTAGTATAAATACTATAAATATTTTTTACTCTCCCTTTTATTTTAAATGCTATGTTATGTCTATTTAAAATATCTGATATATTTGCCATCATTTTATTTAGTGGTATTTTTAACATATTAAAACTCACATTTCTGTGAGCATAAATCAAAATGGAGCAAGTAAGCAGATTCGAACTGCCGTCTCAACCTTGGCAAGGTCGCATACTAACCACTGTACTATACCTGCATATAAATAGATATTACCAAATTAAGCAAAAAAAATCAAGGAAAAATTGCAAAAATATTATTTATATTATATAATTATATATGTAAGAAGGTTGAATATGAATAAAAAATTAAAACTTATTAATGATAAATTAAAATTAATTTTAAGAAAGACTCGTAAAAGTGTCATTGAATATATAGCGACTAATAGATTATTTTTAACGTATTTAATAATCTCAATTATAGGATTATTATTAGTTCGTAACTTTACAATTGGTAATATGTTTAGTTTTGAGACATTTATTGTGGATTTAGCTATAGTTTTGATTATAGGATCAATTGGCTATTTAGTAAAACCGAAGAATCAATATAGATATTTCTTTATTGTACTTGTAATATTTACAATTATGGAAGTGGTAAATTCTATATATTATACTTTTTATTATTCTTTTGCTTCTTTTGGAGAACTTGCTACAGCAGGACAAACCGAAACTGTTATGGGTTCAATATTTGAGAAAATAAAAATTACTGATTTAATTTATATTTTATTTCCTTTTATATTTTATGTAATTCATAAAAAATTATTACGTAGCACTTACTATTCATTTATAAGTGCAATTGAAAAAGGTAAAAAAATGTTTATATCTACCCTTTTAGTTGGATGTATTTTACTAGCTTATACTTTCGTAACTGCGACAAGTACAGATTATTCAAGACTTGCTAAACAATGGAATCGTATTTATGTTGTCGAAAGATTTGGATTAGCATTATATCAATGCAATGATTTAATTCAAACACTAACTCCTAAATTAAGTAGTTTATTTGGTTATGAGGAGTCTGTACAAAAATTTAATCAATATTTTACTGATGAAGATTATGGAAAATATGATTATAAGAATAAATATACTAATATGTTAAATGGTTATAATATAATATTTATTCATATGGAAGGTATGGAAACATACTTAATGGATTTAAAATTTAATGGAGTAGAAGCGGTACCTAATCTTAATAAATTAGCTAAAGAAGGAATGTTTTTTTCTAATTTCTATCCTCAAATTAGTATAGGAACTTCAAGTGATACAGAATTTACCCTTTTGACTAGTTTACTTCCTGCATCTAGTGGCGCAGCATTTACGTCTTATTATGATAGAGATTATATAACTCTTCCTAAACTTTTAAAAGATAAAGAATATCATACTTTTAGTATGCATGGTAATTTTGCTTCAATGTGGAATAGAAGTAATGTTCATCCTTTACTGGGATACCAAGAAATGTACTTTGAAGAAAAATTTGTTTATAACAAAGATAAAGAAAGTGAAGATTATATTACACTTGGAATTAACGATAAATTATTCTTCAAACAAGCTATACCAATGCTAGAAAATATTGAAAAAGAAAATACAAATTACATGGGAACAATGATAACTTTATCAAATCACTCTCCTTTTATAGCTTTAGACAAATATGGAGAATATGATATGTCTACTACTTATAAAGAATGTGATGAATTTGGTAATTGCGAAGAGAAAAAAACAAATTATTTATATAATACCCCAGTTGGTAATTATATAACAAGTTCACATTACGCTGATGCTGCTTTAGGTGAATTCTTCGAATATGTTAATAACTCTGATTGTTTTAATAATACTTTATTTGTTTTATATGGAGACCATGATGCTAAATTATCTCGAAAAGAGAAAAACTATTTATATAACTATGATTATAAAACTGGTGAATTAAAAAGTGAGACTGATCCTACTTATATTGATTATGATCAATATGACCATGAACTAAATAAAAAAACTCCTTTGATTTTTTGGACAAAAAATAAAAAGTTAAAAAGTGTTCTTAATGGTGAAGTTGATTATGTAATGGGAATGTATGATGTTTTCCCTACTCTTGCTAATATGTTTGGGATAAAAAATGATTTTGCTTTAGGACATGATATATTTAATATCAAAAATAACAATTATGTTATATTTCCTTCAGGTAATTTTGTGACTAATTTAGTTTATTATAATAATTCTAAAAGACAATTTAAAATTATTAAAGAAGGTGCTGAATTATCTAATGATTATATTGATAAATTAATAGCAAAGACTGAACAAACTTTAGATATTTCAAATAGAATTATTGTTCATGATTTGATAAAATCTGAAGGAGAAAATTTAAAGAAGATAAAAGAAACTGGAGCTAGTGAATAATGAGAAAAAGATATAAAATATGGATGTTTATAATTATATTGTTAATAATCTTTGTAAGTGGTATTGGACTATTTAAATTGTTTATAAATAATGATGATGATGAAGAACAGCCCAAAAATGTAACTAACATTATTTCTAATATTAAAGAATATAATTATACACTTGATGATCGTGATACTAATTACATGAAAGAAGAGTTTAAAAATTTAGAAAATATTTTAAAAGAAGAACAAGTTGATTTTAATCTTTATGCTTCAACGCTTGCAAAACTATTTGTTATTGATTTTTATACTCTAAATAATAAAGTTAATAAGTATGATGTTGGAGGTTTAGAATATATATTAAATAGTAAGATTGATATGTTTAAAAGTAAAGCAATGGATACAATTTATAATGATGTAATAGATAATAGTTATAAAGATAGGGTTCAAGAATTACCAGAAATAACAAATGTGGAAGTCTTAAATGTTGATGAAACTGAAATTAAAATAAATGATGACAATACTAAAGCTTATAGAGTTACAATGAATTATACATATAAAAAAGATTTAGGTTATGACAATGAAGGAACTATTTATTTAGTGCAAACAGATAATAAATTAGAAGTTGCGCTTTATAATCCAAAAATTGAAAATGATAATTAAGGAAGTGGATTAAGATGGGAAAATTTGACCCAATAGATATATTTTTTATAGCAATTATAAGTGCTTATTTTATTACTTTATTTTGTATATTAATAACACTTATTTATATTAAATTAATTAATTCATTTAGAAACAAAAAGGAAAATATTAAATTGGAACATTCTATAGAAAATAAAATAGAAAACAAAGAAGTTAAAATTAAAGATAAAAAATCTAAATTTAGAATGGCTAATGTAGCACTATTTAGGAAATTATTTATGAAAGAAATAAAGCCAAAAAATAATACTTCTAAAAAAGTTGTGTTAACTGAAACTAAAATTGAATTAAAAGAGAATAATGTTACTTCTAAAGAAGAAGTTGCTAAAAATTCTACAACTGTAGTTAAGAAAAATACTGCTAATAAAAATAATAGCAATACTTCAAAAACTAAAACTGGTTCTACTAACAATAAATCTACTTCTAGTCATAGTAAGACCGCATCAAAGAAAAAAGGTTCTATTAAAACTTCAACAAGTAAGAAGATTTCTAGTTCAACTGCTAAAAAAAGTAGTAATGATAAAAATACAATATCTAAAAATAGTAACAATAGAACAAAAAACAATTCTAATAGAAATAATAATCGAAAAAAAACTTCAACTTCTAAAAATAATAGTACTAAAAAAAGTACTGTAAAAAATAAGAATGCTAAAACTGCCAAATAAATTGGTAGTTTTTTTCTGGGTAAACGTCCAATCACTTTTAAATACTCGTAATATAATATTTTAGGAGGTAATTGAAGTGTTATTTGATGATAATGAATTTGATATTAATATGGCATTTTTTATGCCTGATATCAAATTAAATCGTGACAAAAAAATATTGAATCCTGAAGAAGGATTTTTAAGAGGAAATATGTTTAAAGATGAATACAAGCCTTATAAAAACTTGACTTACTTTAAATTAAATCCGACAAACGAAAAAGAAAGAGACTTATATAAAGTTATGGCTTTATCATTTGCTATAAATGATTTAAATTTATATTTAGATTTACACCCTATGAATGAAGAAGTATTTAATTTATTTAAAGAATATGTTAAAGATTATAAATACTTATGTAAGGAATTTGAAAAAAAATATGGCCCTTTAAAATTAACTGAATCAGTGGGAACTAAATATACTTGGCTTGATTCACCTTGGCCTTGGAATAATATGGGAGGTAGCAAATATGTTTAATTATGTAAAACACACTAACTATCCAATTAATATAAGAAAAAAAGACTTAAAAATGGCTAAATATCTTATAACGCAATTTGGAGGAGCTAATGGAGAACTTGCAGCATCTATGCGTTATTTTTCACAAAAGTTTAGTATGCCTGATGATTATGGAAAGGCATTACTTAATGATATAGCTACAGAAGAATTAGGTCATTGCGAAATGATTGCTACTATGGTACACCAATTAACTAAAGATGCTACAATTAAAGAATTAGAAGAAGCTGGACTTGGAAGTTATTTTACTGATCATGGCAAAGGAATATACCCTACCGATGCATCTGGAGTACCGTTTACTGTTGCTTATTTTGCAGTTACAGGAGATCCAATTGCTGATATAGTAGAAGATATGGCTGCAGAACAAAAAGCTCGAGCTATATACGAAAATTTAATAAATTTAACAGATGATGAAGATGTTATAAGAGTTTTATTATTTTTACGCCAAAGAGAAATAGTTCATTTTAATCGTTTTAATGAACTATATGAATATTATAAAAATAAGGGTTATGAATAAGTAGTAGAAATACTACTTTTTTCATATTTTAAAATTGATATATTATTTAACTTTATACCATATTTGAACTATGCCATCACGCTCATTAACTACTTTATCTAAAGATAGCTTATGTTCAAACGAATCTCCAGCAAATAAATTTATACCTTTATTTAATACATAAGGATTGTAATTAATTATTATGCTATTAACTAAATTATTTTTCATAAATAGTGTATTAATATGAGCTCCACCAGAAACCAGCACTTTATTTAGTTTTTTCATTTTGCTAATGTTTAAAAATTCTTCTAATGATTTGACATAAATAACATTTTTAAAGTTTGATATTTGTTCTTCTTTAGAAAATACGATAACTAAAATATTTTTTAAATCGTTAATATAGTTTTCACCCCAAGATATGACATTCTTAAATGTAGTATTTCCCCATACTAAACAATCATAATCTTTTAAAATTTCAAGCATTATTTCATAATTTCTATCAGATAAGAAATCTTCATTGCCATTTTCTGTAGCAATTATTCCATTTATAGAACATGCCATTTCAATTGTTACTTTCATGTTATTTCTCTCCTATTCATAAAACTTTTTAATATTTTCTAAATCAAATATTTCTTTTACAAACTGATTTAAATTAGATAGTCCTGCAATATTTTTATTCTCCGCATCCATTACAAAATCTATATTTTTCCATTCATAATGGCCCTCTATATTGTCACTAACCTCTACTTTATCAACAAAATCATATAAAACATTTAATCGAGTATTACTGTTTAAAGTATTTTCTTCAGGATAAACATATGTTACTAAAAGTTTAGGTTTAGTTATTATAATTCCTGTTTCTTCTTTACATTCTCTTATCGCAGCCTCTATTGAGGCTTCATTTTCTTCTATTTTGCCACCTATACCATTCCAACAATTTATGTAAGGCTTCTTATTTCTTTTTACAAGTAAAATTTGTTCATAATTCTTTGTAAATAATAAAATAACAACAAAGTTTTTATTCATATTATCTCTCCTTATAATATCTTTAATATTTGTATAATATATAATTTCTTTATTTAATAATTTAGCAAATTCAATTTCACTTTTAGTACTTTCGCCAATGTAATTATTAGCATTTACAACTAAAATTGCATCGGATAACTTTATTTTTTCTTCGGGCATTTTATCAAGAATAATTACTTCCTCTTCGGTATTTTCATTTAAATCCCCTCAAAAACACTATTAACAATAAAATCAATTACCTCGTCTATGTTGTCTTTATTTTTATATAATTCTTGTTCTTCTTTAGAAAGTTCTAAAAAATATTTATTGAATTCAGGCAGTATGCTAATTGAATCTAAAGGATATCCAGGATTTCTTTTTAAGGAAGGTTTAGAAACAAAGTAGAAATGATCTTTACTCCAAGTATATTTTTTAATACCTTCTTTTGTACAAACAACCATGCCATAAACCCATTTAGCTGTTAATTTTTCACCATACTCTTTAACTAAATTAGTATAATATGTAAGCATTTCATCGTCATTTAAAACTTTGCCATTTACCCTTCTTACATAAGTTCCTGGTTGTTTATCTTCTGGTAACTCTTCTATATATAAAGTGTTGTCCATTCCTATTGTTGGAATACCTGTTTTATCAAAATAACTTTTGTCTTTTATATAAGCATTTTCAAGGGCATCTTTGCCATTTTCAACAATAGATAATTCAAATTCTAAATCTTTTATAGTTATTAATTCTATTCCTTTATTTTTTAATGAATCCTTATATTTCAAAATTTTAGCTTGATTGGTTGTTGCAAATAATACTTTCATATATACTCCTAATTATTTATTGTTTCTCAAAAAAAGACTTTATCAACTTGACACATGTGACATTTAAAATCATCTTTGTACCTCTCATAGTGATAATAAAATTATACTATAAATATTCGTTTTTTGATATGTTTTAAAATACATATTACAAAAATATGATAAATATGATAAAATTAAGCTAATTTAGTTATTAGGAGTGAAAAAACGTGAAAAGCGAAAAGAAAAAATATTTGCTAATTATTATATTATGTATGATTATTTCTTTAGTATCAGGAATTTTGTCTAATGATATTATAATTGGTGGCTCTACATTACTTACTGCATTATTATGTGCTTATTTTTCTAGTGAAGGAAAAAGAATTAGTTATATTTTAGGGCTTATTAACTATCTTTTAATTAGTTATATTTCTTTTAAAAATCATTTATATGGATTATTTTTATTTGGAGTAGTAGTATGTCCGATTTTGCAAATTCAAGGTTATATTAGTTGGAGCAAAAATTTAAATGAAGATAACAATGTTAAAGTGCGTGAATTTACACTCAAAAACTCAATTATAATTACATTATCTTGTATTTTGGGAAGTTTACTTTTAAGTTATTTACTTACCCTTATTCCAGGACAAAGAATTGCATTTATGGATGCGGCATCAAATACTATTAATTTATGTGGTGTTATTCTTTCTATACTGCGTTTTAAAGAATGTTGGTGGATTTGGTTAATTAATAACATAATTGATTTAAGTATTTGGATAATTACAGTTATAGACCATGGATATGGATCTGTAATGATGCTGTTGGTATCTATAGGTTATTTACTAATAAATATTTATGCCATAATAAAATGGAATAAAGAAGCTAAAAAAAATTGAGCTTCTTTTTTCTCAATCTTAATCATTAAGACTTATTAAAAGATCAATTATTTTATTTTTAGTTAAGTCACTAATTGGACTACTAGCTGCTTTGTCATGGCCTTTCCCACCAAAAGCTTCGGATATTTTTCGAACGTTTACATTATCTTTAATGCTACGATAAGATATTGTACCGTAATCAAAAGATATAAGCATAACAAAATCAATGTCATATTTATTTTGTCTTATATATTCAGCTAGGTCATTACGATATTCATATTCAATAAATATTATTCCTGCTTTATAATTTAATATGTCTTTATAATAAATTTTATTAGAATAATTTTTTATTTTTTCTTCTATTTGAGTTAGTTTATTGTTTATAATTTTTGTCTCTACATCATTAAATGAGAAAGTTTTATTATTTCTTTTAAACTTATTAACCATTATATTTATGTAATTAGTGCTTCCTATAGCATCAAATAGTAAGGAAAGTTTATGTGAGTTTTCATCATGATATTTAGTTTTCCACTCCCAAGTATCATACCTACGTGTTAGCTCAACAAAATCTTTTATATCTTTATTTGCTGTTAAATATTTATTCTTTATTAAATAATCATAGAATAAACTGGTTCCACTACACAATCCTTTTTTTTCTGATATTTTTAAGGTGATAAAAGGTAAATCTGCATTGGCTGCCGATTCATGATGGTCAAATACATATAATTTATTTTTAAGCTGTAAATCATTTGCTATTTTTGATAACATGGGTTCTTCTAGCCACATGTCAGTTATAAAAATTAAATCATAATTATAAATATTATTATTATCATAATATTTCTTTATTTCATTTTGCAAATTAAAAGTTTCGCATAAAACATAGTCAACATTGCTAAAAGCAAGTTTAGCTAAAACAACTCCACCCATTCCATCAATATCACTTTTATGAGAAAATATTAATATCTTCATTATTAGCCTCAATTAATTAAGTTATTTTTCAAACAATATGGTACAACTTCATTTTTTAAGGTATTAGATAACATACTATCTCCCATAGAAGAATCATACCATAAAAAACTTTCTATTTCATCAGATGTGTTTAAATCACCGTTTAGTAAACCATTATATTTAAAAACATAAAAATGAATTGGTGTTTTGCCATCACTTGTTGCAATTTCTTCAAATTCCATAACAAATTCAAATAAGCTATTATCAAAAATAGCATATTCTCCTAATTCTTCATGACATTCTCTGATTGCCGCTGCTAAAGGTGTTTCGTTTTCTTCCACTTTTCCTCCTATCATTTGGAATGTGCTCCTTTTTCGCGGTTTATCAATTAATAATTTTTGGTCTTTAAAAAACATTGTACCTACAACTTGCATATATTTCCTCCTTATTTTATCTCAATATAATTATAAGAACAGGCTCTCATTAGTCTATTCATTATTGCCAATCCTATTCCTTTAGTAGTTACACCTTCAATAATAACTATATCAACTTTATATTTATCAACAAGTCTTAAAATACGAAAAATATTATGACTTATTTCTTCTAGAGTGTTGCCATAAGAAATTGCATTGTCGAAATATTCTTTATGATCTTCTTTAGTTAAAATAAGGCACTTATCATATTCTTGAGCTTTATCTTTTATACCATTGATAAGTTTTGATTCATCTTCACTATACATTAGTATACATGAAGTAGCTGGCGCATAATGGCGATACTTCATACCAGGGGATAAGACAGGACCATTAATGGGTTCACTTAATACATGGTTATCAATTATAACTTTATCAGTAATAGTTAGAAAATCTTCTTTTGTTATTTTACCTGGTCTTAATATATGAATTGTATCATCAATTACAATAACTACTGTTGATTCTAACCCAACTTCGGTATCTCCACCATCTATAAAATAATCAACTTTATTTTCAAACTCATCTTTGATATCAGAAATGTTAGTACCACTCGGTTTGCCTGAAATATTGGCACTAGGAGCTGCTATAGGGACACCTGATAGTTTAATCAATTCTTGAGCGATTTTATTGCTAGGCATTCTAATTCCTACAGTATCAAGGCATGCTGAAACTATATTAGGAACAATACTTTTTTTATGCAAAATAATAGTCAATGGTCCAGGCCAAAAAGCATCCATTAATTTGTGCTCTAATGGTTTTATATCTGCTGCAATTTCATTTAACATATTGTAATCTGAAATATGTAAAATAAGAGGATTATCAGTTTTTCGGCCTTTAGCTTTGAAAATGTTAGCTACTGCTTTTTCATCTAATCCATTAGCTCCTACTCCATACACTGTTTCAGTTGGAAATATAACTAATCCACCATTTTTAATAATTTGGGCTGCTTCTGCGATTTCTTTTGCCATTATATCAGCTTCTTTCTTAAATTAATAGCTATAATTCTTATACCATAAATTTGGTTAAAATAATAGCTTTATTTTTCTATTTTTTTATATTTATTAAGCAATCGCCTTCATTTTCAATTTTAATTAGCTCAATTTTTATTTTATTCATATCATTGAGTAATCTTTGATATTCTTTTTTAGTTTGGTACTTTTTGTTTTCAATACAATAAATTAAGTATTTACTAGCAGCAACAATTAATAAATTTTTTGATAATTCGCCAATCTCCATATTTTTAAATTTTTTCTTCCAATATTTATAAGCTAAATACGTGTTAAAGTACCAATAATGAATGTCCAATATTTCATCATAGTATGTTTCAACTAAATCCATTTCTTCTTTTTTGTAACATATAAAATAAACCTCTATATTCTCTGTTTCTTTTTTATACATTTGTTCGCCTCTTTTCTATGATAAAATAATAATATATTATGGAAAAGAAGTCAAATTTATGTTTGGATAAAATCTGCTAGCAGAAATATATAGATTGGTAGATAGTTTAGTATAAATTTGCAAATTTATGGTATTTATTTTACAGATTTTATTATATTAGTAAATTAAATAAATAATTAAAAAAAAAATTCCTTAAGGAATTATTCTTTAACTTCACTAATTATACATAAGCCTAAACTTATCTTCGCATTGGAAAGATCTGTTGTTAAAAGGTCTTCATCTACCCAAATTCTAAGGCTATTAGCAGATCCACTAGCTCCTGCATTAATAGTTGCTGTAGATAATTTATATCCTACTACTGTTGTACCATTTTCAAGTGTTATATTTGAAGTTGCTAAAGAATTTAATAGTTTAGCATTAGTTCCATCGGTACTATATTTTATTTTGTCTACACCTACATTATTAGTACTATCTGCATATATATAAATAGAATATGTTGCTGGTAGATTTCCTGTGTTTTTAACTGTATAACTTATAGCTGTAGATTGCAAACCATTCGCAGTTGTAACTGGAGAACTTATTGTTAAAGCATTAATTCCAGTAACTGAAAAAGTTAAGTTACCTGCTGTAATAACTTGTGTATCCCCTGTTTTTACTTCAAAAAACACTGCATAACTTATTCCTATAGCTGCGACTGCTACTACGACAACTGCTATAGCAATTAAAGTTGTTTGTTTTTTGATAATATCCATTACTTTCATATACTATCACCGTATTATAATAATAACATAAAAAAGTGATAAAACACAAGACTATTTTATCACTTTATTAAAAATATATTTAAAAATTAACGCTTTCTTCAAAATTATAAGT
Source organism: uncultured Mycoplasma sp. (assembly GCA_947646115.1). GTDB lineage: Bacteria > Bacillota_I > Bacilli_A > RF39 > UBA660 > Caccenecus. The sequence goes on from CANSFH010000007.1 coordinate 29,019, forward strand.
GTATGATAAATTTTTTAGAGGAGATTTAAGTTCTATTTCATATGTATTTGTTATAAAACTTATATAATTATTTATAAGAGTATATATTTGTTTGTTTCTTTTTTCTTTTTTGGCAAAACTATCTAGGGAATAGTTTTCACCATTAATAATTACTATTATATCATCTGACGAAATATTTTTATCTAATTCTAATTGTATTTTATATGTTTTATTAATATGATAGCTATTATTAACAGTAAGTAATTCTTTACTACCATTTTTTTCTACTTTGAAGCTTAAGTTGTAATCATCAGCTGTTGTTATTGCTGCCTCACTTATTTTTCGTTCAAAATTTTGCCAAATAGGAATAGACCATATTACTAACCCTATAACAACTATTATTTCAATTATTTTTCCTCTTATTAATTTATTTATCAAGTTAATGGCCCCCTAAGCTTGTGTGTTATTATAGCATAGTAGTTTGGCAATGTCAAAAAAATTACCAAATAAAATAAACGCTTTTTTACAAGCGCTTATTTAACAACAATATTTACTATTTTTCCTTTAATAATTATGATTTTAACAACTTCTTTATTCTCTAAATGTCTTTTAACATTTTCATTTTCTAATGCTTTATTCTTTATTTCTTCTTCTGTATCCTCAACTGTTATTAATATTTCACCACGAAGTTTACCATTTACTTGAACACCTATAGTAATTTCATTGTCAATAGTTTTTTCTTCGTCATATTCAGGCCAAGACATTTCAACTATTTTTTTCTTAAATCCTAACTCTTCATTTAATTCTTCAGTTATATGTGGACAAATAGGATTTAAAAGAATTAATAGTGTTTGATAATCTTTTTTTGTAATAGTATCTCTTGCTTCAAGAGCATTAGTTAAAATCATTAAAGCTGATACTGCAGTGTTATACTTCATATTTGCCAAATCATAACCAACTTTTTTGATTGTTTTATGAATGATGTTTTCTAAATCTTTAGAATAAGCTTCACCTTCTACTACTTTATCTTTAAGTCTTGCAACACGGTCCAAAAATCTTTTACAGCCTTTTAAACTAAAATCGCTCCAAGATGCATCTTTTTCATAGTCTCCTATAAATAGTTCATAGCAACGAAGTGCATCAGCGCCATAAGCTTTTACCATGTCATCAGGATTAATAACATTACCTTTACTTTTACTCATTTTTTCACCATTAGAACCAAGAATCATTCCGTGAGCTACACGTTTTTTAAATGGTTCTGCTGTAGGTAATAATCCTTGATCATAAAGGAATTGATGCCAGAAACGAGCGTAAAGTAGATGACGAGCAGCATGCTCCATACCACCATTATAGTAATCTACCATCCCCCAATATTTTAAAGCCTCTTCGCTAACAAACTCATTAGGATTATGAGCGTCCATGTATCTTAACCAATACCAACTTGAACCAGCCCAGTTTGGCATTGTATCAGTTTCACGCATAGCTTTACCACCACAATTTGGACAAGATGTATTTACCCAATCAGTAATGTTAGCAAGTGGAGATTCACCATTATCAGTAGGTTCGTAATTAGCAACAGTAGGAAGAAGAACAGGTAGTTCATTTTCGGGAACTGGTACCCAACCACATTTATCGCAATGAATCATCGGAATTGGTTCACCCCAAAATCTTTGACGACTGAAAATCCAATCTTGTAAGCGGTAATTTATTTTTTTCTTACCAATACCTTTTTCTTCAAGATATTCAAGCATTTTCTCAATAGCTTCTTCTTTATTTAAACCATTTAAGAATTCAGAATTAATATGTGGTCCATCTTCGGTATATACTTCTTTTGTGGTATCGCCACCCTCTATTACAGGGATAATTTCAATATTAAACTTTTTCGCAAAATCATAGTCACGTGGATCGTGAGCTGGAACCATCATAATAGCGCCAGTCCCGTATCCTGCTAATACATAATCACTTATCCAAACTTCTACTTCACGATTATTTACAGGATTAATGGCAGTTAAACCATCTATTTTTACACCAGTTTTATCTTTAGTAACATCCGTTCTTTCAATTTCAGTTTTAGATTTTGCTTCTTCTTGGTATTTGACTACTTCATCTATATTTATTATACGGTCTTTATACTTTTCTAAAAATGGATGCTCTGGTGATAAAATCATTGCTGTAGTTCCAAATATTGTATCACAACGAGTTGTAAATACACTTAAAACATCTTCTGTGTCTTTTAGTGGAAAGTTAACTTCAGCTCCAACACTTTTACCTATCCAATTTATTTGAGCTATTTTAACTCTTTCTTCAAATTCAGTGTCTTTTAAACCATCTAATAATCTTTCAGCATAGTCACTCATTTTTAAAATCCATTGTGATTTTAATTTTTTAGTAACAGGAGAACCACATCTTTCACAAACTCCACCAGCGGCATCTTCGTTTGATAAACCAGTTTTACATACTGGACACCAATTAATCTCTTTTTCAGCTTTATAAGCCATTCCCTTTTTAACAAATTGTAAGAATTGCCATTGTGTCCATTTATAGTATTCAGGATCAGTTGTGGAAAATTCGCGACTCCAATCAAAGGACATACCTAAAGATTCAATTTGACCTTTGAAAGTTTTAATATTTTCTTTTACAGCATCAGCAGGATATATATGATTTTTGATAGCATATTGTTCAGCTGGAGCACCAAAGGCATCCCATCCCATAGGGAATAAAACATTGTATCCTTGAAGTCTTTTCATACGCGCCATTGCATCTAATGCCGAATAACTTCTAACATGACCAACATGCAAGCCTGCGCCACTTGGATATGGGAATTCCACTAAAATATAATATTTTTCTTTGTCACTTTTATTCTCTGCTTCAAAATATCTGCCTTCTTTCCAAATATTTTGCCATTTTTTTTCTATTTCTTTTGTATTCATTTTTTCTTAACCTCCAATTTTTTTAAATATCTACCATAGATTTCATATAATGCATAAATAAGTCCAAATAATAAGACAAAGGCAATTAGTAGTTGCCACATCATTTTAAATGGCATCAGCATTATTACACTCGACACACTTGCGATAATAAAACTGTTAATAAGTGAAATCCAAATTATAACTTTTTCTTCTTTAAGTTTCTTTTTATTTAATTTAAATTTACCTACCAGATAATCTATTTCGCTGATATTTTTAATTTTTTTCTTTTTTCCTCTTTTGGTTATACCTTTATTTTTTATTAATGTTAACTTTCTTTTATTAATTAAATAATAATCAACTATAAAAACTATAAACATTAAAATAATAAAGATATAAATAGCACTTTCATATTTCATTTTATTTTTCCTCTTTCCATATAAAGTAAGTATATTCTAGAATACCTTTATATTCTTTTATTACTGTTAATAATTCTTTATCTATAAACATACAACTTAAGGAGATACCTTGTTTAAATTTAAGTAAACTATCAATTATATCCTTTAAAAATTTAGTGTTATCAGCATAAATATTTCTAATGTAAACCTTATCTGTAACAAAGTATTCCACAGCGCCTTTAATAATATCTTCTTCTTTTATAATTTTGATGGTGTATTTATCTTTTTCAATATCAAATATCTTTTCTGTATAATGAATAAAATCATCATTTAAATGTTTTGAATTAATTTTAGTTTTTTTATTTAATTTTTTTAGAATATATTTTTGTGCTTCTTTGATTTGATTAGGTTCTTCTAAATAATTTGCATTATTTATTCCCATAAAGGGAATAACATAGTCATAAAGTTTTATTTTAAGGCCTAAAATTTCTAAATTATTATAAAGTTTTTCATTATTATATTTAGAAATATAGGTTAAATTATTATGTTTTTGTTTAATATCTTCTACAGCATATTTTAATAAATCAAAATTACTTAAAAGATATTCATTACTATATCTAAAGTTACAGTCTAATATAGGGTCTAAATTTAGTTGTATTTCAATTTTATTATTAGAATTTGTATCTATATATCTATAAATATTATCTTTAATTTCTAATTTAAACATCTATACCTCCTTTTCTTTCACAAAATAAAAAGATGGTATTCTTAAGGGCGAATGATATTCGCGGTACCACCTTTATTTATAACTTTAAGTCTTTAAGGGAGACATCCCACATACTCTAAAAAGCAAGTTCGTAAATTTCTAATATTTGTTTCCACCAACCACAAATTCTCTAAAATTAGAATAAATTACTAATACTCTTTTTTTCAACGTATTTATCTTATTTTACTAAATTTCAGAAACATATTCAAGTAGTTTTATAAACATTCTTATAAAAACTCCACTTAATCCTTTTTGACGTAGTTTACGTATTTCTATACGTTTTTTATTTATTTCTAAATTACTAAAGATAATGGCAGCAATACTTTCTTTTAAATTAGTTTTTATTTTTGCATCACTAATAATTGAATTAATATCTTCGTTAATAAGTCTTATAGCATCGATTTCAATGTCTTTTCCTTTACAATTAATAGTTAATTGGCTAGTAGTAGGTACATTTTTAACATCAACTATAAAATCGTTATCTTCAGCGTAAACTTCTGCGGATACTTCTTCCCCATTAATATAAACTTGTACATCTTCTGCTTCTCTAGTGTTTCTAAAGCGAACTTTATAATTACGAGTTTTAGGAATAATTCCAGCTTTACCTTCAATAGGCCTTATAATTAAAGTGTAATTATTGGCGAGATAGTTATAATCTATAGCAGTTATAATATAATAGCCTTCTTCATTAAGCCTTGATACTCCATCATCTTCATATAATTTATAAATATTACTTCGGCCAGGAAATACATGAATTTCCATTGACTCCGGAGGGTTAGTATCATTTATATTTTCGGGTAAAATTGCAAGAGGGATAATAGAGCCACTTTTAGCAAAAACAGGATAATCTTCATCTTTATAAAATGCTACATATCTTTTATTTCCAGGGAATTTTTTGCCAGTTTTAAAATCATACCATACCCCTTTAGGCAAAAATAGTTGTTCCACACATCTATTCATGATTGAATCTTGTCTTTTAGTAATTGGTTTAATTAACAATTCTGTGCCAAAATAATATTCATTTTTATAAGCTGGCTCATCCTTAATTTCAGGGTAGCTATAATATAATGGTTCAACTAATGGCAAGCCAGTTTTATGATATTTATAATTTTCAGTGTATAAATATGGGATTAAACGATGTCTTAAATTACAATATTCTTTTGCTATTGTATAAGTCTTAATATCCCATTCCCATGGTTCTCTTTTATAATAATGACCTCGTTCACTAGCAAACCTAAATATTGGACTAAATGTTCCAAATTCTACATAACGAATATAAAGCTCTGGGTCTTCCATTCCACCTTTAAAGCCACCAATGTCATGACTCCACCAGGAAACACCAATGTTACTCGCGCTTGAATTAAATGATGGTAAATAATCTAGGGTATCAAAACCGACATTTGTAGTTCCTGAATAATGAACACCATTTAAATGAGAGGCAATAGTACTATTTCTAGAAAAAAGCATTGGTCGATATCTGGTATCTTTGTTATAATTCAGAAAATGGTAATGATTAAGTGCTTTTAAGCTTTCCATATCATATTTATAATCTAACCAATAAAAATCTATTCCTAAACTATCTAAAGGTCGGATTAATTCATTGAAGTATATATTTATAAAGGTTTTATCAAAAATATTAAAAGGGATATTGTTCGTGTTAAGTAATCCTAAATTAGTGGTAATAGCTCGAAACTTTTCTTCTTCACTGCCTATTCCCTCTACAGGATCAATATTTAAGCCTACTTTTACACCGCGTTCGTGCATGTAACTAGTAAATTCAAATGGATCAGGAAATAACTCTGGTGAAAAAGTAAATCCTGTCTTATGTTTATTCAAGTCTCGTTTGTCTTTTAAATGCCAAAATTCATTTAATAGTAGGACTGATAAAGGAATTTTATGACTATTAAAAGCTTTTAATAGTTTTTTAGTATCATCAAACGAATATATAACGTCCCTATTCCACCAAATTCCAAGTGCATATCTTGGTATTAATGGAGGGTAACCAGTTAAAGTAAAATAATCTTTTAAACATAAGCCAAAATCACGGCGATAAATAAATAAGTAAGTATCTATTCGAGTTTTACTAGGTTTTACCATAAAACCATCTTCCATAAAGACTAAACTTTTAGAATCGTCGAAAGAAGCAAAACCATCAGTTGAATATAATCCTCTTTCTAAAGGACTTTTTATTCCTTTATCTAGAGAAGTTTTTATGCCACCAAAGTTTCGGGCTTCTGGGTGATTGAAATACCATACTTTATCACTATTCATTAATCCCACTTTTAGGTTTTGGTCTGGTGCGTATTTAGGTCCTATAAAAGGTTTATCTTTTAAATATTGCAATACAAAATATTTAGTTTGAATGATTAAAGTAGTAGCATTATCTTCAACTTGAAATTTAGGTATAGGAAAATTACGGAATCTGGCAAATTCCGTTGGATGGTCAAAAAATACCCCGTCAGCATCATATTCAAAGCGGATTAACCTTTCACTTAAAATTGTGATACGATACTTACTACCTTGAAATATAGCTCGGTTATTGCTAAGGGCATTGTTATAGTCCACTTTAAAATGTGCATCTAAATTTGCCACACTAACCTACTCCCTTTATCTTATATTAATAATATCACATTTAAAAAAACAAAACAATAATTTATCCATTAAAGTTTTGCTTTTTATTAATTTTATTATTTAAACATTGCTTTGGCAGTACGCAACATTTGAGCCGTGTATCCATATTCGTTGTCATACCAGGCTACTACTTTTATTTGACTATTATTAATTGTTGTTGATAAGCCATCAACTAAAGCACCAAGATTTTTACCTATAACGTCGCTAGAAACTACTGGATCATATGTTATTTTTAAGGTTTCATTTTGGTTTACTTCAAAAATTTTATTAATTTCATCTATAGATGTTTCCCTTTTAGGAACAAATGTAAATTCAACTAAAGATCCATCTAAAACTGGTACACGATACGCGCCACCATCTAATTTGCCATTTAAACTTGGAATTACTTTTCCGATTGATGAGGCTGCTCCTGTAGATGTAGGTATTATATTTCCAGCACACGCGCGACCTCTTCTTGATATAATTCCTTTTTTATGTGATATATCTAGGGTTGCTTGATCGTTTGTATAGGCATGAATAGTTGACATAAAGCCTGAAGTAATTCCTATATAATGCTCTAATAAATTTACTACAGGTGCAAGACAATTAGTTGTACAACTTGAAGCTGAAACTATTTCTTCATTACCATCTAAAATATTATCATTGACATTATAAACAACTGTTTTAACATTTTCACTTTTACTAGGCGCAGAAATCAAAACTTTTTTAGCACCAGCGGTAATATGTTTATATGCATCTTCATATTTTGTAAATTTTCCTGAACATTCAAGAACTAAATCTATATTTAATTCTTTCCATGGTAAATTTGTGGGGTCTAGTTCTTTAAACACTTTAATTCTTTTGGTATTATTTACTACAATGTCACCATTATCTTCTTTAATTAAATCTTCATGAAAACTACGATGAACAGTGTCATATTTTACTAAATATGCTAAATCTTTAGGTTCTCCTGGGTCATTTATAGCTACAATGTCAAAATCTGTTGTAGTGATTATTTGTCTAAAAGATAATCTTCCTATACGACCAAAACCATTAATTGCTACTCTAATCATTTTTATTTCCTCCAATAAATTCTCTTAATATACTCTTTTCACTGACGTATTCACTACTAATTGGGTAAAAACCGCGTAAAAATTTGACTAATCTCTTTGCTTCTTCGTAATAAGGTGATGTATTTTTAACTCCTAATAATAATGGATCTATATATACTTTTAGTACTCCTATCTCATAAGGCAAAGCAGTATTTATTATTATGTCTGCTTTGTGAGTGTATGGGAAAATATACTTTTCTTCACCATTACGAACACTTTGCCAATTTTTAATTGTATTTTCAACGCTATGTCCTCTAGTTCTATTATCTCGTATAATTCTTCTTATTAATCTTAAATCAAGCGTTGATATATAATTATGACGATCTATATTTAAAGGAATAAATGGACTTAAATATATTTTATATTTGTAATTATCTGGTATATTTGGAGTTAGTTCATTATTTAAGCAATGAAGACCTTCCATAAGTATTATGCTATTTTCATTTAATTTTATTAGATGATTATTATATTCTTTCTTTCCGGTTATAAAATTATACTCTGGTACATTTACTTCTTCACCTTTTAATAAAGATGTTAATTGATCGTTTAAAAGTTTAATATCTACGGCTTCTAAACATTCATAATCGTAATTACCATCTTTGTCTTTAGGCGTATCTACTCTTTCAACAAAATAATCATCAGTTGATAAACAAATTGGGTCATAGCCTTTGCTTCGCAAATATGCACCTAAAACACGCGTAGTAGTTGTTTTACCACTACTTGATGGACCAGCTATCATGATAAATCTTTGCTCTTTATTACGCAAAATTTCATCACAAGCTTTTTTTACTTGCTCATTAAAATGTAACTCACAAGATTCAATAAATCCCTTGATTTTGGAATCTCTTACTAAATTATTTAGGTCAGCAAGATAAGGTGTTTTTAATTTTTTTAGCCATGATTGACCTTCATAAAAGGATTTAATAATATTTTCATGATGAACATACTCGGGAAGTTTCCCATTAGATCTATTGCTTGGATAAGTTATTATAATACGATTGTTGTTTAAATATCTTAACTCAAACAATTTTATATATTTAGTACTATATGGCATACTTACATAAAAATAATTTAAAAAATCTTTTAATTTGTAAATTGTAACAAAGTTATCATAAATTTGAATATTTTCAGCTTTTTCTTGAGAAAGAGATGAGGCATAAAAATCTATTGCTTCTTTATTTAAAATGTTGTATCTGATAAAAGGTTCATTACTTTCAATAATATTTGTCATTTCTCTTTTAATTTTTGAAATATCTTCAATGTCTAAAATTTTATTATATTTAATTTCGCCTAGCATACCTCCAGGAACACTATGCAAATAAAAAACATCAGCATTTGGATAAATTGTTTTTAATGCCACTTCAAATAGAAATTTTATAGCTGCCTTGTATATTTTAGCACCATCAATTGAATTACTATCAAAAAATTCAATTTTGGAATCTTCAACAACTTTATCACTTAAAGATAATATAACATTATTCTTTTTTACACCTAAAACGGTATCTTTAAGTATAGAATTCTTACTTATTTCTAGATAAGTAGTCCCTTTTTCAACTTCTATTCTTTTATTATCATCAAAAAATACTGTAACTAGTTCCATATTAATTCCCCATATTCTATTATATATATTATCATATTTTTTTACTTTTGTCACAAATTATTGAATAATTTTCTTATTTTATTACTATATATTATATAGGTGAAAATTTTATGAACATTGTACCAACAGTAATCGAAAAAAGTAGTAACAAAGAATATGCCTATGATTTATATTCAAGACTGCTAAAAGATAGAATTATTTTTTTAAGTGGCGAAATAAATGATAATATGGCAAGTATTATTGTAAGTGAATTATTATATTTAGATGCCCAAAATCATCAGGATATATTTTTGTACATAAACAGTCCTGGTGGATCTGTTACGAGTGGGTTAGCTATTTATGATACCATGAATTATATTAAAAGTGATGTGCACACCATTGTAGTTGGAATGGCAGCATCTATGGGAGCTTTTCTTTTATCAAGTGGTACAAAAGGGAAAAGATTTGCTTTAAAAAATGCAGAGGTAATGATTCACCAAGTTTTAGGTGGAGCTAATGGGCAAGCTACAGATATCAAAATTGCTGCGGAGCATATACTAAAAATAAAAGAAAAGCTAAACAAAATTTTAGCTTTTAATACAGGACAAGACATTAGTAAAGTAGCTAATGATTGTGAAAGAGATAATTATATGAGTGCACAAGAAGCTTTAAAATACGGCTTAATTGATGAGATAATATAATTATCTTTTTGTTTGATATACATAATTATCTACAGTCGTAAAGCCATTATTTATAGCAACTGACTTGCTTGCAACATTTTCTTCATGGATATTAGCATAAATTACAGTTCCTGGGTCTATCTTTTCTAGTAATTTTTCTACCAACATGTTTGAATATTTATTTCCTCTGAATCTTTCGGCTATGCAGTAGCGGATTTCGACTTCATTATTTCTTAAAGGTATGATAAAACCAATACCTACTGGTTGACCATTTATTACCAGCACAAATTTCTTTATTATTTTTAAAGATAAAAAGTCAATTATATCACTTCGACATAAAAATTTATTTATTAGCGAATCTTTAAGTATTTCAAAAAGTAAATTTTTATGATCAGCGTTGTTATAATTAAATTCTTCTAGCATATATCTTTACTCCTTTTAGCACTTATTGATTTTTTTCTTTATGTCTTTTTATCAAATTTTTTATTTTAATAAAATGATGGTTTACCCCGCTTTTTCCAATGGTATAATCCGTTTCCATACTAATTATGTCAGATAATTCTTTTAATGACGCTTCTGGATATTTTTCGCGATAATCTAATACGATTTTTGTTGTTTCATCAAGCAAACTATATAAATCATTATTTTTTAAATACTCGATAGCTTCTATTTGTTTTAAGCCAGTGTTAATTGTTTTTTCTTGGTTAGCTATTTCACAATTATTTAAACGATTAACCATATTTTTATGATCTCTATATATTCTTATATCTTCAAAATAAAAATAAGAATTCGTGGCATTAAACATTCTTATTATATCGCTAATTACTTCTGCATTTTTTATATATACCATATATTTTGAGTTTCTCTTTAAGTGTTTAGCTTTAATGTCTAAATCTTGAAATAAATTTGTTAAATAGATAGCTTCCCTATTCATATTAGTTACAATCTCTATGTGATATCCTCCAGATGCTGGGTCATTTATAGTACCTGAAGCTAAAAATGCTCCTCTTAAATAGGCTATTTTCTCTTCCTTATTAGTTAAAAAAAATTCATTAGGTAAAATTTTCCTATGCTTATCTGCAACACTTAAAAATTTTAAAATATATTCTATTTTATCTTTAATTTCTATAATATATATTTGCTTAATTCTAAATCTTTTTTGATTTCTAACTATTATTTTAGGTTGAATATTAAATATTTCTTTAAAATGTTTATAAATTCTTCTTGTTACACTTGCATTTTCTAGAGTAATAGTAATACAGTCATTTTTTATAACTGATGCAAATCTTATATAGCCAGATAATTCACATATTTTTTCACTTTCATTTAATTCACTTTTTACAATTTCTTCTTTAACTTTTGTAGTATATGTCATTATTTTTTCTCCATCAATATTGAAAAAACTAGATATGCTGTCTTTAATGTATCGTGGCGCAAATAATCATCTTCAATTGAATAAATTTTGTCCTTTATTACTTTAACCTTCATTTTTTTTAATTCAGATTCATCTAATTTTACAGGGTCTTTTTGTTCCTCTGTAGCATATTTTAATACTAAATCAGCTGGTATTTCTTCGTTATTTGCTAGTACCATATTAATCGTTTTTTCTCCTAAATATTCATTTAATATTTTAATATGATCACTAACTTTAAAATTATCTGTTTCACCAGGTTGCGTTACTAAATTACATATATAAAGTTTTGGAGCCTTGCTCTTTTTTATAGCTTTAATTACTTCATCAACAATTATATTAGGAATTATGCTTGTAAGTAAACTGCCTGATGAAAAAATTATTAAATCAGCTTCACTTATAGAATCTAATACATCTTGATTGGCTTTGACTTTACGGTCATACATTACTCTTTTAATTTTTTTACTCGTTTTAGTTATGCTTGTCTCGCCGTATATTTTTTTTCCGTCTTCAGTTATTCCAATTAATTCTGCATTATCTTCCGTTATTGGTAAAATCTTGCCTTCGATATCTAAAAGTTTGGCTAATACTGGCAAAGCATTTTTAAAATCACCTTTCTGTTCTAAAAGTGCTGTTAGTAATAAATTTTTAATTGAATGATTTCCTAAACTCTTTGATTGTTTAAATCTGTAATTCATTAAGTTAATTATATCTTGATCTGTATTACTCATTGATATTAGTACTTTTGAAATATCTCCAACTGCGGGAATATTAAAATCTTTACGCAATCTTAAAGTTGAACCACCGTTATCGGATACTGATACTACTGCAGTTATATCAATAGGAAATAACTTTAATCCTTTTAACATTTGAGAAAGTCCTGAACCTCCGCCAAAAATAACTATTTTCTTCATCTTACATCACTAATAATACTTTATCACAAAATAGTAAAAAAAAGAACCTTTTATTTAAATTTATATTAATTTTTTAATGTGTTGTTCTCTTTTTTTTATAATGTTTTTCAAATCTTCTGCAATAGAATACCACTTTATTTGTATAGAATTCTGTTGTTCTATTCTTAATGGATTATTTCTTAAATTTCTATCATAGCATTTAATGTTTAAAGCGCTTATATTTATGAAAGATGGCTTTATTATCTGATAATTTATTAAATATTCTAAAATTTCATTTTTTGTTGCCCATATAAAATTTTCTGTAGTGCCATATATGAGAACATCGCAATCATATTTTTGATTTTCTGTTCCTTGAAATATAAAGCGTATTATTAAGTTTATTTTAATATAATACTCATTAAATTTATTTTTAAGAATATCTATTTCTTTAGGATGTTGCTCTATAAACTCTTTTGCTGAAATCTTTTTATTATTAATTATTCCTTTCAAGTATTTATCAAATATTTCTATTATTGCATTATCAACACCTATTTTTAATAAAAATGGATAAAATTTATTTATATTTTCTTGATGCATTGAACAGAACTTTCCTGATTTAATACTTATACCTTTTATAACTCCATTAATTTTAATTTTTATATCTGCTTTTTCATTATATTTACTTTGCCAACATTGTACTGTACTTTTTAAGCTAATATTTTCAAAAATAAAAAATAGCATTTTTTTAATTTCGTTTGGCAATTGATAGACTTTTTTATTATCTAGTAAATTTTTAAAATCTATTTCATTTTGTATTCCTTTTTGCATAATTCACCTCTAAATTAATATTTTATCATATAATTTTTAATTTATATGTCGAATTATGTAACAAACAAATAAATTTATTTTAACGCAAAAAAAAATTGGCAACTACCTATTTTCGCTTACACTATCGTCGGCGTACTAGTGCTTAACTTCTCTGTTCGGGATGGGAAGAGGTGTACCCACTAGGCTATCGTCACCAATAAAGGATTTTGTCCTTTAAAAACTTGATAATGCGTACTCATTAAATTAATTAAATAATTAAGTTAAATCCTCGATCTATTAGTACTGGTCAGCTCAACGTATCACTACGCTTCCACACCCAGCCTATCAACCTTGTAGTCTACAAGGAATCTTACTTCACGAAGAAAGGGAAAATTCATCTCGGAGGAAGCTTCCCGCTTAGATGCTTTCAGCGGTTATCTCGTCCATACATAGCTACTCTGCACTGCAACTGG
>CANSFH010000008.1 GCA_947646115.1 uncultured Mycoplasma sp.
TAGGGGCGTGGTATAATGGTAGCATAGGAGTCTCCAAAACTTTTGATGGGAGTTCGATTCTCTCCGCCCCTGCCATATGGAAAAATCGTCAAATTTTTTGGCGTAAAAATATAGAAAAAGGCATTGTAATTAAAGGGATTGCAGTGTCTTTTAACTTTGTTAAAAATTAGGTGGAAAAATGAGATTTTTAGTAAAAAATTAGTAAAGGTCAAGGGAGTTAGAACAGGAAATTGATGTTGTCTGCTTTTGCAAAGTGAGTTATAACAAAGAAGAATATTAAGATTTAAAGGAACAAGCCTTAGTGATAAAGATAAAAAAATTTTGTTGTTGTATTTTGATAAAGACAATTTGGCAAAAAATTAGAACATAATAACATATAAAAAGTTTATTGGCAAAGGTTGGGGGACATTGATATAGGTATGTTGTTTTATATGGCAATGATAAAAAGTTTGATTATTAATTTAAGTAAATGTATGAAGATAGTAAGAAAAATATAGTAATTTATATGCTAGTAAATATTTATATTATAATGGGAAACAACTAAAAATGAAGATGATATATTTAAGATGATTAGTATTATTAGTAATAGAGTTGTTGACTAAAATATGTTATAATAGTGATAGTTTAATATACGAGAAACGAAACCCTTTAAATATAGTTATTTTAATTAAGGAGTGGAAAAAATCATGTTGTTATCTGATGAAAAATGTTTGGAAATACTAAATAAATATGGAATTGCTATAAAAACTAATATTAATAATTTAGAAGATAAAAAGTATTTAAACAGTACATCAAGTAATAATGAATTGGATAGGAGATTATAAATGAAAGTAATATTTACTGAAGGACATATTGATGCTATAAAAGATATGCTTGCAAAACAAGAAGCTGAACAATTGGAACAGTTTGCGACAATGATTGGAAAATGTGATAGTAATGATTGTTTAGTCGTTGAAAGCTTTGAATTATGGGATAATTCAAAATTAAATCAAACTGAGACAACTGTGCAACCTAATAGTGATGCAATGTGGGATACAATAGCATTCAATATGGATAGTCAAAATTGCGATTTTATTATTACTTTACATACTCATCCTGAATATTATGGTACAAATCCAAGTGATGAAATTGATGAAAGTGATACTCAAGCATTTAAACATTGGACACAGAACTTTGATGACTTTGGAGGAAGAATATGTTTAAATGGAATTGTTACTAGAAGAGATGGTCTTTTATTAACTTATTATAATAAAGTTACTAAAAGGTTTTTAGATATTGATTATGAAATGGTTACTAGTAGAACAGATTCATCTATTTTTAATAAAAAATAAAATTTAGATGTCATCCAATAGGAATGTTACTTCGAAATTTTGAAGTATTAGAATTTAGTTAATTATATTAATAGAAAGAAGTATTAAATGGAATTTGAATGTGAACAATTTATTAAATCAGAAGCATTAGAAAAAAGAATAGAAACAATATGTAGTTTTAATAATGCAAAATGTGTATTTAATCAGGGAAGAATATTAAAAGTAAAAACTACTAATATTTGTTTTATTGAACCTCATAGAGTTGATATAACGATTAAAAATAAGAAATTATTGTTAATATACTTTGATAGAGATAATTTATTTTTATACAATAGAACCATGCCAATTAAATTAAAACAATCAGATATACTGTTAAAATATATTAGAGGAAAAATAAATATATAAAAGACAGATGTTTACTACTAAAAAAGATTATGCTATAATACAATTATAATAAGGTAAGTTTATTGTATTAAACTTAAATTGTGTGTGTATGAGGAGTAGGTAGTATGAGTTTTTTTAGTTGCCCTGATTGTGGAGAAAAAATATCTTTAAAAGATAAAAAGTGTAATAATTGTAATACAGAATTTTCAGATGAATTAAAAAAGAAGATTCTTACTATGAAGGTAATTATAGCTGTAGGTGGAGGATTTTTAATTTTTGGTATTATCTTATATTTTTTATTTAAAACTGATTCAAGTGATATTAGTAATAAAGAACTATTAAATTATAATACTAACTACTATATGCAAGAAGATAATAATTATTATATTATGTTTTTAAAGAAAACTGATACGACAGGTACTTGTTATATGCAAGTATCTACAGAAAGTTGTAATTATGAAATAGTAGATAATAATAAAATAATTATAAATAGCGAAATGACTAATAGAGGCGTAAAACTTAAAATGTATTCAGCTTATAATATCATTGATAAGGATACAATTAAGCGAGTAGAAATTAATATAAGTTCTAAAGATATAAATCCATCTCCAACTGCAGATGATACTATATTTACAACTGATTATGATTCAACTGAAAAGAAGGAATTTACTTTAAATGCACCATATTATAAAAAATATTCTTTAGCAGGTGATAGTAAGAATCCGAAAGCGACAATTGAATTTTTATCAGCAAGTGTTTGTGATATTGATTTTAGTAAGTCGGCAAAATCGGTAGATATTGGTCGTAGAGAATATATGCATATTAGTTATACTAAAGGATTATGTACTTATGAAAAGTTAAATGATTATGATTTGAAAATTAAATATACTGGTACATTTAGTATTATTCATCCAGTATCTCAATTAAGTGTTTATAATATACCAGTATTTAATAATGTTAATAATGAAATGAGAATAACATTTGAAGAAGGTTATAATTCATTTAACATAACTAATGGTAAATGGGCTTATAGTAATTTTGCTTTATATTTTAAAGATGATACAACAAATGATAAAGATGATGACACTAATAATGATAATTCTGTAAATAGTGATGTAAATAATGATGATAATCAAAATTCATCTAATGGTGGTAATTCTAGTAACTCAAATACAGATAAAAATGAAAATAATAATCAAGATACATCATTAAAGCCTAAATATGAATATCGTTATCGTGATAGAAAAGAAGAAGAAAAATGGAGTAGTTGGAGTAATTGGAGTACTAATAAAGTTAGTGCAACAGATAATAAAGAAGTAGAAACTAGAGAAGTTGAAAAACAAACATATAAAACAATATATAAATATAAACATTATATTTGTCCAAAACCGACAACATTAACTCCTTATGGAAATGCAACACCATATGATGCAAATTGTTCAGGTGGGTATTGGGAATATGTTGAAAGTGAGTATGTTTTTAAAAAGGGTGGTAATTCATCTAGTGTAGGCTGTAATAATGGTTATGGGGGGTACTTCGACTATAAAAAATATTCAACAATGACTAAAAAAGAACAATGTTGGTTTCAGGATAAAAAGGAAGAAATTCCAGATAAAGTTGTAAATGTTACGGAATATAGATATAGAGTAAAATCTGTTAATACAACTTGGGGAGATTGGAGTAATTGGTCTAGTACAGAATATAAAGAAACTGAAAATAGACAAGTTGAAGTTAGAAGAGTTTCATAAAGTATCATTAAATTGGTACTTTTTTTAACTTTTATAAGATAATGATAATATAAGAGTTATTGATAGTTTTGAAGGTGTCTTTAGAGATGGTCCTAACATTGGGTATTGTAGTATGCTTCAAAACAATTAAGTTATATTGAAGAAAATAGCTATGACCCTACTATAGATCCGACATATTTAGTAGCAAGAGTATTTACAAGAGATACTGCCCTTAAATCAAATAAGTAACTGTAAGTTGAGTATTAATTATTGGTGCATTATAGTAAAACTATAGATTTTGTGGTATAATAAAAAGTGAAAAAAAGTTTATACTTAATTTAGTGGTGAATTATTATGAGTATTTTAAAGAAAGTAAAAGATAATTTTAAAGAAAAGGAAAAATTGAAAATAGTATTATATTGTTTTTTAATTTCTTTTTTTGTTTTACTTTTAACTAGTAAATGCTCGTTTTTGTATCCCTTTAATGATTGGGTAGATGCTAATGCTTTTTTTACAGTTGGTAAAAGCATGATGAACGGTGTAGTGCCATATCGGGATTTGTTTGAACAAAAAGGAATACTATTATATCTTATTTATGGGATAGGATATCTTATTTCCAATACTACTTTTATTGGAATATTTATATTAGAAATTATATTTTGGACAATAAGTCTTTATTATGTTTATAAAATTGTTACATTATTTTTAAATAAAGAAATGGCATATATTATTATTCCAATTTTTGCAACTATAATATGCGTAAGTGCTGCTTTTATGCATGGTGGTGGTGCAGAAGAATTTTGTTTGCCTTTTTTTGCAATTTCTATGTACTACTATTTAGCTCACTTTAAAGAAAAAGATATAACTTATAAAAGATTGTTTATATCTGGATTTTTAGCAGGGGGAGTATTTTTAATTAAGTATACATTACTTGGTTTTTGGTTTGCATTTATGGCAACAATATTCTTTAGTTTATTATTTAAAAAAGAATATAAAAAAGCTTTTATTTCTTGTATTTATTTTTTACTGGGGATGTCTATTCCTATAATACTTGCTATCATTTATTTAGGAGTGAATGGTGCAATATTAGATTTTATAAATGTATATTTTAAAGTTAATATGACTGCTTATAATAATGAAGCTGCAAATTTTTTTGATAAATTAGTTAAAATTTATGGTGGATTTATTTCATCGTCATATAAAAGTGGAATTATAGTACTTTTACTTTTAGCTTTATTTCCAATATTAATAATTTTTTTAGATTTGAAAAAAAGTGGAAAAGTATATATAGTAATAGTTTATTTTTTAACAATGTT
Source organism: uncultured Mycoplasma sp. (assembly GCA_947646115.1). Lineage (GTDB taxonomy): Bacteria > Bacillota_I > Bacilli_A > RF39 > UBA660 > Caccenecus. The sequence goes on from CANSFH010000008.1 coordinate 4,738, forward strand.
AGGAGTTTTCTTTGGATTACGCTTTTATAATTATTATTTATTTCCAATGTTAATATTTTTGATAATAAGTTTGATAGTTGTCTTTACTTTTATCAAAAGATTTATTAAAATAAGAAGTAATAAAGTTTTAGTTATAGGAACTTTGTTGATCTGTCTTATTTGTGCATATAATTTTGCTAATTATAAAGATTTTAGATTTACTAAAAAAGAAGATTTATTTCAATATAAATTTGCAAAAATAATTAATGAGTATGATAATCCAACATTAGTAAATATGGGATTTTTAGATGCTGGTGTTTATACGACAACGGGTATAATACCTACTACGTATTATTTTGAAAAACAAAATATTGCTTATAGTGAGTATCCATATAATTTAGATGCTTTTAATGAGTATATAAATAACCAAAAGACAGATTTTATAGTTTATTATACAAAGAATAATTTAGATAAATTAATAAGTAAAGAAACTTTGTTATTTGAAAAGTATGACTTGATAAGTAGTGAAAGACAAAAATTTGAAAATAAGGATTATAAAGCTTATTTATTTAAAAAGAAAGAAGTGTAGGAAATGAGTAAAGTATTATATATGGTACTTCCTTGTTTTAATGAGGGAGAAGTATTACCAGAAACCTCAAAACAATTAAAAGAAAAAGTAGAGGATTTAATTGCCAAAAATAAAATATCTAAAAAAAGTAAAATAATGTTTGTAGATGATGGTTCTAAAGATAATACTTGGGAGTTAATTCAAAATTTAGCAGATAATGATAATTTGTTTGCAGGTGTAAAATTATCAAGAAATAAAGGGCATCAAAATGCTTTATTAGCAGGTTTAATGACTGCGAAAGAGAAAGCTGATATTGTAATTTCTATGGATGCGGATTTACAAGATGATATAGGTGTTATTGAGTCTATGGTTGATAAAAATAACGAAGGTTATGATGTTGTATACGGAGTTAGAAGTAGTAGGAAAAAAGACTCTTTCTTTAAAAGATTCACAGCACAATCATTTTATAAGGTAATGACTTTTTTAGGAGTAGATATTGTATATAATCATGCTGATTGTAGATTGATGAGTAAAAGAGCTCTTGATGGTTTAGAAAAGTTTCAGGAAGTTAATTTATTTTTAAGAGGGATAGTTCCACAAATTGGTTATAAAAGTACAGTTGTATATTATGAACGAAATAAAAGATTTGCTGGAGAATCAAAATATCCTCTTAAAAAAATGTTATCATTTGCTTTTGATGGTATTACTTCATTTAGTATTAAGCCATTAAGATTAATTTTGGCTTTAGGAGTATTTATTTTAATGATTAGTATATTAATTATGATTTATTCTTTAATCGTTAAAATAATGGGGCACACAGTTGATGGTTGGACATTTATTGTAATTTCCATTTGGTTTATTGGTGGTTTACAAATGATTTCTATTGGTGTCATTGGTGAATATATAGGTAAGATATATAATGAGGCAAAAAGACGTCCTAGATATATTATTGAGACTATTATTGATAAATAAATTTTAGGTTGGGGGATTTTATGGCATTAGGTTTTGAACAAGAAATAAAAGTTTTTATGATTTTTGATGTTTTAGGTGATATGGAAAGAACAGGGCCTAAAATATGGCAAGTAAATCGTAAAAGATTAGAAGATATTAAAGACCACGTATTTGATTTACAAATAATGTATAAATTAATTAAGAACAAATTGCCTATTAAATTAGATGATGAAAAGATGGAAGATTACTTTTATTTTCATGATTTACCAGAAGCTATTACAGGCGATATTACAAAATTTGAAGGTGTTAGTTCCGAGGAGAAAAGAAGAGTAACATCTAAAGCTATAGATTATTTAGCAGAACTTTTTAGCGGTTTATTTGATGTTTCAAGTATAATATATGGATTTGAAGACCAAACTGATTTAGAGGCAAAAATAGCAAAAATGTTTGATAGTATTCATTCTTCAACAACTTTTATGAAATATCAATCTGAACAAAATATAGATGGAAATAATCTAAATCTTATTCCTGCTTTAAGATATAATGCTTTTGTTGCTAATGAGCTTGCTAGTGGTAAAGATGTAGCTGATATATTTTTTGATTTTCATTATCAAGCATTAGCTATCTCTGATGAAGAGTGCTTAAGATATGGGATAAGTAGAGAAATAGCTGATAGAATTGTAGAGGTTATGAGAGTTTTTATGCAAACGTTTTATAGTCATAAATTAGGGGGAACATTATTGGTTAATTCAAGTGAATTTCCGCAGGATGCGACTATTTATAACTCGTATATTAATGAAAAAAGATAAGAGTACAAAAATTCTTATCTTTTTTCATTAATAATATTATATTTATACTTTAAATTTAATATTTTTTTAACTGAATTATTTATTTGTTCTTCTTTTATAGAACCACTTGTTATGCCTTCTTTAATAACATTAACAGCATTTATTGGATTTTCTGGCATTAATAAAATGTCTACTCCTGCATTAATACTTTTTTCAATTATTTCTTTTTCTGAATAGTTATTAGTTAAAGCTTTCATATTTAAGGCATCAGTGATTACAAGGTTTTGATACCCAATTTCTTCTTTTAAAAAGCTAGTTATAATTTTTTTAGATAAAGAAGCAGGAATATATCTATTAGTAATGCTAGGTACTGCTAAATGTCCAATCATTATTACATCAGCATCATTTGCAATGGCTTTTTGAAATGGAATAATTTCTTCTTTTAATAGTTCCTCTTTTGTTTTAGATACTATTGGTAAATCAATGTGTGAGTCGGTTTCAGTGTTTCCATGACCTGGAAAATGTTTATATACGGGTATTATATTGTTATCCTTTAGACCTTTACTTAAAGCTAGCCCCATTTTTGAAACTATTTCAGCATTATCGCCAAAACTTCTAGTGCCTATAACGGTATTTTTAGGATTAGAATAAATATCCAAGACTGGAGCAAAATTCATATTTAGGTCCAACATTTTAAGATTATGAGCGATTTGTGCACCTGTGCCATAGGCAATTTCTTCATCGTTAGTTTTGCCAATTTCAGACATTGTAGGCATATTAGAAAAGCTTATTCCTTTTATAGTTTTTAAACGATCTACTTTTCCTCCTTCTTGGTCTATTGATAAAAACATTGGTATTTTAGCACTATCTTTTATATTTTTTATTAATTCTAAAGAATCTTCATAAGTTACTAAATTTTCTTTAAAAAAGATAAATCCTCCTGGTTTAATGGTTTTTAACATATTATTTAGAGTTTCATCGAGTTTTGGCTCACGATAATGAATAATCATCATTTGGCCAATTTTTTCTTCTAGAGTCATTTCTTCTAGTAGTTTTGAAATGTAATCCTGGTTGGTTTCTTTAATTGGCGTTTTATTTTGATTGGTTTCTTTTTGATTATTTAGTCGATAAATTGTATAAAAAGAAATTAGTAAAATTAAAATTATGCTTGCGTATTTCAATAATTTTTTCATATATATTCCTCTTTATTAATAGTATAGCATATAAAGTAATATTTATGTAAATTAAAAACTTGCAAATTATGCAAGTTAATTAGCTGATAGTTTAATTTTTATATCCTTTTCTTTATTGTCTCTTAAAATAGTTACTTTCATTTCTTCACCGACTTTATGTTTATATAAGTAATATCTTAAGTAGGCTGAAGATGATATTTCATAGCCATCAACTTTTGTTATAATGTCATCTTTTTGAAGTCCAGCTAAATCAGCAGAGCTTTTACTTTCAATGCTTGCTACTACTACACCTTTAGTAACATTAGCTTCTCTAATGAGATCATAATATTCTCGCGTATAATAAGCTCTAGTAACATCTATCATGCTTATGCCTAAGAATGGTCTTTCTATTTCTTTTCCTTCTACAAGTTCTTTAGCATATTCTAAAGCAGTTTCGATTGGTATCGCAAATCCCATACCTTCAATTGATTCACTAGCTAATTTAATAGATGTTATGCCTATTACTTCACCATTAGAATTAGCTAAAGGACCACCACTATTACCAGAGTTAATTGCCGCATCAGTTTGGAGAGTATTTACTACCATTGGAGTAGATGTTCCACCGCTAGTTAATTCTACTTCTACTAAACGGTCTTTTCCTGAAAGAATACCACGAGTTACACTCCAACTGTAAGCACTATCAAGAGGTGCTCCTATAGCAAAAACAGTATCACCTAAACGAGAGTTTTCACTTTTTCCAAGTGCCGCAACAGATTTAATATATTCACTACTAACAGATAATACAGCTATATCAGAATATACGTCACTACCTTCTATAGTAGTTTTAACAATGGTTCCATCAGTAAATGTAACATATACATCATCACCACCGTTAATAACATGGTTATTTGTTAAAATATAAGCTTTTTTATCTTCTTTTTGATATACAAATCCAGTTCCTGAAGAAGTAGCTTTGCCATTAACATAAGTGTTTACTACTACTACAGAGTCATATACTTTTTCAACTGCATCTGCTATACCATTATCAGTTATGGTAACATCTTTTTCTAGTTTAGTTACTACAGTGCCAATTGTAGAAGGAAAATAGTAGAATATGCCATACATAGATAGCATACCTAAAAAGAATATTACAACTATTATAATTCCGTTTCTTAAAGTTTTATTAGTTTGTTTTTCAGTCATTTTAATCCATCCTTACTATATTTTTATAATTATTAGGGAATCCCATCCGGTCTAAAACTTTTGATATTCTGATACTATGGAGACGACCACTTAAGTAGTCAATTTCGTAAGATATTTCACTTAACATCATATGAAAGTCATCTTTACGAAGCAACCTTTTTAAAATAATAATTAAGGCAAACAAGTCATTTATACCATATATGTATTCACCATTAGTTTTAGGTATTTGTAACTCTTCATGGTATTTTGTAATAGGTATTTCTTTTTGAGTTTTGTGTTCATAACATATATCTTCGTGGGCGCATAAGTTTCTATAGTTAGCGAGTATGGGAAGATATATAAGAAAGCTTTCTACATCTACATTAAACATGTCAGCGATTGTTTCTTGATCTTCCGGTTTAAGTATTGTATATAGTTCACCAACAATTCCAAATGATAATACTTTTACAACAATCCATAAGGGAATATAACCATAGTTACTTTGATAGTGTTTAGTTGCAGTATGTTGTCCACCATTAACATTAATTTGTCTTTTTATTTTTTTTAAAAGATCATTTACTTGGCGTGTTCTTTTAGAGTCTTTCACAAAATTATCAGGATTCAAATATTTTTTTTCTTTAAATCCATATTTACGGGATAATTCGTATGATATAATACTTTTAATATTGTTTTCAAGAATAAGAATATTTTTAAATAGAATATTACGCAATTGACGATCAAAATTAAAGAGGGCATATATTTCACGAAAGTTAGCTCCATTAATAAAAGTTCTATCATTGTATGACTTCATAAATAAGAAGCGATAGCCATTAATAAAAAAGTAGTTTTCACGTAATAATATATTTTTAGCATATTCTTCATCGTCAATAATTAGATTTTTGCTTTTTAGAATATCTATTTGTTCTTCAAGAGTTTTAAATATCTTTTCCATATACTCCACCTATTTTAATATTATATCACAAAGAACAGTTTTATTGTACTCCTAAACATTGATTTATATGTTAATATTTAGTGAAATTTTGGTGAAAAATGTATTTTATGGTATAATTATTAGGGTGATATTATGCCAGCATCTTACACTCATCATGTTTTTACACAAGATATTTTTAAATCACTAGATAATACTATTAAAGAATAAATAGAAAAATCATTAGATTTATTTTATTTATTTGGTAAAAGTTTTGATATTTTATTTTTTATTGATTTTAAAATGGGGAATTATGCTCATAAAAATAATGTTAACTTATATTTTAAAAATATTATTCAATATATTATAAATAATAATTTAGAAAATAATTCAGAAGTTTTGGCTTATTTATATGGTTCTATATGTCATTATGTTCTTGATAGTGTATGCCATCCTTATGTTTTTTATAAAACTGGTAATTATAATTCTCATGATAAAAATACGTATAAATATAGAGGGAAACACAGTTATTTAGAATATATGGTAGATGCCATTATTTATCAAACGAGAAATAATAAACCTATTTATAAAGCAAAATTAGCTTCAGATATTTTTTCTCCAGTTAAATTTAGTAAGGAACTGCAGAATGCTTTGGATTACACTTATTATAATACATTTAAAGTTAGTAATTATAGTAAAAAAGTTTATAGAGGTTATAAGAATTATAAGAATTGTTTAAAGTATTTTATGTGTTCACGCTGGGGTATTAAGAAAAGATTGTATAATTTGATTGATTGTATACGTATTAGTAATATAGAACTAGCTCCTAAATGTTATTATATAAAGAAGTTGGATATGAGTGTTTTAAATTGGGAACATAAAGAATGGTGTTATCCAGTAGCAAAAAAAGAATTATATCACTATTCTTTTTATGATTTGTATGATATAGCATTAATTCGTGCTAAAAAGCTCTTAATTATGATTGATGAGTTCTTATTAGAAGAAGAAAGAGATTTAGATGTTCTTTTAAAAGAAATTGGAAACTTGAGTTATATTACGGGGGTTAATTTAAGAAAATCACAAGCAATGAAATATTTTGAATTTTAATAATAATTAATTATAGCGTTTGTGATTGTCTTGGCTAATTTTTGTTGATATTCTGTTGTTTTTAATTTATTTAGTTCAGCTTCATTTGATAAAAAACCGCATTCAATTAAGACTCCAGGAATTTCTAGTTTACTATACATATAAGTTTTACTAGGAATTTTTTTTATTTCTCGGTCGCCATTTAATTCTTTATTTAAGGTTTCTTGGATAACTGCAGCTATTTCTTTATTTGTGTCATTATTGTAGAAAACTTGAGCACCACTATAACTTGAGTCACTTAAATAATTCAAATGAATTGATAAATACATATCGGCTTTAGAGTTGTTTATTAATTTTATTCGATTATCAAAGTCGCTTTTTTTTCGCCATTTAGCATTGGGAGAACTTAAATCATAGTCATTATCTCGGGTCATAATTATTGTTGCTCCAACTTTAACAAGCTCTATTTCAAGATTTTTACTTATTGATAAGTTAATATCTTTTTCGTAGATATTGTGTTTAGTAGTACCTGGATCAGCACCTCCATGACCAGCATCAATTATTAAAGTTTTCCCACTTAGAGGGAGCATAGCTTTGACTTCTTTGTTAATAAATATTGCACTTACTAACAGCACGATAATAATAAATAATTTGTATCTTTTTTTCATAGTAAATTATACGCGAAAAGTTTAAAAAAATGTATAGTAATTAAAAAAGTGAACCATATTTCGAGTTCACTTTTGGGATTATTTAATATATTAGTTGTTTTTATTTTCTTTAACTATTTCTTTAGCAAGTTTTCTATTTTCATTTGTATAACCAACTAATAATTTTGGATTTCTTTTAATAATTGTTTCAACAACTTCTTCAATAACTGATGTTGATTTTTTAGTAACACCATCTACTTGTAATAAAGCTTTTACTTTACCATTTTTAAGCATCGCCATTAAGCTTTTATTAGTAGTAATTCCATATTGTCTTAATCTGTATTCATAAATCCATACTAAATCTTTATAATTTACAATTAACATTTTTCCAACTAAACTTATAATATAATTTTTAGTTAATATTAAATGCGCTCTTTCATAGTGGAATGTTTCTTTATCTTCTAATTCTTTTTCAATTTTTTCTAGGTCTTCATCACTTAGTTTTTTTAATGCACTTTCGGTTTGAATTTTTTTAATGATAAATACTAGAATGAAGCTAAAGCTAAATAAGCCTGCTAGCATAGCAACAATGGCTAAAACTATCATTAATGGTGAATCAATATATGCTGAAGTATCAAGATAAACACCACCAAAATAATCATTAAACTCTGATTGTTTTATTTGATCTTTCTTGTCTACATTTTTATTATACCATTCAACAGTATATTTTTTAGCTGTAGTGTCTGTTTTTACAGTTTTACCATAAACAGTATATGGCTCTTTCTCTAAATTTTTGTTGTTTAGCAAATCAGCATATAGTTCGTTTGTCATATAAACTAGATATAAGTATTTTTCGTCTCCTACTACATAAAGCCCATAATCTGGTTTATTGTTATTAACTGCAACTTTGCTATAAACTTTAGAAATTTTTAAATTACTAGTTATGTCTGCTGCACTATTTTGCTTTGTAATTACATCATTCAAGTATGTAGAATCTTTTGGTTCTTTACCATCTTCATATATAATGGCAACCCCACATATTATAGTAAGAACTATAGATATGAGACCAATGACGAGGTTTTGATTAATTTTTTTGAATTCCTTTTTAAGTAATTCACTTTTAACTCTTTTCATATATAAACTCCTCACTTCCACTATATTATAGCATATTTTAAAAATAGAAAAAATATTAAAATAATAAATTTTTTATTTTCAAAAAGAAGTAATATATTTCTTATCTTGCAACAGTAGTTTTTTTATCGATTGAATTTAGTATATCGGAAATATTTCCTTCAATATGAATAAGTCCACTAACTGAAGCACCTATACTTTGCCAAAAAGTTAAAGCATCATTACCTGGGACACGATAAGTAATTGAATCAAAATTTTCGATGCCATCGTTTTTAGCTAAATCAAAAGTTAAACCAACCATTTTTTTGGCAATTCCTAAACCTCTAAATTCAGGCATAACATATAATTCTGCATTAGTTAGGGCTAGTCCGCCAGCACCATTTCTGATATTTGCTCCGAAAAAGCCGATAGCAAATATTTCACCAGTTGCTATGTCTTTTGCATATTTGACTGATAAATATTTTAGGCTACAAAACATAGTATAAAAATCTTTTTCGCTCCATATTTCACCTAAAGTATTTTGATAGTGGGCAATATATGAAGAACATAATTTTTTTAAATTTTCTAACTGAACTAATTCACCATCATTATCAGGATAATAAAAAGGGACAAATGTTGTCTTGTCAATAAGAATGCCTCTGAATATATCTACACTTCCTCTATGATAATAGTGTCTATCATTATTTATTAAAGTCATATTAATTCCACTGTTTCTAAGCCCCATTGGTAATAGCTGCACTTTTCTTCCATTAATAGTTAGGTCATCATAATCATCAATTAATTTTTTGTAAAGACAAGTGTTAAAATCTATGCCTTTATTAATGCATTCTTGGATAAAATTTTGTTCCCTTTCCATTTTACTATTAGCTATCATATCTAAATAATAGTGAAAACTTGAATTAAATTTAGCATAAACATCTGTATATTTCATAATATTATTTCCTTTTTTTAGCTAATATATATCCCGATGTAGAACATACTAAAAGGATGCTTTCTAAAATAATACCGAATATGGATTTAACATATAAATTGTATAATATCCATAAAATACTTACAGGAATGCCTAAAAGTTTATATGTTTGAGGATTTTTTTGCCATACAGAATAAGTATATAGCATAGTTGCAAAAACAGAGAGTAAGCTTAAGTAACCATCAAAAGTAAATATAGCCGATATAATAGATATGATATAAAGTATAATTAAAATAATAATGTCTTTTTTAGTTGTTTTATCTGTTTGTTTATTTTTATGTTCGTCTATTAAGAAAATGGTGTTTCTTATTAATGCGACTAAACACATAGCTACGCCTGTCCATGCATTTAAAAATATATATGCTAAAGCATTGGCTATTAAAGATATGAAATTTATTATTAAAATTTTTTTTCTACTTTTTAGCAAATATGTTGAAGCTAAAAATATATAGTTTAAAATGGTAAAGACTTGAGATAAAATGTAAGTTGTAGTCATTATTTATCATCCTTTAGTTTTAGCATATATAGATTACGTAAGAATCCATTAGATAATGTAGTAGTTTTTATATATTTTAATCCAACTCTTTCAAGAGTCTTGCAGCTATCGATATTATCTGGGTGAGCCATGGAAATAATATAGTCAAAACCAAGTTTTTTAGCAAGTTCTAATTCCTTCTTTTGAAGAGTAGTTGTAATTCCAAGTCCGCGATATTCTTTTAAAACTAGATTTCCGCCTAGCTCACAGACATTATAATCAGTTAATTGGAATTCCTTTTTAAAATCACTAAGCATATCTTGTGATATATAGAGTTGAGCCATGCCAACTAATTTATTATTATCGTAAGCACCATATAATGGCGCATATTTTTCTTCATCAAACATACTTTTTAGTTCCCAATCTTCATAAGGGATAAAATATTCGGGATTTTCTATGGTTGATAAAACACTATTTATTAAGTTAAATAATTGTTCTTTATCGGTTTCAGGTATTTTTTTATAAGTTAAGTTCATTTTAAAATCTCCTTTAAATCATAACTAAATTTTTTTAATTCTTGGAAGCATTTATAAGCTTCATTTATTTCTTCTTTATTTTTAGATATATAGCCTCGATATTTTCCTTTATTATTTATGTCGATAATTAAAGTATCATTATTTATACCATCCCATCCGTAATTAATAATTTTTAGTAAATGGGGAGCCTTTTTTAGGATTTCATCATAGTCTACATACATAGTTTTAATGTTGCTTTGCATATATATTTTTAATGTTTTATTATTTTTATAGTCTTTAATTTGAGACTTTTTAAATATAAAAATGCGCTCAAAATTAATTTCTCGATTAGCTAGTTCTAAATTAAGAATTCTAAATTTCATCTCTTCTGGAGAAGTAGTCCATTCATCTTCTAACATAGTTGATGCACACCAAATATGGGATGGAAAGTTGAGATTTTGGAAGCAAGTGTTAATAGCTTTGTAGAAGGGACCTTTTAATAGATAATCTGTTTTATTATCATTATTTATTGAGATTTTTTGACCATCAGTGATTATGTGACAAGCAGTGGAACTTTTAAATTTAAGTAACATTTCTACTATAGCGTTTGCAATATCAGAATAGTTTATTATGTCTTTTTCTTGATTCATATCAAGTAAAAGAGTATTTATGTTAATGCCATATTCTTCGTTTAGGTTTTGAGCTAAATTAAGTTCTAACTGGGTTTTATTTTTAATATTTTCTACTAAAACTATACTTGATTCATAATTTAGTTTTTTTGCGAATTCCATTATAAACTCTGTTTCATAAGTATTATTTTGGGTAAAGTAAATTAGATTTTCATAGTATTGAGAAATGTTATTTAAATTATTTTTAATCTCATCTATATTTTTAAATTCGGGAATAAATCCTTCTTTGGAAAGAATGTCATTTAATATATTTTTTAATTCGGAGAAAGCATTTATAATCATTATTCTTTTTTCAATATTTATATATTTGTAAATGTTACTTCTTTTGTCAGAAGGTTTTAAAGCGTTGGTAGGAATTTCCCATATTTTGCCTTTTTTTATCGCACCTACAATTCTTCCTTCTTGACATAGTTTAATTATTCTTCTTTCACTTATATTCCATAATTTGGAAAAGTCTTTTGCTTTCAGATATTCCATATGTTATTCCTTTCTATTATTCCTTTTCAGGAACTAATTAATGATATTATATACCGAATTCGGAATAATGTCAAACTTTTTTTAAATTGTTAATATAATTGAAAAAAATATAAATATTGTTTCTAATATAAAAATATGTTAAAATTATAAAGGATATAATTTTATTATATAGCACTCCTAACTTAAATAAAAAAGAAAGGGAATTTTATGCTATATATTAAAGAAGCTAGAGGCGATATATTCAAAATTATTGGTGCTAATGTGAGATATTATAGAGGATTATATAATGTTAATAATCCTAATAAAAGAATATCTCAAGCAAAACTTGCTAAAATGTGTAATGTTTCAACAGGCTTAATTGGATCATTAGAAACTGGCAAAGTTTTGGGAATAAGTGTTCCAGTGTTATGGAATATTTCTCAAATATTGGGAGTTAGTATAGATAAATTTTTTGAAAATCGCAACTAGTAAAAAAACAGATACTACTTGTTGTTAGTATCTGTTTTTCTTATTATAAGCTCATTTTCTTTAGTATAAAGATATCTCTCTTTAGCGTATCTTTCAACATAAGCGGGATTATGTAGCTTTTCAACTTCGGCTTTTAAAGCTTCTTCATTATCAAGTAGCTCTTTATATGAAGTTTCTAATAGAGTTAATTCTTTATTATTTGACATTATTTTAAACCAATCTGGTAAAATGTTGATGCACATAAATGTTATTATGAAAAGAAAACAAAGAGTAAATAATGTTAATCTTCTTTTTTCTTTTTTAGTAACTTTGTGTTTCAAGCTATCACCCCTTATTTTTTTTAGTATAGCACTTCTTTTTTATTTTTTCAATCAATTGGCGGCATTTGACATTATTTAACAAATTTTTATAAATTTTGATACTTATAATAAAACCTATAATAATCATTAATATGAAGTAAATATGAAAATTACCATTATTTAGTTTAAATATTAATATAATATAAATTAAAACTATATTGCACATAAATAAAATAGTAATTATACTTCGATATAATCTTTTTTTATGTTTTATAATATGATTATGGAAAATTTCTAAATAAAAAAATATAAAGCCATATAAAAAGGAAAATAAAAGGGTAATAATTTGGGTTTTAGCATCCATTATTTAAATAATTTAGCAATAATACTTTCTTCTTTGTTTTTTTCTTTGCTATTTTCTAAATAGGTAAATCCATTAATTTTGCCTTTAATTTTAACATTACCATTATGTGTATCTAATTTTAATATTTCTAGGTTATTACCTTTAATTAGTATTATACCCATATTACTTTCTAATAAAAATTCTTCACTATCAAAACTAGTTATTTTTTTAATACCTGTTAAAGCTATTTCTCGCCGGTCAATGATTTTTAATTCATGAGTACCGTATGTTACTATTTCTTCTACTTTATCCATAAAAATTCTCCTTTGTTAAACTTTATGATTATAGATAAAGAAATATGAAAAAAACTACTTTAAAAAGTAGTTTAGATGTTTTTCTTATATTCATTAAGAATAGCGTCTTCAAACATTTTACGTACATCTGGATTAATTGGATGAGCTATATCTCTATATCCACCAGTAGCAGTTTTTCTACTTGGCATAGCGATAAATAATCCATTGTCTCCTTCTATTATTCTGATGTCATGGATAGCAAATGAATCATCGATTAATATTGAGGCGATGCCTTTCATTCTTGATCCATCTTTCTCTATTTTGTTAACGCTTACTGATGTAATTTGCATAAATATTCTTTTCCCTTCTAAGTTTACTTAATTATATTTTATAGCAAAATATATGAAATATCAAGTATTTACTCGTATTTTATTTTTATCTCGCCAGTAATTAAGTCAGCATAACTAAAACTTTTTTCTTTATTATCAAATTCAATTGTAAAAATATTAGGATATAATGTCTTTAATTTTCCTTCATAATAGCTTACTTTATTACGCATGCCATGGGCTTTTATTAAAACTTGTTCATTAAGATGTTTTTTTAGTTCATCTTTTACAATATTGATATTCAAATTTTTTTCTCCTTATCTAGGGTATCCAACATACATAAGACCATTACTTTTAATGCCACCCATACCACTTTCACCATATTTGGTTTTGTCTAATAATTCTAATAAATTAATTTCTTTATTACGTTCAGTTGTTGCTAGGGTTGTGGCTATTATAGCAGGATCTAAAGCGTGGATATTAACTCGTTTAGGACTTGAGGCAAAATTAGCGCCAGCTTTTATGAGTTCTTCATAATTTGATTGGCAAGCGCCAGCTATAATGACTAGCTTATCATGTGATTTTTCATATTTTCTAGCGACATTGATGGCTTTAATAAAGTTGGCACTATTACGATAATTTTTAATATCATTTATGTTGCCTTTTTTGGGATAGTAAGCATCATGACCAGTTATTATGACGATATCAGGTTTATACTCTTTTAATAATGGAAGTATAGATTCATAAATATGCTCTTCAACAACTTTTTTTCCTACAGCAAAAACACCTTTTTGTTTATAATAATTTAAACATTTTTCTAAATAATCTTTATCTCCATCAATGTGTAATATTTTAGCTGGTAAGTAAAAGTAGTCATTTCTATCAAGTGATATATTATCAATTTCTTCTTTTTCTACTACTTCTTCTACATTTGAATCAGAAAAAATATATTTTTCTAAATCTTCTAATACTGAATCGGCATATAGTCGTACTTCAATTCCTTTTAAGTAGTAAATGTTATTTTTTATATTGGTAATTTTAAATACTGTATCATGATTGTAGCTTTTTCTAGTTACTAAATCGCCTCTTTTAAGTTCCATATAATCACCATTTAATTATATGTTTATTTTTTTAACATATGAAAAAAAGTTAGTAACTAATTAATTACTAACATTATAGGGCATTTGATATAGATATAAAAATTTCTAAAGGAATTTGTTCAGCACGTATATTTTCAGGCAAATTATATTTAGAAAGAACATCTTTAATTATTTGCCAGTTATAGTTGGAAAGATTGTTTTTTAAAGTTTTTCTTTTCATTTTGAAGGAATCTTCAATTAGTTTAAAGAATATTTCTTCATTTTTAACATCAGGTGTTACTAATTTACGAGTGAAGTTAATAACAGCACTATCTACCTTTGGCACGGGATTAAATGAAGTGTTTTTAACTGTAAATAAATAATTAATATCGAAGTAATAGTTTAAATAAACTGTTAAAGAGCCATAATCTTTACTGTTAGGTTTAGCACTAAATCTTTCGGCGACTTCTTTTTGAACTAAAAGCGTCATGCTTTTTAATTTATTTAAATTAATTATATGCTTAATAATAGGTGTAGTAATGTAATAAGGAATGTTTGCTATAATATAAATGTTATGGTAATTGATATTTTTGATATCTTCTTCAATATTTGTTTGTAAAAAGTCTTTAAAGATAAAAGTTGTTTTGTCATTTTTTAGGTTTTCTAAAATAGGTTTCATTCTATTATCTATTTCATAACATAGTAGATAAGAATTTTTGGAGATTAAATGTTTAGTTAGAGCGCCTTTGCCAGGGCCTATTTCAATTATTAAATCATTTTCTTTAGTATTAATAGTGGAAGCTATATTATGTAATACAGTTTCGTCTTTTAAAAAATTTTGCCCTAAACTTTTTTTGGCAGGGATGTGGTTAGTCATGATATTTCTCCTTTACTTTAAAAAGATGGGATTATTTTTCCCATCCAAATCTTAATACGTCATATGTGATAGAACTACGTCCAATATATTTATAAGCATAGTCCTCGCTAGGACTTAAAAAATCAATATCATTACCAAGTACTCCTCGGTCTAAAACTATGGCAATGACTGGTTTTTCACTTATTCTTTTACTATTAAAACGAATTATACTTCCACATGGCAAATTTTTACTTGATGCAACAATATTTACTTCTCCATAAGTTTTATCTACATAAGTATTGCGTCCATTACTTAAATCTAAACTACTCATACAAGCTAGTCTTCCTGTACATAGTGGACAGTATGCTCCATATCCAGTTAAGTCACCAGTGTAGCTATCTAGAACTCCCCATAAATAATGTTGAAGAGCTTCTTCATTTCTTTTTGCTTCTTCTTCCTTATTAATGAATATTGCCATCGTTGATAAGTCAACACTCTTATTAATATTTTCATTAGTAGTGTATGTTTCTACTTTTGAGGAAGAGGCACAAACTATATATATAACTGCAATTAATATGCTTACTTTTAATGTTTTTTTAAAGTAAAATATTTTTTTACCTTTCATTTTTTCACCTCAATTGGTTATATATATTTTAGCATAATAATTATTAAATGTCAAAAATCCTCTTAATATTTTCATTGGTAATAATTGATAGTTGACTTAAAGAAATATTTTTTAGTTCAGAAATAAATTCTGCTATTAAAGAGACGTTAGCTGGTTCATTTTTTTCACCACGATGAGGTGTAGGAGCAAGATAAGGACTATCTGTTTCCAAAATAATATTATTTAAATCTATATCTTTGATTGTATCTTTTAATTTAGAGTTTTTAAAAGTTATAACACCATTAATACCAAGTAAGAATCCCATTTTAATATAAATGTTAGCAGTTTCTAAAGAACCAGAAAATGAATGGATAACGCCTGTTACTTTATATTTTTTTAAAGTATTTATGGTATCTTCTGTTGCTTCTCTGCTATGAATTATTACGGGCATATGATATTTTTCAGCTAAAGCTAACTGGGTTTCAAATAATTTTATTTGAGCCTCTTTATTTTCTTTAGTGTAATGATAATCAAGTCCAATCTCGCCAATTGCGACTATTTTAGGATTATTTAAATTAGCTTCAATAAATTTTAAATCATTTTCTTGGTATGTATCTACAACTTCAGGATGGATGCCTAAAGCTCCATACATGTTAGGATATTTTTCAATTAAGTTTAATACTTCTTGATTGCTTTTATGGTCACAGCCATTGTTGATAACGCGAGAGATATTCATACTATCTGCTTTATTTAAAACTTCATCAATTTCTTCATAATATTCACTAAATATATGACAGTGTGTATCAGTAAACATTTTTATCACCATTAATTATTATAAAGAAAAAATCATTTAAGTTCAACTTAAATAATAAATTTAATTTCTTTTTCTAGTTCTACTTTTAGATGGAGTATTAGTAATAGTTCGTAGTGCTTCTTCAAGAGCAGGGACAGGAATATTCCCCATAATATGTTTTATAGTTTTAAAAATCATATCTGGTTTAAATTCTACATTTAATCCTAAAGTATTTAATAAAGCATTAAGACTTTCCTCGTATTCTTTCATAGTTAATGAAACATCAGGAATTACGAAATCGCTTAATGGAGTATGATTACCATTTTTAGTTATGTGAGTAATTGAGAATATACCACTTCCGTAATTTATTTGGTATGTACCATAATTTTTACCCTTTATAACAGTACATCCTTTTAAGATTGTGTTATCTTCGCTCTTAAATGTATTTCGTTCATAGTATACCTCTCCTTTGATTTGTTAGTTATTGTAACATGTATGATATTAATAGTAAAGTTATAGTATAATTAAATATTTTTTGTTTAGTGTTTTAAAAAATTTTGCTAAAATAATAGTGGAGGATTTTAATTATGAAGATATATATTGGAGCGGATTATCGTGGATTAGATTTAAAAAATAAGATTGTGAAATATTTAAATAGTAATTATGAAGTTATAGATATATTTAAAGGTGTAGTTAATGATTATACAGATGTAGCTTTTAAAGTGGGAGAAGCGGTGCGAGATAATAATAATTCAATTGGCATTGTTATTTGTGGTTCAGGACAAGGAGTTTGTATAGCAGCTAATAAAGTTAAAGGTATTAGGTGTATAAGAGCAGCTAGTAAAGAGGATGCAATATTTGGTCGAGATCATGACCTTGCGAATGTTTTAGCTTTAGGAAGTGAAATTACCACTGACGTTAATGTAGCTTTTGAAATCGTTGATACATTTATTAATACGCCAGCATCAATGCTTGAGAGAAGGATAAATAGAGTTGAACAAATTCGTAAATATGAGGAGAATAATTAATGGATATTAAAGTTTATCTGTATGTTTTCTTTACAATGATGTCAGTATTTATTTTAAATGGGGTTAATTTTAATGGAATAATGAAGAAGGGTAAAGAAATTGAAGCAAAATTATTAGTATTAGTTCTTAGTTTTGCTTTAAGCTATTTGTTGACTAATTTTGTGCTAGATTTTATTTCTTAAATATGTTAGTATAATGATTTAAGAAAGGGAAAAACTTATGGAAACAAAAAGAGAGTATTTAGAAAAGATGCAAGGTGCACTTTCGTCAATTCGAATACTTAAAGTCTATTATGAAATGGAAAGTGCTGTTAGATTTATGGCATTTGATACAGTGCAAGCGGCAGTATGTTCTAGTGTACAAGCAGCAGAATTAACTCCTGAAAGATTTGTGGGTTGTGATTCTATTTATGGGGAAGCAGTAGATGCTAATAATACAAATAAAGTTGCTAGAAGATAAAAAAACACCAGTAGGTGTTATTCTGTTTCAATAAATATGAATCTATCATAATTATTATAATCTTTTTCTATAGTAATTTTGGAATTAGGAAAATAGCTGGTGGCTATTTTTTTTATGTATTCAGCTTGGGTTGCGCCAATTTCAAAAATGATTGTACCTTTGGAATTTAATATTGAAGGAGCAATACTTAAAATACGTTCATAGAACTCTAATCCATCATTATTTGCATAAAGGGCAATAAGTGGTTCATACTTTGTTTCAGGGGATGTATATTCATCTTTTTTTACATATGGGGGATTAGATATAATGCAATCATATTTTTTATTGGGAATCTCTTTTAAAATATCCATATGAAAGAAATTTATATTAAACTTATTTTCTAGAGCGTTATTTTGTGCTACTTTTAAAGCTCTATCGCTAATATCACAAGCGTCGATATTTAGGTTTAAGTGCTTTTTTAAAGTTATAGCTATGGCACCACTACCAGTACATATATCAATAGCATTTTGATAATTTTTATTTTTGAGATATTTAATTGTTTTATCTACTAAAAGTTCAGTTTCAAAACGAGGAATTAAAACACTTTCATTAACATTTATTTTAGTGTTATAAAAATCAACGTATCCTATTAAGTATTGGATAGGATAGTTTTGCTCTAATTTCTTTTTGGCTTCTTCGAAATTATCTTTATATATTTCTTTTAATAATTTTAAATCAGCCTCACCAATATTATTCAAAAGATTCACCAGCAAGTTTAAGTCTTAAATCTTCTGTTTGAAGAGCTTCTATAACCGGTTCTAATTCACCATCCATTACTCTATCTAAACTCATAATAGAGAAATTAATACGATGGTCTGTAACACGGTTTTGAGGATAGTTATATGTTCTTATTTTTTCACTTCTATCGCCTGTACCAATTTTATTTTTACGTTCAGCGCCTAATTCTTGATCTTCTTTATTTCTGATTTCATCATTTATTTTAATTTTTAACATGTTCATGGCACGTTCTCTATTTTTTAATTGGCTACGTTCAACTTGGCAAGTTACAGCGATACCTGTTGGAATGTGAGTAAGTCTTACAGCAGAGTTAGAAGTATTAACTGATTGACCTCCAGCGCCACTTGAGTGGTAAACGTCCATTTTAATATCACTTTCTTTAATTTCAATATTAGCAGTTTCAACTTCTGGCATAACAAGAACTGTGGCTGTAGATGTATGAACGCGACCTTGAGTTTCAGTAACAGGTACACGTTGAACACGATGAGAACCACTTTCATATTTTAATTTTTTATAAACATCGTCACCTTTAATCATAATTTCTACTTGAGAATATCCACCACTTGTACCTTCGATAGTATGAAGTTCTTCAATTTTCCAACCATTTTTCTCGGCATAATATGTGTACATACGATATAAGTCGCCAGCAAAGATATTTGCTTCGTCACCGCCAGCAGCACCACGGATTTCCATAATAACATTTTTGCCATCATTTTCATCTTTAGGAACAAGTAATATTTCTAATTCTTTAGTAATAGTTTCTAGTTTAGTTTTAAGTTCTTCAAGTTCTAAAGTAGCCATATCTTTTAATTCTTCATCTTTCATGAGTTCTTTAGCATCTTCAATCCCTTGAATTGTTTCTTGGTATTCATGATATTTAGTAACTGTTTCTTCTAAATCACGTGATTCTTTAGATAATGTTTTTAATTTATTGTAATCACTTATAATATCAGGGTCAGTTAATAAAGTTTGCAATTCATTATATTTTGCTTCAATAGCATTTAATCTTTCAAACATGTAAATGCTCCTTTCTTAAAATCTAATATAATTATATCAAAAATGGTTAAAAAAACAAACATTAACTGTTTGCTTCTTCATCATCAACATCAATTACTACTAAATCCTCTAAATCATCATCTGGTAAGTCGTCATCATTATCAGCATCATAAAAAATGTCGTCTTCATTTTCTTCTTCTTCAAGAATATCTTCTGATTTAACTTCTTCTTCAGAAATTATTTCCTCTTCTTCTTCATCAATAATAACTTTTGGATTGTGTAATTCTTTTAAATCCCAAGAACCATCTTCTAACATAATAAATCTTTTGTCAGTAGTAAGAAGTTCAAAGAATGCGGCAATGTTATCTTCAAAATCTTTTTCGCTTAATGCTAGAGCATCGCATACTTTTTTAAAAAGAACATTAATTTTCATTTTTGTTTTTTCTTCGTTTAAGATTACGTAAGCAATATCATCGTAATTCATAGTTTCAAGTTCGTCTTTACTTATATCACTTAATTTCATAATTTTCTCCTTTTTGTTAGTTTCAAAACATTATATGTATACAATTTATTTTTGTGTACGGGTTTCTAACTTTTGTAATTGTAATATGTATTTATATATTTGTCAATTATTAATTTACATTTTTTCAGGAATATTTATACCAAGAATATTTAGAAGATAAGAATTGTTTTCATATATTACTTTGGTTAGGGTTAACCAAGAAGCGCGAATAAGATTATTTTCTTCAGTTAATACGCGATTTTCAGCATAAAAGTTATTATATAAGTTAGTTATTTTATAAAGATATTCTGCGATTTCATTTAGAGAACAATTTTCAAAACTTCTTTTAATAATTCGTTTTAAATCAAGCATGGCTAGAATAATTTTACGTTCAGCATTAGTTTTAATGATTTCTATTTTATTTCCTGCAAGATTGTTTTCTTTAGCTTTTTTTAATAAAGATTTCATTCTTATAGTTGAGTAAAGTAAATATGTGCCAGTTTTACCATTGAGATCTGTGAATTTTTCGATATCAAAATTATAGTCAGTTTCTCTATAAGGTAAAAGGTCAGCGTATTTAATTGCTGCGACTGCGATATCTTTAGCTATGGCTTTTCTATTTTCTGTAATATTTTCTAAAAGTCTTTCTTCACATTTATTAGTTACCATTTCAATCAGATTAGCAAGAGGCATAACTCCACCATCTCTAGTTTTAAATGGTTTGCCATCAGGTCCATTCATTGTGCCAAAGCCATTAAAGACTAATTTTAAATTTTCTTTTATAATTTTACTTTTATATGATGCTCTAAATACTTGTTTAAAGTGAAGCTCTTGACGTTTGTCTACCATATACCAGATTTCATCAATGTTGTATTTATGAGTACGTTCCCAGATAGCAGCTAAATCTGTAGTTTCATAAGAGATAGCGCCATTACTTTTGATTAAAATTAGTGGAGGTACTTCTAGTTTATCGGTTTCTTCATTTACATTAATTACTTTAGCGCCTTCACTTGTTTCTATGATTTTTTTTCTATATAAAAATTCCATCATTTCATCAATGTATTCAGCGTTATTAGATTCGCCTTCCCATAAATCAAAAGAAACATTTAAATCTTTATAGATTTTTTTTATTTCACTAACGCTAACTTCCACTATTTTTTGCCATAAAGTATAATATCCTAAATGTTTATTTTGAAGTTCATAGTTGATTTTTCGAGCATTCTCCATTATTTCAGCATTTTCTTTAGCTTTTTGGGTAGCAATCGGATAAAGTTCTAATAAGTCTTCATTAGTTATCGTAAAATTAACAGGTTCACCATTATAATTATGTTTAAAATAATCAAGTTCAGGATGTCTAGTTTTAATTTCTAAAATAACCATGCCCATGGGACGACCCCAATCGCCAAGATGAACATCAGATATAGTAGTACATCCGACAGCATTACAAAGTCTTTTTAATGCTTCACCAATATTAGCGCTACGTAAATGGCCAACGTGTAAAACTTTAGCAACATTAGGGCCACCATAATCTAAAAATATTTTTTTATTAATGTCTAAATTGTAATTAATATTTATATTTTCATTGGATTCATTCATGAAATCAATTAGAAAACTGTCATTAAAAGTTAAATTTATAAAACCAGGGCCAGCTACAGATGCTTCTTTGATTTCAGGATATTCTTTTATTAATGTAATAAGTTCACTAGCAATTTCTATGGGATTTTTGTGATACTTTTTAGCAAGGGGCATTATACCATTGTATTGATAGTCGCCAAGTTCAGGACGATTAGAAGGATTTATTATTACTTCTTCTGGTTCATAATTTAAATCATTTAAACTTTTTTTAATTTTAAGTTCTATATCTCGTATTTTATATGTCATCTATATCACTCCCTATAGTAATGTTTATTTGAAGGCCTTTTTCTTGACTTGCTAATTTGTAAGCAATTTTGATATTTCTATTATTATCATTTTCGTAATTAATATAATCTATTGGTATATTTAGATAATCAGGAAGACCTTTGATTTTTAAAGTACACTCGTTATTAGTTATTTTTAAAATTGATTCATTGTTTTCTTTGGTAAAACTAAAATTATGTAAATTTATTTTGATGGTATCGTTATCTGTATGGTAAGTGAGATAGTCATCGTCTAAAGTACAAATAGTATTTTCGCTAAAAAGAAGATTATTTTCTTCATAAGTTTTGATAATAATAGATTTATTCATAATTCGCCTTCTTTTACTAGATAAATTATACTAGATATAGACAATAAAAACAATAAAAAATATTAGCTTATTAGTATAATTATAATTAGTATTATATTAAATTTTTTTATAATAATTGGCTATTTTTAATCTTTATTTATAATTTTTCTTTTTTATTACATATTAATATTGGGTGAGTATCTAATGAAACCATTAAGATTTTTATTTAAAATGGGAATATTTACTTTTGTTTCTTTTATTGTTGTTATAATTGGATTATATACTTATGCTTTTTTAAGTCCTAAACTAGAGCTAAAAACAGCGGGGCAGTATTATATATATGATGGTAAAGATGAACTCTTGTATCAAGGATCAAGAACAAGTAAATGGGCGGAGCTGGAGAATATAAATTATAATTTAATTAACGCTGTTATTAGTATAGAAGATAAAAATTTTTATAATCATCATGGGTTTGATTATCTTAGAATAGCTAAAGCAATGTATCAGAATATTAAAAATGGTAAAATAACTCAAGGAGCTTCCACTATTTCTCAACAATATGTAAAAAATATTTATTTAGATTTTGATTCTACTTGGGGAAGAAAAATAGAAGAAGCTTTTTTAACTTTAGAGTTAGAAGTACATTATTCCAAAGATGAAATATTAGAAGGGTATTTAAATACTATAAATTATGGGCAAGGTAACTATGGAATTGCTAATGCTAGTAGATACTATTTTAATAAAGAGCCAATAGATTTAAATTTGGAAGAATCTCTTATATTAGCAGGTATTCCTAATAGCCCTGCTTATTATAATCCAGTTGCTAATTATGATTTATCGATAAAAAGAGCGAAAATAGTAGGGCAAAGTATGGTTAACAATGGATTTATTACACAAGATGAATTAAATAATTTATTTAAAGATAAAGTTGAAATTTATGGTAAAGTATCAGAAGAAAATTTAGATATGTTATTATATTATCAGGATGCAGTTTTGCAAGAGCTTAAGGCTTTAAAAACTATTCCTGAAACTTTAATCCAAAATGGTGGTATTAAAGTTTATACTTATCTTGATTTACAAGCACAAGAAACTTTAGAAAAAAATATTCTTAAATATACTAATGGCACTGATTTACAATCAGCTAGTGTTATAGTTGATCCGAGTACAGGAGGAGTTATTGCTTTATCTGGCGGAGTTAATTATGCTAAAAGTCAATATAACCGAGCTACTCAAGCTTCTAGACAGGTTGGGTCGACAATGAAACCATTTTTATATTATGGGGCACTTGAGGAAGGGATGACATCTTCATCAACTTTTAATAGTCAGTATACATCTTTTACATTAAGTAATGGCAATGTTTATGCTCCTAAAAATTATGGGTCTTTATATGCTAATAAACCGATTACAATGGCAGAAGCAATTGCAGTATCGGATAATGTATATGCAGTTAAAACAAATATATTTTTAGGACCTGAAAAATTAATTGAAACAGCTAAAAAAGTAGGAATAAAATCAGAATTAAACGCTGTGCCTTCTTTAGCTTTGGGTACAAGTGGGATTTCAGTTATGGATATGGCAAGAGGGTATAATACTTTTGCTACAGGAGGATATCAAAAAGAAGTATCTTTAATTAGGCGAGTAGAAGATAAAAATGGTAATATTTTGTATGAAAAAAAGGATAAAAATGATTTGGTTTTAAACGTAAATTATACTTATATTTTAAATGAAATGTTAAATGGAACAACGAAGTCACAATTTAGTGATTATGCTAATCCTACAGCTTTGATAATTGCTTCTCAATTATCGCGAAAATATGCTATTAAAACAGGAACTACAACAAGTGACTATTGGACGGTGGGTTATAATCCTGATATTTTAATGATTACTTGGATGGGGTATGATGATAATAGAGACGTAGAGACTAAATATTCGCAGTTAACAAAACATATTTGGGCTGATACAGTGGAAGATATTTTAAAAGGTAAAGAGGCTAAATGGTATGATATGCCTGAAAATGTGGTTGGGGAAGTTTTAGATGCTGTTTCAGGAAAACCTACAAAAGATACTAGTAAAGCCACAATATTTTATTATGTTAAAGGTTCAGAAAATAAATTTAGTGATGCAGAATATGTATTTAAAGAACAGGATGAAGAAGATTGATGTTAGTAATTTAATAGTTACTAACTTTTCTTTTGGTAAATACTGCGAAATATTTCGAACGATTTTTTGGCATTATAGATGTTTTCATTTAGAATATAATCTTGAGCGTTGGGGCTAATGCTTTAACTTATTTACTATCTACTTCCTTTACTCTTTAGGGTTTTGGTTAAAAGTAACCAAATAAAAAAACATTAGTCATAAAGATAAGACTAATGCTGAACAGGCTTTGAACTCCAACGCTCTACTAAATTTAGTTTATCGTAAAATAATATATATTGTAAATACTATTTATCCATATTATCTAAAGCATAATTGCAAGCATCGATAACAAATTGGGAGAATGTTATTTTTTTATCAGTAGCTTTATTTATTTTATTAATTAGTTCTTTGGGAAACCTAATACACTTATTATTAGTTTCTTCTTTTTGTTTTTCTGCTATTTTAAACTTCATATAATACCTCATTATTGGACTACATAAGGGTCATTCATAGTGCCGGTTCCTGTTAGTGTTATATCAGGGCGTAGATTTATGACAGGTCTTAAACCTCTTGCATCATGAACGTATTCGCTACCACTATAATTTATATTTCCTCCAGACAAAATATCAACTGCTCTAGCCGGTACTGAGTATTCATAATAACTAAGTGGCGATATAGTCCAATAATTTTGACCTGTATATACATAATATTTTTTATTTCCCTCCTTCATTCTGCCGCCAGCCATTGCAGCCTCATCAGCACTTATTAATCCTATTGGATATCTTAATGTTTTATTGCCTTTTGAAGAACCATTTACTGTGTAAAAATCTTCTGTTTGACATGTTAAACTAGGTGAATCTGACATCAACCTCACATATGCACCATAATATGTTTTAGTTGATCCTGTTCCACCAGAATTATTTATTGTAGTATTACTGGTACTTGGTGTTCTATCGCCACAAAACCCTTCGATATAATCAAGGCTATTGGAATATACTGAAAGATTATCAGAATACCATGTTTCTAGATTTGTTAATATTGTGGAGTTGGTTTCTAATCCATGAGCGTTCCCAATGGTGTATTTAAAACCTACATATGCATTATCTCTGGAATCTGTATTAAATACACTTTCTTCCAATCCTAGTATTTTTCCATTTTCTCTTGGTGTTCCACCATCATAAATAATTCGGATACTTTCATTACTATTAATTCTAATAATTCTCCAATACATATCTGTTCCTGCTTTAATGCCAATTTTACAATTAGTTTTGTAACCATTTGTAGAGTTTTGGCATTTAGATAAAGAGTCATACATCCTATAATATTCTGAAGTTGAATTATAATATCCAAAATACAAATCATGACTGTGTTTTCCAAATTTTATGTAGTTATTTGTTACTGCTCCTCTAAAATAGTAAGTATCTTTTCCTGTTTCATCTTGAGTTTTATATACTCCTTCGTCAGTTGTTGAGACTGTACTAAAATTTGGTATTCCAGATTTGATTGTTACGTTAGACAATACAGTTTCTCCTGCTGATACTTTCTTATTAAAATATAAGTAACATTTATCGCCTTTTGATAGCTTTGATATTACATGATTGCCATTTTCATTAGTATATAATTTGGCATTATTATCTTTACTTCCATTTAAATTACAATAACTTTTACTTTCATTTATTGTATATCCTGATTCAGGCATTGTAGTTATTTCTATATCTCCTGCTCCATCATTTTTGTACATAGCGATAATATTAAAATCTGGTATCTTATAGTTTATTGTACCTTCGGCTATTTTCATATTTTTTGTTGTTTGATACTTGGCAAAACTTTGATGCACTATTAAAACAATAGCTATCGTTACAAATACTATTACTCCGATTATTATTTCTTTTTTATGACTTTTTCTTATTACTTCAAATTGCATTATTTATCCCTTCCTTACAAAGTTCTAAATAATGAGCGCTCAATTATATTAGAAATTTATCATTTACATTATTATTATATATCCTGGGTATACTAAAGTCAAGAAAAATGTCGTATATGTAAGTGTTTTTGATTTCTAAGAATTATTTTATGCGAGAATTGAAGCGGTGGTATCTATGAATTATGGGGATAGATTAAAAGATATAAGAAAGTATGAAGGTTTAACACAAAAAGATATTGCAAAAGTTTTGGGGATAGATGCGAAAACATATGGACTATTTGAAAATCAATTTAAAATAATTCCTTTATATCACTTAAATACTTTAGCAAACTATTATAATATTTCTATCGATTATATTTTGGGATTAACGGATATTAAGTCATATGATAGTAACTTTAAGATGGATAACATTGATAGAATGATTCTAGGAGATAATTTAAGAAAATTTCGCAAAGAAAACAAAATTACTTTAGTAAGATTGGCTGAAGTTTTAAATACTTCACATTCGACACTATCAGCTTATGAAAGTGGAAAAACATGTATTTTAACTTCTTTTTTATATACTATTTGTAAAAAATATGGTGTATCTGCAGATTATCTAATAGGTAGAAGTGAAAATCCTATTTATTATAGTAAATAAAAAAATTAGTATTTGGTACTAATTTTAATTAACGATTAAAGATTCAGTTTCACTCATTTCTTCTGGTAAAGCAATATCCATATATTCGAGAATTGTTGGAGCGACATTGGTTAAGTCTCCGCTTTTTTTAAGTTCAACATTTAAGTCTGTTACGATAAATGGAACTTTACTTGTTGTATGAGTTGTAACGGGATTATTAAATTCATCAGCCATGATGTCAGCATTACCATGGTCCGCTAAAATAAACATTGTATAAAAATTGTCTTTAGCTACGTCATAAAGTCTTTTTAGACATATATCTACTGTAGTTACAGCTTTCATTGTGGCTTCAACATTTCCTGTATGTCCTACCATGTCAGGGTTAGCAAAATTTACAAAAATGAAATCTGTATCTTTTTCCATGGCGTTTATTACTTTTTTGGTAACATCTGTTGCGCTCATTTCAGGCTGTAAATCATAGGTGCTTACTTTAGGTGAAGGAACTAATACCTTTTCACATTTTTCAATTTTTCCATTATACATACCATCAAAAAAGTAAGTTACATGAGCATATTTTTCAGTTTCAGCAATACGAGATTGCGTAATACCTAGAGAACTTAAATATCTGCCAAGGGGGTTAGTTACGATTATATCGTTTAAAATGTTTTTAGTAGTTATATCATTATCTATAGGAAAGAATGAATAAATAGATAGATTTTCAAATTGATAATTTTTAAATTCACTAAATTTTTTATTAGTTAAGGATTTTAATATTTGTTTACTGCGATCACTACGATAATTCATCCAAAAAACAAGATCGCCATCTTTTATAGTAGCTTCAGGATTTATGATTATTGGATATAAAAATTCATCAGCAACATTCTTTTTATATAAAGATAGAATACCGTCAGTAGCATTTTTGGCTTTAGCTCCTATACCTCTAGTTATTAAATCATAGAATACTTGAGTACGGTCATAATTGCTATCACGATCCATAGCATAATATCTTCCGCATATACTGGCAATGTCAGCTTTTTCGTCATCTTTAATTTTTTCTTCTAGGTCTTTTATAAAATTAATACCTTCATTAATGCCTGTATCACGACCGTCAGTAATTAGATGGAAGTGAATGTTTATAGCATTATTTTCTTTTAGTTGGTTATAAACTGCAAGAAAATGGTCTAGATTGGAATGGACTTTACCATCACTATAAAGACCTATAATATGTACTGTTTTAGTTTGGGCTTCTTTTAAAAGTTCATTAAATATGGTATTATCTTTATTTATAGATTTTAAAAATTCTGTAATTTTTGGTCCATGTTGCATTATTTTTCGGCCTGCACCAATTGTCATATGTCCTATTTCACTATTGCCAAATTCGTTAGGATTTAACCCAACATATTCTTCAGAAGCATAAAGGGTAGTATGTGGATATTCATTCCATAAATTATCGAAATTTTTGGTATCCGCCATTTTTATAGCATTGCCAAATTCTTCTTCTCTATAACCAAAACCGTCAAGAACAACTGTTAAAACTTTTCGCATTTTATCACCTTTTTCATATAAAATAATAACATATTTTTAAAAAAAATACAATTTTTGCAAAAAAAAAAGAGCTGATGCTCATTAATTGTGAATTAATTTTTTATCGAATCTTAAACGGTCAGCGATAGTTGCTATAAATTCAGAATTGGTAGGTTTTGTTCTATCAAATGCAACACTATTACCAAAAATTTCTTCTATTAAGTCATAATCTCCACGAGACCAAGATACTTCAATAGCATGACGAATAGCTCTTTCTACCCTTGATGCAGTTGTAGAGTAGCGAATAGCGACTTCAGGGTATATTTCTTTAGTTATTCCACCATAACTTTCGCTATTTTTATAGAATAAAAATACACTTTCTCTTATATAGGTATATCCTTTAATGTGACTTGGTATGCCAAGTTGATGTAATAATTTGCTAATAGCGACATGAACTATACGGTCTTCATCATTAAGTTCAATAGTTTTAATATTTTCTCTATTTCCTAATTCTAATATTCTAGTTTCTAGGGCTAATATACTGAAAGGTTTTAACATATAATAGTTAACACCATAATTATTTGTCATATTAACAGTGTACTCTTTTTTGTAACTGGTAATAATTATAACTTTCTTTTTAATATTTTGTTCTTTCATTTTTTGTAGTATTGTTAATCCATCTATTTCTGGAAGGATTAAATCCATTACAAGAACATCAAAGTCGTTTTTATGATTAATTATATAATCTAAAGCGACATTTCCGTTTGCTATTGTATTTACTACATTGATTACTGCGTGACTACTAAATTGTTTTTCGATTCTAGAAGTGATATTTTCATTATTATCTACTACTAGAACTCTTGTTACGTTTTCCATTTCTTTCTCCTTCAATTAGTTCTTATTTACTACACGCAAAATAATTATAGCATAAACTAGTGCTTACTACTAGTAAATGTTTTGTCTAGTTGTGTAAAGAATTGTCGAGCGTTGTCGAATGGTGTTTTGTGGTGTTAAATAGTTGTCAAGAAATCTCTTTTTTACAGTTATTTTGCATGATTTTAGAATAATTAAAAAAGATGCTTAAAAGCATCAATCATTTATAGTATAAATTATATCTTTAATAGTGGATACATCCAAACTAGAAGAGCCAATAATAAAACCATCTAGTGATTTAATTTTAAGGAAATTCTTAATGTTTTCGGAATTTATGTTACCACCATAAATAACTTTTATATCTTCATGGTAATAATTATCGATTAAATTTTTGATAAAATTAATATTATCACTAATTTGTTTGAAATCTAGGGGTATTTCGCCACCTATCATGTAGGTTGGTTCATAGGCTATAATGATATTTTTAAAATCATCACAGGATATTTTATTTAAAATGCGGGCTATAGCACGTTCTAAAGTTTGATAATGAACTTTTCTAGCCATTTCTTCATATGTTTCGCCTATGCAATAAATAACTTTTAAATTATTATTTAAAGCAAGTTTAATTTTATTTATGATATCTGTTTCGCTTTCATGATAATATTTTTTGCGTTCATAATGACCAACTATACTATATTTTACATGGCAGCTTTTTAATTGTTCAATAGTTATATCGCCAGTTAGAGCTAAATTTTCATATAAATCGATATTTTGAGCGCATAAAGAAATATTGGAACTTTGGAATAAAGGTAAATATATATTACTGGGGGCGATAATTAATTCCATGTTATCGATGGGAATAGTACTTATTTCTCTTTGATATTTTAAGATTTCAGGTAATGTTTTATGAGCTTTTAAATTACATATCAAGTATTTCAATGTCATCTTCCTCACTAATTGCATCTATTCCTGGTAAAGAACCATTAGCAATATATTCAAGTGTTGCGCCGCCTCCACTAGAAACATTGGTAAATTCGCTGGTAAATCCTAAAGTATTTATAGCTGAGATAGTATCGCCTCCGCCTAATACAACATTATTTTGCTTTTTAGCTAATGCATTAAATATTTCTGTTGTGCCATTTTTAAAGGCAGGCTCTTCGTAAACGCCCATGGTACCATTAATGAATATTGTGTTGCTTTCATTAATTATATTAGCGTATTTATTAATGGTTTTAGTTCCTATATCTTTGATTATATCATTGATAGAAATCATGTTTATAGGTTTTAAACTGGCATTTTTTTCGTAAGTTGCTTCAACAATAGCATCAAGAGGAAAAGCAAATTTTTCTTTATATGTGAGCATTAGATTTTTAAGTTCATTTATAGTTTCAGGATTTTCAGTTTTAAGAGAATTGCCCACCGATAATCCTAAAGCATATAAAAAGGAATTAGCTATACCACCACTTACTAATAAATGATCACATTTAGGTAATAAGCTTTTAATTATTTTTAATTTGTCATCAACTTTAGCTCCACCCATAATGACAGTAAAAGGAGAAACTGGATTTTTGATAGTTTTATCTAGTAAGTTTATTTCTTTTTCAACTAAAAAGCCAATACAATTGGGTAAGTATTTTGGGATGCCAACAACGGTTGTATGATTTCTGTGACTTACTGCGAAAGCATCGTTAATAAATACTTCACCTAGGGAAGCTAAAGATTTAGCGGTATCTTCATTTAATGTTGATTCGAGTTTATTTGGTATATCTAGAAACCTTGTGTTTTCAAGAAGGAGAATTTCTCCTGGTTGAAGTGATTCAGCCATAGTTTTGGTATCAGGTGATAATATTTCTTTAGCAAATTTTATAGGACGGTTTAGAAGTTTTTCTAGAATATTTTTGACTGGTTCCAAAGTGTTAGTAGTAAAGTCTTCTTCAGTTTTTACGCGCCCTAAATGACTTAACAATATTATTTTGCAGTTTTCTTTTAGAAGATAATTTATAGTGTCTAGGCTTTTGATAATTTTAGTTTCATCTAAAACATTGCCATTTTTAATAGGTACATTAAAATCGCATCTTAATATTACACGTTTATTTTTGATATACATATTTTGTAGACGTTGCTTCATATATTATCCCTCTTTTATTCTATTTATATTATAACTGTAAACTGATTTTTTAGCAATAAAAAGAAGTTAATTAAAATAAACTATTAAATTTTTGAATAAATATTTTTAAATATCTCTTCATATAATTGGATAGGAGGCTTTATGAATAGAATACTAGTAGTAGTTATAATTGTTTTACTTCCAATTGCTATTTTTACAGAAAAAGAAAATAAACAAGTTTTAAAAGCAGAAACGTTACAAAATATTGCATTAGAAATCCCGATTGATGAAGAAAGTGGTACTGAAGAAATTGATTCTTCAAGTAATAATAATGTAGAGCCAAAAGTTAATAAAGTCTTAATAAGTAATAATAAAGATAAAAGTAATCCGTTTTATATAGATTTGGAAGAGTATATTATTGGGGTTGTTGCGGGAGAAATGCCAGCTTCATTTAATATGGAAGCTTTAAAGGCGCAAGCGGTCGCATCAAGAACTTTTGCAGTTAATAAAATGCAGACAGTAAAAAACTATATTTTAAGTACAACGATCAATGATCAGGTATATTTAACTATGGAACAAATGAAGAAAAAATGGGGTAATGATTTTGATTATTATTATAGCCGTGTTAAAGAAGCAGTAAATGAAACTAGTAATCAAATTGTTACTTATGATGACAAACCAATAACTGCATATTATTTTGCTATTTCTAATGGGGCAACTGATGATGCTAAAGTGGTTTTTAAAGAAGATAAAGAATATCTTGTAAGTGTAGATTCGAAATGGGATAAAAGTTATAGTTCATATGTTTCTTCAAGAACAATTTTAAAAGATAATTTTTGTAATAAACTTGGTATAACTTGTAGTAATGTAAATATTTCTAATATAGTTCGAAGTAGCAATAATTATGTTAGAGAAATTACCATAAATGGAGTTAAATTTTCAGGTTTAGAAGTGTTTAATAAATTAGGTCTTAAATCAACAGACTTTACTATTACAGTAGATAAAGATAATATTATAATTAAAACATTAGGTTTTGGACATAGTGTAGGAATGAGCCAATATGGAGCACAAGGAATGGCTAAAGAAGGCTATACATATCAAGAGATTTTAAAACATTATTATAAAAATACAAAAGTTGATACGATTTAAGTATAAAATTTAAAAACTTGCTCACTTTATTAATAAGAAAGGGTGAGTAATAATGAAACAAAGAAAACTTCGAGGTTATGTTTTGCCAACGCTATACGTTATTATTTTGATGCTTATATTTGGAACTGTTAGTCTGGTTAGTACAATTTTTAAGAATAATCCAAACTATTTATACGCAACAGGAATTATTAAAAATATAGATTCGACACCAGTTGTAAATGTGGATGGATCTTTATCAGATGGAATAGTAAAACCTTTTGTAGGAGATTATATAAGTATTGATAAGTATTTTTATGATGCTTCTGAAAATGAAGAAACTCAACAAAAAGCTTTAATTTATTTTGAAAATACTTATATGAAGAATACAGGAGTTTTATATAAAGCTGATAAATCATTTGATGTTGTGATGGTTTTAGATGGTACAATCGAAAATGTCAAAAATGATGAAATTTTAGGTAATGTTGTAGAAGTTGTTCATAATACTAATCTTAGAACTATCTATTATGGGTTAAACGATGTTAAAGTTAAAGCTGGAGATGTTTTAAGTCAAGGTGAGGTTATTGGTGTTGGTGGAACTAATAAAATTAGTGAAGCAAAAAATATTTTATTATTTGAAGTTTATTATAATGGAACACTTATAAATCCAGAAAAATTTTATAGTATGGATCCTGCAGAATTAAGTTAAGCATATTTTGAAAATCTCTTTAATATAATTTAAGGGGGTTTTTATTTTGAAAGATAATGTTATATACTATGCAGACTACATTATAATGACTAATAAAACATTGCGGGAAGTTGCTAACGATATGGGTATTTCTAAGTCGGAATTGCATAGAATTTTAAATATTAAATTAAAAGAAATTGATTATCATCGCTATTTAAAGATTAAATCAATATTTTTGGAACATAATAAATATAGACATATTAAAGGTGGAGAGACTACAAGACTTAAATTTTGTCTAAAGGAATGATGGTATATTGATGACGCTATTTTTTGTTGATGATTTAGTAAATATTGTTTATAAAGATAAAGTGTTTGGATTAAAATTAAAAGGAATTCTTGAAAAAGGAAATATTATTAAAAGAACAGAATTTATGGAAGAGTTTGGCAAGTTCTTAAAGAAAGAAAAAGTAAAGAGTAAGCTGTTTGGAGATAATATTGTTATCGTAAAAAATGCTTTTTATAGTAATCGAGATTTATATTTTTTAGAAAATATATTTTTGGAAATGGGTTTTAATAAAGTGACTTATTTAGAAATAGAAAAGTTATTACCTGATAGGAATGCAACATTCATAGAAATAAATGATAGTTATTTGATAATATATTTAG
>CANSFH010000009.1 GCA_947646115.1 uncultured Mycoplasma sp.
GACTTGCTTCTCCATTTGGACTATATTCATCTTGAGTCTTATGATCGTGAGTATGTTCATTATGATCAGGATTACTTGAACCTGATCCTCCTGAACCTGGATTAACTGATATTGTCGGATTATAGTCTTTTACTAGTTTATATCCACATCCAGAATTTGTACAAGTATACTCAATAGTCTTTCCTTGATAATTAATAGTTCCCTTATCTAATTTGTGCCCACCTATAATATGCTTATATCCACAATCACAAGTTTCGTATTCAAAAACTTCATCCCAATTAATTTCTTCTCCATATTTACATTCTACAGTTTTAGTTACTATTTTTTCTTGGCCACAATTTGTACAAGTAAATGTTATAACTAAATTATGTGTTCCATTTTCATTTGATATTTTCTTAATATTTGTTATACGTATATTATGCAATTTAACACCAGCTAAAGCTCCATCTTCTGGACAATAACTTGCATCAAAAATACCATTTAATGCTACCCATTTTCCTAAATTATGTATGTGATCATCTTCTAGCTTTAAATTAGAATTTAAATCTGAACTAGGTTTACTTGCTTCATCTAGAGTACCAGTACTTACTGTCATTTGAATATCAGATTTTACAGCTTGTTCTGTCTTATCATCTACAGTAATTTCTTCACCATTAGGTATTTCACTTTTATCTTCCGTAGCTTCTGGTAGAACTGGTACACCCTCATCATCTGTTTTAACACCAGAAGGTTTAGAAAATTTAGTTTTATCAATATTTAATTCTGTAGAAGAACTAGGATTATTAAAATTATGTTTAAAGTTATCAAGCAAATCAAATAAATTAATACCAAGATTGTCTAAAGTGCCTATCGTTGCAACTAATCCCGCAAAACCAAGAGTTAATAACTTTTCAGCAGCAATTTTTTTATTAAGAGAACGAAGTTTAACTTTCTTTTTATTTTTCATCCAAAACCAACCTCTTTTTCCACTTGTCGAGTGGATATTATATCAGATTTTTTATATTTGTCAAGTCTTTTTTATAAAAAATTACATTTACTAATTTAACTAACTTTTTCTCAAAAAAGTATAGTAAATTTTTGAATAAGTTTTTATAAGTTATTAAATGTCGCTATAAACTTTATTTATAAGCATTTAAGACACTTTTAATTTTGGAAAGTATTCATATATATTTTTATAATTTCTCTTTTGTTCACTTGTTTTTATCTATCACTAATAATATAATATTTATAGGAATATTTAGTTAGTTAGGGTACTATTCTCCTTTACTTTTAAAGTGGAAGGAGATAAAATTATGAGAAAATCAGAGAAATATCTTTGTACTATCATAATACTCCTTATTAGTCATTTTAATAAAAATAGTACCAACTGTATAAGTCGGTACTTGAACAATTTTTTGGAATAGTACCTAACTCTGCAAAACTAGGTATTCCTTTTTATTTTAAGCAAGCTTCCTTGACATATTCGTAATAGCATATTTTATTGTCTTTGTCAGAAAGCTTTTTTGTTTAATTTTAAAATAAATATTACAAGAAAAAAGATTTAAATAATCCTCACCGAAAATTTAAATCTTATAAATCACTACTTAACTTCAATCTTACTTTTGCCGCCCATATATGGTCTTAACACTTCTGGAATATTAACACTTCCATCTTCATTAACATTATTCTCAATTAAAGCAATAAGAGCTCTAGTTGATGCGAGTACTGTATTATTTAATGTGTGAGGATAATAGGTTCCGTTTTCCCCTTTTACTCTAATACCTAATCTTCTTGCTTGGGCATCACCTAAAGTAGAACAAGAGCCAACTTCAAAATACTTTTGTTGTCTTGGACTCCAAGCTTCAACATCACAAGATTTAACCTTGAGGTCAGCTAGGTCACCACTGCAACACTCAAGAGTTCTAACAGGAATATTTAAGTTTCTAAATATTTCTACTGTATATTGCCACATCTTATTATACCAGTTCATAGACTCTTCTGGTTCACATATAACAATCATTTCTTGTTTTTCAAATTGATGAACACGGTAAATTCCTCGTTCTTCAATACCATGAGCCCCTACTTCTTTTCTAAAGCATGGACTATATGAAGTCATAGTTATAGGAAGTTCTGTTTTCTTTAATAGTTCTCCTTTAAATTTGCCAATCATTGAATGTTCACTTGTTCCAATTAAGAATAAGTCTTCACCTTCAATTTTATACATCATCGCATCCATTTCAGCAAAACTCATAACACCAGTAACAACATCACTTCTAATCATAAATGGCGGTATACAATAAATAAAGTTTTTATCAATCATGTAATCTCTTGCATAGCTAAGCATGGCACTAGAAAGTCTTGCAACATCACCCATCAAATAATAAAAACCATTGCCACTAGTACGACCTGCTGCATCCTTATCAAGACCATTTAGTTTAGTTATAATATCAGCGTGATATGGTACTT
Organism: uncultured Mycoplasma sp.; assembly: GCA_947646115.1. Lineage (GTDB taxonomy): Bacteria > Bacillota_I > Bacilli_A > RF39 > UBA660 > Caccenecus. The sequence goes on from CANSFH010000009.1 coordinate 2,446, forward strand.
CAAAATCAGGTAATTTAGCCTCTCCAAATCGCTCTATTTCAACATTTTCCGAATCATCTTTACCAACTGGGACAGAATCATCAATTATTTGTGGAATAACCATCATTTTTTCATGAATTTCTTTACTTAATTTTTCTTCTAATGCTTCTAGTTCTTCTATTTCTTTATTTAGAACTGCTACTTCAGCTTTTAAAGAATTAGCCTCGTCTACTTTTTTATCGCGCATTAAAGCTCCAATTTCACTACTCAATTTATTTTTTTCATTTCTTTTATTATCAGCACTCGCTTTTGCTTCCCGATAACTTTTATCCATTTCATAAATTTCATCTACAAGCGGTAATTTCTCATTTTGAAATTTCTTTTTAATATTTTCTTTTACTAAATCTTTATTTTCTCTAATTATTCTAATATCTATCATTTTTTATTCCTTCTTTCTATACTCCTCTAGAGCCAAAACTATCTTTAGCGCTAGCAATATATTCTTCAATATTAAAATATTGTTTACCAAGATAAGTATCTTGTCTTTCACTAAATTTTTCACAAACTAAATTATCATGTGGATAACTAGCATATATACTTTCTAATGCCATAGTTTGTTCTATACTATATAAATTTTCAGGACAGTCGATTAATAAATCTGGAATTTCATTTTCATAATCAAATAAACCCTCAACTATATATTCTAAATCCAAATTAAATATTATAATAACACCATTTAATGATAACATAGTATCAATATGGCTATGTAAACATGACTTATAAAAATCTAGTCCTTTACATATATCATAAAATTTTGGCGATTCACCTAAATGTTTTCTCATATATTCTATATGCAATTTATATTCTCCAATGGGAATCTTCTCAACTGTTCCATCAGGATAAATAAAAATAAGAGCCATGTTCTTTAATTCTTCCATATCTTCCTCCTTAAAAATAAAAACCACAAAACTTGCAAGGAGCAAATTCTGCGGTACCATCCTTTATATTACTTAAATCTCTTAACGCGAGTACACGGAAACTATTAATTTCACTAAAGAAGTAGATTCATATATTCTTTTTCATTCACTTCCACCAACCGTGAATTCTCTATTACAAAAATTATATATTACTAATCTTCTCATTCGTTTTACTATTATAATATATCACAAAATATATTTTTATACAACCTATTTTGCAAATCTTGGATCAACTAAACCCATACCAGCATAAAGTAAATAAGCATCAAGCATACTATAAGGGCCACTTACAAAAGTATTTTTAAAATTAACATAAAATTTAGCAAAAAGAATCATCTCATCAGTTGCAAAATCTTTTAAAACATGACACATATCCAATTCCCCATTCTTTTTTTCAAAAAAACTTAAAGTTTCAGTAAGAGGGACAAGTATACTTTCTGTTCCATTTATTTTTTCATTTTTTCTCTCTTCCAAAATATATTGATTTAAATCTTCTAAATCCATAAATAAATCATACATTACCATCACCCCAGTGATGTATATTATACAAAATAAAATATTGAAACTCAAGAAAAAGTTACTTTAGACTATCTAAAATAACTTTCTCTAAACCTCTAAAAGGCAATGTAGCACAAGTTTTTCTATTACCTTGCTTATATATATCACTATAAACTATTCCTTCACCAACAAGGTCACTATCATAATCTTTACCATTAGTCATATTATAAAAATTATTAATATACTTTATAGCTTCCTCTTTAGTTTTACCAATTAAATTATTTATCATAATACTAGTCGCCGATATTGATATTGCACAAGCTTCTCCATCAAACACAATGTCATCTATTACATTCCCTTTAAAGCGAATATAAATATCTAAATTATCTATACAAGAAGCATTTTTAGTATTAGTTTTCGTATAGGTATTATCATCGGTTCTTCTTCTATTAGTAGGATGCATATAATTTTCCATTATAATTTCTCTTTTAGTTACTTCATCCATTTATATCATCTCTTTTACTATTTTATCATAATCACTTAACAGTTCTACTAAACTATCAATTTCTTCATAAGTATTATAAAAATATAAACTTACTCTTACTGTATTCGTTACACCTACACTAGATTTTAATATTTTCGCACAATGGTCTCCTGCTCTAACACAAATATTATATTTATTTAAGTAATATGCTACATCTTGACTAAATATTTTATTTACATTAAATGCTACTATACCACTATCCGACTCAATATTAATAATATCAATATATGGAATATTAATTAATTTATCTATTAAATACTTTCGTAAATTATGTTCCTGTTCTTCAATTTTGTCAAAACCTATTTTTTCTAAATATTTAATAGCTTCACCCAGACCAATAGCTCCCGCAATATTTTGTGTACCAGCTTCTAATCTAGTAGGTAGAGATTTCAAATAAATACTATCCGGATTATCAAAAGACTCATTCATGCCACCACCTAAATTAATAGGTTCTAAATGTTCTAATAATTCCTTTTTACCATATAAAACACCAATTCCTGTTGGTCCACACATTTTATGTCCTGAAAATGCTAAAAAATCCACATCTAAATCTTGAACATCTATTTTCATATGAGGTGCCATTTGTGCTGCATCTACCACCATAAATATATTGCTTTTATGGGCTAACTTAGCTATTTCTTTTATTGGTCTTTTATCTCCTATTACATTAGTTACACCTGCTATACTAATAACTTTTGTTTTAGGAGTTATAGCTTTTTTCACATTATCTAAAGTTACATAATAATTTTCATCTAAAGGAATATAATTCACTATAATTCCTAATTTTTTTGCTAATCTAAACCAAGGCATTACATTAGAAGCATGCTCACTATTAGTGATTAATACTTCATCTCCCTCTTCTAATAAATTACCAAAGAATCCACTAACAATCATATTAAGTCCTTCAGTAGCTCCACTAGTAAAAATAATTTCTTCTAAAAATTCGGCATTAAGGAATTTTTTAGCTGCCTCTCTGGCATTTTCATATTCTTGATCTACCCTAAAAGATAAATCATAATCTCCTCTATGGGCATTTGCCGAATAATTACTATAATAATCATTCATTTTATCAATAACACTCTGTGGCTTTAAACTTGTTGCACTATTATCTAAATATATTATGTCATGACTTAAAAGTGGAAAATCTTCTCTATTCATAATTTATCACCTCCATTTTATTTCTTAAATATTCTGGTAAAACACTCCAAATAAAACTAGTTTTTAACATATCTTTAGCCAATTTTTCACTTAAACCTTTACTGTTTAAATAAAATAATTCTTCAGGGTTAAAAGAACCTATAGTCACTAAATGGTTAGCCATAACTTCATTTGTTGAAACTTCCATTATAGGACTTATTTTAATTGTATCTTCTCCTAAAATTAATCCCTTTAAATCCTCTACTATAGTGTTATCTTTAGTATTTAGAGCTACAACCCCTCTAAATATAACATCAGCATTACTTTCTCTACTACTATTTATAATTCTTACTTTAGCAAAACACTTACTATTATTACCAATCATTTTTACTATAATATTTATTTTATTTCTACCACTATTTATTATAACCCAATTAAAATTTACTAATGAATCATTATTAATGATAATTTCCAGAGCAACATCTTTATTTACCATATTTACTTTATTTAATTCTATATCAGCTTTATCCTCCACTAATAATTTTAGATTATAATTTTTATGATCATAATTATTTAAAACTACTTCATTTGAAATATTTATATTCATATCTTTAGTTATTTCTACATCATAACTACCATCACTAATATTATTTATATCCTCTACCAATAATAGTTTATTCATTATTATCTTGCCCATTTGGTTCATTTGCCTCAAATCCTTTATTTTCTATCTCTTTTGCTAAATTTTCATTACCACTTTTAACAATTTTTCCATCTTTTAAAACATGAACCTGATAATTATCAAAATATTTTAATATATCCATATGATGGGTAATAATTAAAATAGAAGGCTTATATAAATCATAATATTTTTTTAAAGACATTCCCACTGTTTTTAATGCATCTACATCTAATCCTGAATCAATCTCATCTAAAATAATTAAACTTGGCTCTAACATAAATAAATGTAATAATTCATTTTTCTTCTTCTCACCACCACTCATATTAAAATTTATATCACGGTGAACAAAAGGTTTAGGTAATTCAATCATCGAACATACTTCATTTAATTTTTTATTAAATTTGAAAATATCTACTTTTTGATTAGTTTTTTCCCCAATTACATTTCTAAGCATTTCCGCATTAGTAATGCCTTCAACTTCCACAGGATTTTGACTTAACAAAAATATTCCTTTCCTTGCAATTTCTGTAGTTGTCATATTTTCTAAATCTTCATTATTATAAATAATCTTTCCTTTTGTTATTTTATAATCTGGATGATGCATTATAGCTTTACAAATTGTACTTTTTCCAATCCCATTAGGCCCCATTAAAACATGTATCTCTGAAGTTTCTATATCTAAATTAAATTCACTTAAAATAATTTTATCCTCGGCTTCTACTACTAAATCTTTAATTGTTAACATATTAATCACCAAAAATATTTTATCACAAATCAAGTTATTAAGAAACTATTTTTAAACTAGATTTTTATTGATATCCCTTCATTTTTAGACTAAGTTCTAACTCATCAATTCTCGAAAATAAACTATTTAAATAAGTAATTAAATAAATATGAGGACGAGTTATAACATTTTTTAAATTAAAATCCATTCCTTTACTTAACATAGCCATTTTAATATTTTTAGCTTCATCACTCAATATAGGCACAAAAGCTAATGCTATTGCAATTATTAAACTAAGCTCTTGAACATCAATTTTAAAGATTTTCAAAGGACTCAATATATAATAAAAGCTTTCTGCTATTTTTATCGGAGTATATATATATCCCAATAAATAAGTAGTACTAATAACTAAATAAATTTTAAAACTAGTTAAGAAAGCTAATCTTAAGTAACCAAAAATTAAATTAAACAGAAAAATAAATATAATAATAAAAAAATTCATTTTTAAAACTTTTAAATATTTTTTTATTCTTACTTTAACCATTAATAATCCTATAATATTTAAAATAAATAATAAACCTAAAATGATATAACTATCAATTAAAAACACTAAAATACTATATAGTAAAAATAATACTAGTCCTATACTATAAATCATAATTTTCAAGTCCTTTTAAAATATCTTCTTCATTATTAACATTTTTTATTTTAAATTTATTAATAACTTTCAAATTAAACGGAATATCAAGTTTATGTTTCTTTAAAATATTTATATTATCAAATAACTCGTCTTTTTGATAATCATATATTTTTTTATTATCAAGTATTAAAACTCTATCTCCATATATTATTTCATCGATAATATTAGTAATAAAAATAACTCCAATACCTTTATTTTTTAATTTTTTAATTATTGAATATATAGCTTTTTTTCCTTCAATATCTAACATTGATGTTGCTTCATCAAAAATAATATATTTAGGATTTAACGCAAGTATAGAGGCAATTGCCACTCTTTGTTTTTCCCCACCACTTAAATTATAAGGATTACTATTTATAAATTTTTCCATTCCAACTTCTTTTAATACTGATTTAATAATGCTATCTATTTCATCTTTTGGTGTATTCATATTTTCTAATGTAAACTTTATATCATCATATACTCTATTAAAAACTATTTGATTATCAGGATTTTGAAATACTATTCCAACACTCTTACGAACACTTTTAATATTCGTCTTTTTATTTATAGCCACATCATCAATAAATAAATTCCCTTTATTTATCTTTTTTAAACCTGCTAAAATATGAGCAAGTGTTGACTTCCCACTTCCATTTTTACCAACTATAAAAGTTATTTCATCACTATTAATTCCTAATGATATATTATCTAAAACTAGATTTTCATATCCAAAACTTACACTTTCTAACTTAATCATTAACTAACTTCTTTATCCTTTCTTCAAAAAATTTAGCAAGACTTAATATTGTCACTATTTTAATTGGCATCATTACTAATTGTTTTAAAATTCTTATTGGAACTACTACTGCACTGGCATTTTTCGTAATCATCATAACCCAAATCGTATTTAAAAGACCATTAACTAATGCTGTTACTAAAAATGTACTAATAATAAGTCTAATTATAAAACCTTTATCAATTTTAAATTCTTTACGATGTAATATTAATCCATATATTAATCCTGTTAAAAAAGCGCTTATTGTAAAGCCAAAGAAAAAACTTCCTGATGGGAAAAGTAATGCCCCAATTATGTCACTAATAGTAGATATAAACACTGTATGACGCCAGTCTAATATTATAGCTGATAACATAATAGGTACAAAAGAAAATCCTATTGTTATTATTGGTGTTTGAATTGACAAGATTCTCCTTAAAACTACAGTTGATGCAATAAATAATGCTGTAAATAATATTTTTTGTACTTTGCTCATAAAAAAACCTCCATTTTCCCACTACGAAAAATAAAGGTTATATCTTATTCTCATAGCGGAATGCGAAAATAAATAAGCGATTTCTCTTGCCTTATAAACAACTTCCCGTTTTATAAGTCTTAACTATTTATTCTCTACTCTAATACATAAAAAATTTCTTGTTACAAACCAATTATATCAAATAATTAGTAAAATTTCTACCTTTTTAAATTAATTTGATCCTCTAAATCCTAAAAAGGCAATAAATAGTGTACATAGTGAAGTTAAAACAATTAAAGTTTCAAAATTAACACCTTTTTGATTTAAAGAAATAATGGCAATTCCCATCCACATAATAGCAATTATAGCAGCAGTATATGGATAACGAATGTGAAATATAATATTTTTTACTACATTATTTTTTTTCATAATGACATCCTTTCTGCTAATTCATAAAATAATACTTTATCTTTATTAGCAATTGAAGTAAGTAAATCTAAAAGTATTTCACAACTTTCATTTTCACTATATTTAGTATCAATTCCTAAATCATTAGAAATACTATTTGGTTTTAAATGAGAAAATGCATATTCCATTGAACTTTTCATAACTTCTGCATAATTCTCTGTATTCATTTCTCTATCAATTACATTTACAGTACCTAAAAATGCTTGCATTGCTTTTAATATTTGAAAATTACGTAAATCAAGTTTTAAATTTATAGCTTTTACACCACCAACATATTCTAAAATCATTGTCATTAAATGCCCATTATTAATATAGGAGCTAGCTGCAGTTTTACTTTGTTCAGCTTCTTTAATTTCAAAATCAAATATTTGTGATAAAGAATTGATTAAATTATTATGTCCGAAATATTTTCTAAGTGCATTAGTTATATCGGTAAAGAAACATACACAGGTACTTTCAAGTAATTTACTATAATCACCTTTACCATTTAATATGTCATAATAGGCTTTAACCCATAAGTAATAAGCTTCCTGTGATACTGGTTTACTAGCTATTAATCCAAAATCTACAAAAGCAACTTTATTATCAGGCAGTAAAATTATATTTCCCATATGAGGATCACCATAGACATAATCTGATGTCATCGCAGTTCGTAAAGCTTCCCCGCCAACAATACTAATTTGTTTCCATAAATCTGAACCTGTTATTTGCAGGTTTTTCTCATATATATTTCCTTTGCTTGAAGTATTAGCAATTAATCTAGCAAGAGTTATTCCTTCTATATATTCTTGAACTATTATATATTCACTACAATACTTTTTATATACTGCAGGTATTATTACATCTTCATTATCTAAATAATATTTATAAAAATATTCCATATTAGCAACTTCTCGACTATAATCAGTTTCTAAAATTGTATTACGAGCAAACTCTTCAAAAGCATCTTGATAATTTACAACACTATCAGGTAAAAAATAACTCATAAACCCTAATATTTTATTTATTTTCTTTAAGTCTTTTTCTAAATTATTATAAACGCTTGGTCTAAGCATTTTTATAACAACTTCTTCCCCAGCTTTAAGTTTAGCCTTATAAACTTGAGCAAATGAACCACTAGCAAAAGGCACTTCTTCAATATAACTAAAATCTTCTTTATATTTAATATATTTTTTTACATCAATGTATTCTAACGGCACTTGATCAAATACTTCGTAGTCTTTTGGCGTACCCCAACCTTCCATAAATTTATAATTAACACATAAGACTTGTAAAAACTTAATATAGGAACCACCCATACTTTTAAAATGATCAAAAATACATCTCTTATATAAAATAGATTTATTACTGGTTTTACTAAAATATATTTTTAATAAAGATATTATTAAACTAAACAAAGATTCATTTCTCATTTTTTACTACCAAAACCTATTAAAAATAATGCTACAGTCATGAAAAGAGCTAATATTGGTAACAATATACCTTCATAATTAAGAAATACAACTATTAATATAACTGCAATCCAAATAGCTAAAATACTTAAAGTAACAAACGCATATTTCATAGTGTTCCTCCCTAATCTTATTCTATCATAAAATTAAAGACTTTAAAACAAAAAATATGCTACATATCGTAACATACTTTATTTATCTTATTATTTTAAATTCATGTTCAATATAATTTGATTCCATTTCCCAATCACTAACAGTAGATCTCGGTGACACTTTTGCTCGCCATTCTGCTAATCTTTTTTGAGCTTCTTCCATTATTCTTAATAACATAAGCTCTTGTTCTAATCTTTTTTTCTCCATTCTAGCAATAATTATATCTTGATTTTCTCTATAATATTTCATATTTCTCCAAAACCTTTCCTTATTTATTTTCTTGTAACATATTTAATAAATCTATTTTAAATTTATCTTTAGTAGCATTTGCTTTTGAAATCATTATTCCTTTATAAGTTGTAAGTTCACTCATATGTCCTTCAAGTAATATTTCAGTTGGTGTAATAGTTTCTAGCATAACTGTTTCTTCTTTTAAATAAACTGTATAATAAAGTTTAACTTCACCATGAACAGCTGCAAACATTTTATCACTTGGTAATTTAAGTTCGTATTTTTCTGTACCTTCTTTTTTATTAGTACTTACAAGTTCACCTACAAAGTTACCATTTCTAAGAGCTGGATAATAATCAAAGTTAAGCTTTTTAAAAGCTAACATATTATATTTTTTTAAAGCTCTTTCTAATTTTTTAAATTCATTTTCATTAATATAATCTAAAACGTAACCTTTCATAATTTAACCCCCTATTTCAATTACGAATAAATTATAGCACATTTTGTTTTATTTGTCAACTTTTTGTAAAAAATTGTCTTAATAGCAAAATTGCACTATCTTTTTTTAATGTTTTATGCTTATAAAACAAATAATCATTTAACTTAAAAAAGTAAGAATTTATCTTACTTTAAGCCTAATAATCGTTAATCCTGGATTAAATATATCCACGTAATAATCAATTACATTTTTATTTCTCTTTAATAAACTATGAATTTCCTCTTTTAATATATATGAACTCCATCCATGAATAACCCCAATATACTCTATCCCTAATTTTAAATTATCATTAATAAAATCATTAAGTATAAAAGAAATTGTATCTCTAGTTTCTCCATGTGCATTCAGGATTGGTGATTTACTGCTGAACATTATTATCTGCCGAAACAACTGGTATTGAAGATCCCCCAATTGTAAAAGTACTAGCTATATTTGCTTCCGTTATAACAACCTCTGGTATTTTAAATGTAGCTGCATTCGGAATATCTGGAAGTTTAACTTCTGGTTCATCTTTTCTAATTGGTAATTCTTCTTCTTGGCCTTCAACTCTAAATTTAGCATTATAATACGCAATAACTTCTTTAATAGTTGGTATAGATGTTCTTCCACCCATTTTTCCAACTGATAAACCAGCTGCAATATTTGAATAAGTTACAGCTTTTTCTACATCAAAATTATTAGCAATACAATATATAAAAGCTCCATGAAAAATATCTCCTGCTGAACTAGGATCAATCACGGTAGTTTTTAATCCTGGCATTATTCTAATTTCACCTTCTACGGTATACATAGCGCCCATTTCTCCCAATGTTACTATAACATTATTATTAGGATACTTTTGTTTTAATTTTTTATAAACATTAACTAAACTTGCTGAATTATTAAAATCTATTTTAAGGCCACTTACATTTTCTGCAAAACCTTTGGAACATACTATATATTTAACAAACTTGCATAACTCTAATAAATCTTTATTAACTCTTCCCGCATCAACTACACTTATCGCATCAGGAAATTTATTTAAAGCATTAATTGTTGCCGCATATTCTTTACCATCCGAAAATATTACATTTGGCGATATTGTATAATCATATTTTTTCAATAATGGCTGTGTTTGACCAATTACATCAAATTTTGTTCTAGTACCTTTTTTCTTATTTACTAAAATAATAGATAAAGGAGTACCTACCTCATAAGAGGTTTCCATAAGTTCTGTTCTAACAGTCGCTTGCTCAAGTTCTTTTTTTAATTTAGAACCATAATCATCAGAACCAGAAACACTTGCTAAATAAACACTTTCTCCCCATCTACCAAGCATAAAAGCTACATTAGCCGCAGTTCCTCCACCACATTCAATTTTCTCATTTAAAGCATATTTTGTACCTTCTACTGGATAATCTTCTACTGGACATGTAATATCATAACTAGATCTACCTATACTTAAAATAGTCATTTGCTTCACCTTTTCTTATTCTTATACTATTTAATAATATCATATTTTAAACAAAAAATAAAGACATATTACAAAACTATAAAATCTATGTTAACATGGATATAGATGAAAAAAACTTCCTATAATAAAAAAGGAACATTCAGTTCTTACTTGAATGTTCACCCCAAAATTTTGTGCAAGACATTTAATTCGTACTATAAGCTTGAATTAGATGTCTTTTTTTATAACTATTACCAAAAAAGCAATTAGGAATAAAATGATAGCAATGAATTTTAAAACTTTCACAATAAAAGTCTTAATCTTCATTAGTCAAACTAACAAAAAGTAGTATTTATAATGTATATAATAATACTACTTCACTTATTCCATCTTTAGAGATTGTGTCAATTATTTTACCACCTAAATGTTCATAAATTTTCCCTGTTGGATTTTCTTAATCAATCATTCTAAAACAGCCTTTATTCTTCTAACACCAGCACTAGATGCTTCTTCCTTTTTTATTTTAAAAGTTCCAAGTTCTCCAGTGCTTTTTACGTGAGGCCCACCACAAATTTCTTTGGAAATATCACCAATACTATAAACATTAACTATATCGGCATATTTTTCAATAAACATTGCTTCCGCTCCACTATTTATAGCATCACTTTTACTCATAGTTTCCATAGTTACAGGAATATTTTCTTTTATCCAACTATTTACTAATTCTTCAACTTTAATTTTTTCTTCATCAGTAAGCTTATGATCACAAGAAAAATCAAAACGCATTCTCTCACTTGTAATATTACTTCCTTTTTGATGAACATCTTTATTAACTACTATTTTTAAAGCAGCATTAAGTAAATGAGTTGCTGTATGATATTTAGTCTCAATTTCGCCATCACTTTGAAGTCCCCCTTTAAATTTTCCTGCTGAAGCCGTTCTGGAAAGTTCTTGATGCTCTCTAAATTTTTCTTTAAAGCCTTCGGTATCAACCATCATTCCATGCTCTTTAGCCATTTCTTCAGTAAGCTCAATAGGAAAACCATAAGTATCATATAATTTAAAAGCATTCGTAGCATTAATCATATTACCTTCGATTTGATTTATCATCTTATCAAACTCTCTTAACCCTTTTTCTAAAGTACGATTAAATTTAATAGATTCATTTTTTAATACTTCTAAAACAATTTCTTTATTATCTTTAATCTCTGTATAATAATCTTCATATTTTTTAATAACTTCTAAGGCAATTTCTTCTAACCAATTAGAATTCATATCAATATCTAATTTTTTAGCATGACGAATAGCTCTTCTAATTAATCTTCTTAAAATATAACCTTGGTCAGTATTACTTGGCTTAATACCTACTCTATCTGCACTTATAAAAACACTAGTTCTAATATGATCAGCAAGAATTCTCATACTTACTTCATTACCCAGATAAGGTTTATTACTAATATTCTCTATTTTAGCAATGATTTCTTTCCAAATAGAAGTTTGATAGTTGTCATCTACCCCCTCTAAAACTGCAACTATTCTTTCTAAACCCATTCCTGTATCAACATTTTTTTGTGGTAATTCTGTAATCTTACCATTAGAATCTTTATTAAACTCCATAAACACATTGTTCCAAATTTCAACCCATCTTTCATCACTTGGATCAAACATTTCTGGAACTGGATCATTACTTCTAAAATAAAATATTTCTGTATCTCCACCACAAGGTCCTGTCTCACCTGCTATCCAAAAGTTATCGCTTGCACCTAAATAAGCAATTCTTTTATCACTTATTCCATATTCTTTCCAAATAGATGCCGAAGTTTCATCGCGAGGAATATCTTCATTTCCTTCAAAAACAGTTACAGCTAATTTCTCAATCGGAATATTTAAAACTTTAGTTAAAAATTCAAAACTAAAACCAATACTTTCCTTTTTAAAGTAATCTCCTAAACTCCAATTACCAAGCATTTCAAAAAAAGTATGATGAGTTTTATCACCTATTTCATCTAAATCTGTTAGTCTAACACATTTTTGAGCATCACATAACCTTTTACCTTCAGGATGACTTTTCCCCATTAAATAAGGAATTAATGGCTGCATCCCTGCCGTATTAAATAATACCGAAGGATCATTTTCTGGTATTAATGGTGCACTTGGTATTTCTACATGTCCTTGACTTACAAAATATTTTATAAATTCATCTTTAACATTCATTTTATTCCCTACTTTCTAAGAAAGCAATAACTCTATTATCTAAAACATTTAAATTATCATTAGTAATAGTTACATCAAAATTGCTATAATCCTCTAACGCTGTCTCTGTAATATGTTTTTGCTCATCAAGTGATAAAGTACTAGCTCCAAACTGATTAATTACATAAATCGAAGATACATCGCTAAATTTCTTTTTAATTTCTTCAACTTCTTCCGGCAGTCTTACATCACTTATAATTACAGCATCATAATATAATTCATATACTTTTAAATCTTCAAGCATTCTATTAATCAAAAACATAGGCATATCCATATTCTCTCTAATAGTTACTCCCAAACTTTGTAAAAAAGCTCTTGGCTTTGGATCATTACCATCCCAATTAAGAATATCTCTTGCATACATCTTTAAATATTTACTAAATTCTGTAATAAAAGGTTTCTTCTTTTTAGCTAAATAATACTCTTTAATTATTTTAGCTACTTCACCTTTACCAGAACCAGCTTTACCCGCTACTAAAAATATTTTCATTAATATCACCTACCTAAAAGTATAACAAAAAAAGACTATTTTTCCTAGTCTATTTTACTAAATATTAACAAATTATAAAGTATAATCCTTAATTCTATTTATATATTCTTCACCGCTAGTATCAGGCGTTTTAAAAAGTTTTCTTGTAAGCACTTCCTCATTTCTATAAGTTTCACTTGCAAGAGTAAACCCATCAAAATATATTTTTACATTTTCAGGTGTCGCTTTAAAAAAGCCTTTAGTTGACAACCTTCTAAAAAATTCTTCATTACCAAAACTCACAGGACTTAAAAAAGCTTCTTCAAAATGATATATTCTCTCGGGTATAAAAAATGGAACTAGCATAAACTGTCTAAACGTTAAATCAACAATGACTTCCATTTCCCCATCTCTAAATACTGGCGAAAAGAAATGAGGAACGTTATTTATACCAATATTTTCCATTGCAACCTGTTTAGATTTATACCCTCTTTGTCTGACTCTTTCTGACACTAAATAAGAAACATTATAACAACACTGATAATAAGAATCATTTATTGGTGAAACTATTTCTCCCTTTGCATAAAAAGCCATATCCATTTCTTGTTTTATTGATTTCAAAAAATAATCTAATGCATTGCGAGCTATAAAGTTCCACCCAAAATCATATTGATACACATTTTTTTGCATTAAATCTTTAGTACAAATGAAAGATATCCCTTTTTCATCCTCACCAAATAATGTCTTTTCTAATAAAAATAATTTTCGCCAATACAATTCTAATTTTTCTCTTGCATCTCTATCTTTTTCTGAAACTTGTCTAATTAAATTAACTAATTCTATTACTTCACTCATTAAAATCCTCATCTATTCAATTTACATACTAACAATTATTTTAAAATTTGTCAAACAAAATAAAAAATAACCACTTTCGTGATTACTTTAAATTAGCTATAATCTCATCCTTTTTCATAGTAGAATAACCTTTAACTCCTTGTTCTTTAGCAACAGCTTTAAGTTCAGCTAAAGTCATTTTACTATAATCTTTAGTTTCAGCCTTAACTTCTTCTTTTTTAGCTTCTACAACTTTTTTTGTAGCCACTTCTTTTTTAGTTTCTGCTGCAGGTTTAACAGTTTTACCTTCTAAAGCAGCTTTACTTACTTTAACTAATTCAGTGAAAGCAACAGCATCATTAATAGCCATTTCGCTTAACATTTTACGGTTAATTTCAATACCAGCTTTAGCTAAACCATTCATAAATTTAGAATAACTAATTTCATTTAAACGGCAAGCTGCATTAATTCTTGTTATCCATAACTTTCTAAAGTTTCTTTTATTTGCTTTACGGTCACGATAAGCATAAGCTCCACTATGGAAAACTTGTTCTTGTGCAGTTTTATATAATCTATGTTTGCTTCCAAAATAACCTTTAGCTTCTTTTAAAACTTTTCTTCTACGATTTTTAGAAACAGTTCCACCTTTAACTCTTGTCATATTTTAACCTCCTATTATTAGATAACAGATTTTAATCTGCTAGCTTCGCCCTTTCCAAGCGTACCTTTATTTCTTCTTTGACGTACTTGTTTAGAAGAATCTTTATTTGTTTTATGGTTACCATTACTCTTTTTATAAGTTAATGTACCATTCTTTTTCTTTTTTAAAACTTTGCTACTTGCTTTATGAGTTTTTTGTTTACTATTTGCCATTTTTATTTCCTCCTACTTATTTTTTGGTGCGAGAATCATAAACATTTGTCTACCTTCAAGCTTTGGTTGTGCTTCAATAACAGCATTTTCTTCTAATGCCTCTGCAAATCTTATGAGTACATCTTTACCTAATTCTGGTCTTGCCATTTGACGTCCCTTAAATCTTATAAAAGCTTTAATTCTATGACCTTTAATTAGATAATCTTTTGCATTTCTAACTCTTGTTTCAAAGTCATGAACATCAATAGTCGTAGATAAACGATACTCTTTAACTTCTTTATTCGTTTCTCTCTGTTTCTTTTGTTGTTCTTTAAGTTTCTTTTGGCGTTCATAACGATATTTGTTGTAATCCATAATTTTAGCAACCGCCATTTTACCATTTTCATTCATCAAAACAAGATCTAAACCAGCATATCTTGCTAATGTTAAAGCATCATCTAACTTCTTTTGACCCATTTGTTCTCCATTTGGACCAATAACCATCATTTCACTAACTCTAATTTGCTCATTAATCGGCAACTCTTTATTCACACTTGCGATATTTACGCACCTCCACAATATAAAAAGGTAGAATATTTATATTCCACCTTAAAAGACAATTTAATATTTCTATTTTATGGCCTTTTACCTATGAACTTTATTCATCAGGTGGAATAATAATTCGCTTTCCTTCTTAAATTTCTTAATAATTATATTACTAATATATGCAATAGTCAAGTATTTTTAACTATTTATCCAATTTCTCATCTTTTTTATCAACATAGAAACTAGGTTTTAAAGCTCTATTTAATCTAAAACCTACTGTTTCTATATCTTCCCCAACTATTTTACCAGCTGCCGAATGATTGCTTCCCCCACCACCAAAATCACTCATAATAGAACCAACATTAATTGTACCTTTACTTCTAGCGCTAATAGATATTATATCATCATCTATGTGTCCAACTGCGAAAGAAGCATCAACTCGGAATTTAAGCAAATAATCAGCAACTTTTGCTAGTTCTTCTCTAGTAAGTCTGTCTAAAGGATTTGTTACGACTGTCGCAACATTATACGTAAAAAATGTTGCTTGACTAACTAAATTTTGCACTTTTCTATCACTATAAAAGTCTTCCGCAAATAGGTCATTAACTCTATCTAAACTTGCACCTTTTTCCATTAATTTAGTAACAAGAGCCATTGTAGCAGCTTTTGCATTTCTTTTAAATTTATCCGTATCTAAATAAATACCAGCAAGTAAATAATCAGCTATTCTCTTATCAAATTTTATTCCGTATGTACATAAAAGTTCTGTGATAAGCTCTGATACACTTGATACATCTGGATTTATATAATTACATTCAGTTGAAATAGTATTTTTATCACCTTGATGATGATCAATTACAATAACATCCTTAAATGAATCTAAATAGTCTTTGCACCCCGTAAGATAAGCTTTATTTAAATCTAGGGCTATTAATAAATCATTATCACTTTGTTTTTTCTTATATCCACCACTTGTAATAATAGGAATGGTTTCTCCTTCTTTATTTATTGGTAGCTTCTTTATCTCATCAACTATTATTTTAACTCCAGGTTCCATTGTCACTAAATCTTCATCCATAATAATAAATGGTTGTTTCCCAAGTTTCTTTACTATTAAAGCCATACCAATACATGAAGCAATTGTATCAAAATCAGCATTTAAATGTGGAGATAAATATACTCCATCAGCACTTTTTATTCTTTCTTCTAATATAGGTTTAAAATCTTTTATTGTTTCCATAAATTCTCCTAATTAAATTATAGACATATTTTATTATTTTGTCAATTATTCAAAAAAAGAATAGCCTAAACTATCCTTAACTAAGTCTTTCTTTAACAAGTTTACTAACTAAAGACATATCAGCATTAGTAATTTTTGTATTTAATACTTTCATCACATTACCCATATCTCTCATACTTGTTGGCTTAAGTTCATTAAATACTTCGTCTATTACTTTTAAAACTTGTTCCTCACTCATTTCTTCTGGTAAATAAACGTTTAGTATTTCAATTTCTTTTTGTAAATTTTGAACTTCTTCTACCTTACCAAATTTTTCAAATTCTGCAATAGAATCTTTACGCATTTTAACTTGTTTTTTAATAACTGCTATAACTTCATCATCAGTTAAATCATGCATTTTATTAATTTTCTCTAATTGAAGAGAACTTTTTAACATCCTTATAACTGATAATTTAAATTTATCGCCACTTTTCATAGCATCTTTTAAATCATTAGCAATTTTTTCGTTCATTATCTTCACCTTAATAATTATTTCTATGTTTTTTAGCGTTTCTCATTTGTTCTTTCTTTTCATTTCTTCTTTTAACGCCTGGTTTTTCATAATGTTTTCTCTTTTTTAATTCAGAAGGGACACCACTACGTGCAACTTTAGCTTTAAATTTCTTTAAGGCACCATCTACGTCTCCAGCTTTTACAACCACTTTAGTCATTTACAAATCCCTCCCTTCGTTTGCATGTAGCTATAGTATAACACCATTATTTTTCAATATCAAGTAATTTAATTATTTTTTATTCGCTATTTTCTTCATTATTTTCATCTATATTTCTCTCAACATCCAATTTTTCATCTTTTAATTCTTCTTTAATATCATTTTTTAAAGCTGTTAAAAAACTTTTTTTATAATTATTAACCATTAATACTGTCATCATCATTAAAATAAATATCAAAAAGAAAGAATAAACCATATAAATTGAAGCAAAACCATTTTTTTTCATATACCATCACTATTTAAATTATAACAAAAAAAGGGTTAAATATAAACCCTTTTCTAGCAGTAATTTTTAGTTGTTACTCTTCTAAATGAACTTCCAACCATTTTTCCAACATCAATAACGATAGATATTATTCTAGCAAAAGAATTCAGCCATGTCGCTGTAATTCCTCCACCACTAATCCTAATTAATTCAAAATTTTCTAATTTCATAATTAATTACACTTATTAGGATTAACAAATCCATAAATTACCGATGCTAAAAAAACTACACCAATAACTAAAGCTCCAAATAATGTTTTTGAAATTCCACCGTTAATTTTTAACAAATCCTGATTATTTAAATTTTCCATTTATCTTTTACCAACCTTTCTAAAAATACTTACTGCTTTAAAAATATTAATCATACTTATTAAAATGCTATTTAATAAACATCCCCCAGTACAAATTAATAATTCCTTTCTACTAATCTTTTCCATTTTGCATACTTCCTTTTTCTAAAATATTTTTTCTACAATCTTTTTTATTATTCTTTGTTTATTATAGTAAAAATTAAACTCTAAAATTTCCTGATCTTGAAAATCTTCTTCAGTTGTAAATTTAATTTCGTAGTAGCTAATAAAATTTTCTTGATCAACTTTAAGTTCTTTACTAATTATTTTATAATTTATCTTTTTATTGTTAAAATAAATCATATCAAAATCAATATTACTTGGTAAAAGCACCATTGTGATACACTCATTATCACAAGCAACATAACCTTTAGTTTGGTAATTGTCATAAGTATCATTCTTAATTATAAAGCTAATAAGAGCGCTAAAAAGAATTGAAAAAATAATAACTATAAAAATTAAATTATACGGTTTCAATCTTAAAAAAGCATTTTTATTATTAAACATTTCTATCATTAAAATCACCTATATTAATAATTTTTTCAAATTTATCTGATACATTTTTATGCGTAACATAAATTAAAGTTTGTTCTTTAAAATTATCAAATATATTTTGTAATATTTCTTTTTCCATCTCTTCATTTACTTCACTTAAAGCTTCATCTAAAATAATAATTTTAGCCGACTTTAATAATCCTCTTGCTAAAATAATTCTTTGTTTTTCGCCTCCACTTAAATTATTTATCGCCGCATTAATTACAGAATTATATCTATTAGGTCTTTTACTTACAATTTCTTCTAATTTACAAATTTTAGCTATTCTTGAAAAATCTTCATCTGAAATATTTCGCAAACTCAAAATATTTTCTTTAATAGTTCCCGTAAATAGTTTTTCATTTTGCCCTACATATAAAATATCATTTCTAATCGCCTCTAAACTATAATCTTTTTCACTCATAAAGTAATAATTAATATCACCCATATATTCGCCTAAAGAACGATTCATAAGTTTACATATAGTACTCTTTCCACTACCGCTAGGACCTATTAACAAAACTTTATCGCCTGGATTTATTGTCATATTCACTTTTTCAATAACATCAGAAAATTTATTATAAGAATAACCTACTTCTCTAAAATCTATGTTAGGTTCTATAATTTTTTTAACTCCAGCCTTATTTCTATCTTCTTCTAAAACATTTATAAAATCACTTAATTTATTAAAAGATGCTTTAAGATAATTATATTTAGGAACCAAATCTATTAATTCTTTAACTGGTTCGAATAAATATAAAATAAGACTATTAAAAGTTACCAAATTTAAAACTTCCATTTCTCCGATATATATTAGATACACTCCAAAAGTCGTAATTAAAAATAAACCGATTTCATAAATAAAATTTTTAACAAATTCAATATTATTTAACAAAGATTGCAATTTAAAATTACTTTTAAGCATCAAAATTAAATTATTTTCTAGCCTATATATAAACTCATTAATTAAATTTAAATTTTTAATACTAGTATTCATTTCTATGTTTTCAACAAGCTTTGTATTAAAATCCGTAGTCACTTCTAAACTTTCTTTAATTTTTTGATAAAGAACTTTACTAAAAACTAAACCAATAATTATATAAATAATAACTACTAAACAAAGAATCAAAAATAGTTTATTATTTATAAAATATAAAACAATTACCGCTCCACCTATCAAAATCGAATTTAAAATGAATTTAGTAAAAATATCTGCTAACAAATTTTTTACTTCTGAAAGCTCACTAATTCTACTAGTTATTTCACCTGTAGTTCGATTTTGAATAAATTTTAAAGGAAGATTAAAAATATGGCTCAAAAATTCAGTAAATACTTTTGTATCTAAATTTTTATTAAGATAATTTAAATAGTAATTCTTCATAAAAGAGAATATTACTTTAAATAAGAAAATGCCAAAGAATACTATAATTATCAATTTTAAAAATTTTATATAACTACCATGATTTATCAAAGAAATTGCTAATTGAAAATAAAAATTTCCTAAAATAGCTAAAATCATTAAGAAAATATTAACTAAACAAATGGTTATTAACAAGGTTTTGTTGGTTTTCAGAAGATTTATAAATATAGAGATTAAAGTTAATTCCCTTTTGTAAGTTAAAATATCATTAGTAGGACTAAATAAAATTAAAATATTATCCCAAATAGCTAAAAATTCTTCTATTTTAAGTTTTATCTTTCCCTTTGCTGGATCCATCAGCCATACATAATTATTACTAATCTTATAAACAACTACAAAATGTTGTAATCCATTTTTAAGACTTACATGTGCTATAGCAGGTAAATAAATATTACTATCTTTAATATCTTTAACTTTAACACCTATTGCTTCCAAGCCATAAGATGTCGCTGCTTTAACAATATGAAAAGCTGTAGTCCCATTCATATTCGTCACTGTATCTTCTCTAATTTTTTCTAATGGTACATACCCATTATAATATTTAATAATACACAGCAAAGAACATGCTCCGCAATCTTTTAAATCATGTTGCTTAACTACTTCAATTTTTTTCGTCATATAATTTCTCCCTTCACTATTACTTATTGTCCGCAATTACCTTTTTTCCTACTTTTAAGAACATAATAGGTACATTTTTAACTATCTCTTCTATAATTCGACAAAATACGCAAAATTTTAATGTATACTATCAACCTTAAGAAAGGAGCAATTTATGCAAAATGGTCTTTTACTAGCAACCTTACGCACTAAAAAGAAATTAACTCAAAAAGAAATGGCTACTATATTAAAAGTTAGCCATTCTGCCTACAAATTATATGAAGCAAATTTAAGAGTAATGAAATTAGAAACATTAAATAAACTAAGTAACTACTATCAAGTTTCTTTAAATAGTCTTTTAAATTTAAGCTCTAAAACTTATTCTTTTAATACTCATAAAGAAATTAATTATAAATATTTTAGTCTTAATTTAAAAATTATTCGCCAAAAAAATCACATATCAGCATCTCAATTAGCTAAAGAATTTAACTTTTCAGTTACTACAATTTACAAATATGAAAATAATCCTCAAGAAATATCTCTTACTTACTTATATTTATATGCACAAAAATTCAATATTTCCATAGATTATCTATGTTGTAAAACATTAAAAAAAGAAATACTTTAGTCTTTAAGTACTTCTTTAAGTAAAACTTCATCATCTTTAAATAAATCATATTTTTTGACAATAAATCTAAATATAACTTTCATAAGGGCAATACAAGGAGTAGCAATAATCATTCCTAATATTCCAAAATAGTAACCAAACACTAACAATCCTACTATTATTGTTACAGGATGTAACTGTGTAGTTTTGCTCATAACAACTGGTTGTAAAATATAATTTTCTACTAATTGAACAATAATACAAACAATTAAAACCGCAATTCCCGTAAATGAACCTTGTGAAAAACCTACTATAACTGCTGCAGCCCCACCAATATATGGACCAATGTAAGGAATTAAATCTGTAAGTCCACAGAATAATCCAAATAGTAATGCTGCATTAAGTCCAATTACTGCAAATCCAATTGAATCACATACAAATACCATTAAAGCAACTAATAAAGTACCACTAATCGTTTTACGTACTTCTTTACCTATATCAGTTAATAATATTTCTATCTCATATTTATTCTTATTTGGAACTAATTTCAAAAAATGTTTTGTTATAGCATCAAAATCAAATAACATATAAAGTCCTACAACCAAGCTTATAAGTATTGTACCAATACCAGAAATCAAATTACCCAAAATACCTATTATTGAATTAGGAAGAGAATTAGTAAAATGAACTAAATATTCCCCTACACTATTAAAAATATTTTCTTTAAAGTTAGTTAAATCAATACCACTAATAGCCACTTGATTTACAAAATCATCAGCAAAGCCTTTAAATTTATCTAATATTGCTGGTAAAGTGGTAATTAAATCATTAATTTGCGTATAAAGTGTCGGTATAAGTATTCTCAAAAATACATATATAAATACTAAAAATACCGTATAAACTATTAAACTCCCAACAATTCTTGGTATCCCCTTTAAATACATTTTCTTAACTATAGGATTTAATAACCATGCTATTACAAAACCAATAAATAAAGGAGATAATACTTTAAGAAAATTAAATAATATATGCCATACATTTAAATTTTTTAAAATTATTGTACCACATAAAACTATAGCTACAATCATTACAATATAAAGTAGCTTTAATATTTTCTTTGTTAAAGACACAACTTCATTAACTTCTTGACTATTAATCTCTTTATCTTTTTTCATTTTAAAACCTCATCAGTTCTGCTTCTTTTTCCTTAAAAATATCATCTATCTTCTTATTATATGTATTTACAAGCTCTTGTATGTCATTAAGTTCACTTTTTTCTTGATCTTCAGGCATCTCTAATTTTTTTATTTCATTATTAGCATCTTGTCTAATATTTCTTAAAGCCACTCTTGCATCTTCACAAATAGCTTTCGCTTGTTTAACATAGTCACGACGTTTTTCTTCAGTTAATTCAGGAACAGTTAAAATAATCACTTCCCCATTATTAACTGGTGTAATTCCTAAATTTGCTTCATTTAAAGCTCTTTCAATATCTTTTAAAGCTCCCTTATCAAAAGGTTTTATCATTAAACTACGAGCTTCTGGAACAGTAATATTTGCTAAAGATTGAACTGGTGTAGGCACACCATAATAGCTAGCATTTATACCATTAAGCATTGCAGGATTAGCTCTACCCGCTCTAATCTTTAACAATTTCCCTTCTAAACTTTCCATAGTTTTTATCATTTTTAACTCTGCATTATCCATATTATTCCTCCTTAATTTGTTTATATAACACCATTATAACAATTTCTCAAATTTTTACAATATTTATTATTTTAAATATTCCTGAAACATTAATTTAAAATTACTTTTTTTAAGTTCCTTATTCGTTTCATTCCAATAAAGATCAGGATTTCTAATTCCTTTATTTAAAGCTGTCTCATCATCCGTATAAAGTATTTTACCATCTCGAACTACAACTAGCATTGGCGCATATATATTTTCTGTACCATCATCTAGTATTGTAATATAATCTTTTAATTTTAAGACTATACTTTGATATGTAGCATTCTTATTAGCTCGGTCTTTATAAAAATCATAATATAAAATTTCTTTAATTCCACTTTCTTTAGCTGCTTCGTTTAATATATTAGCATAATATCCACTCCATGAGTTACTTGCATATCCCATAAATATTACTGCATTACCACTTTTCATATTAGAATATACTTCTGTCGCATTTACATATCGAAAAATATTATCTTCATCAACTGTATTATATTCTTGATCAAATTTTTCATTATCTAAAATTTCTTTTTTACTAAAGTCTTTTGTACCAATAAAAATAAAAGCCCCAATAATTATAATAAATAATATTCCTTTAATAAAATATATAACATTCTTATTCATAAATCACCACTAACTATAGTATAACATTTATCTTTCATTTAATTAAGAAAAACAACCCAAAAATGTTAAGTTAATGTCCAAAAATCCATTTCTAATTCTTCTATTATTTCTTTTGCTCCTTTATTAAATTTATTTTCGAGTATCGTCTAAATTTTCATTAAATGCCAAAAATTTCTTTAAAGATTCTGAAATTAAACTAATTGGCACCCTAATGTCCTTAATTCTTGAAAATATTTCTTGCATTTTTGGATATCCCATTTTTTGGCCTGCATCTTGCAAACATAAAGGCTCTAAATCATTATTAAAAAATAAGTGTTCATATAATCTTTGATCAGGATTCTAAAGGCCAGTAAATTTCCCCCATCACTTAAATGAATACTCAAAAATGCATAAGCATCAGCCAATTTAACCCTATACATTATATCACTTGCAGCATTCAATACTTGTTCATTTTCAACATAAAAATCTATAAGTTTACTAATATCTCCTTTAGAATCTAAACATGTAAACATTTTTTTAAAACTTTCTCTAGACCCTGATTTTCTCTCATTAAAATTTTCTATTAAGAACTTTTCTTGAAAAAACTTAAGAGCTTCAACTTCATTTAAAACTACATTGTTATCTAAATCAATTATCAAATAGGTTAAAACTGTTTCTTTAACAACTAAAAAATGTTTTCCTTTAATTGTAACAGCTTTTAACTTCTGAACACTATAATGTTTATCAAATCCTTCAACATTTTCTTCTAAAATAAAGTGTAACCTTTGCCATATATCTATTACCGATTTTAAAGAATGCATTAAATTTTCTAATCTAATACCATCTTGAGATTTAAAAAATTCAGCAAATAACTTATCCCTAAGTTCACTAACTCCAAAATCCATAGTTCCTCCTAAATTTATATATATTCTAGCGTACTAACTAAAGATTAGCAAGAAAAAACTAACCCAAAGGTTAGCTGTTCTTAATTTGATTCATTACTTCTTCAGCAAAATTCTCGCTTTTCTTTTCGATTCCTTCACCAACTTCGAATCTTACCATACTCTTAATTTCGCCATTATTATTTTTTACATAATCTGCTACAGTCATATTACCATCTTTAATAAATGCTTGATCAGCAAGACAAAGTTCTTTAAAGTGTTTCTTTACTCTTCCTTCAATCATTTTAATAGCAATTTCTTCAGGTTTACCTTCACCCATAGCAATTTCTTTTTGAATAGCACGTTCTTTTTCAATTTCCTCTGCAGGAATATCTGACTCAAATACATAAATAGGTTTCATTGCAGCTGATTGCATTGCAACATCTTTAGCTACTTCAGCATTTGCACCTTTTATAACAGTTAAAACTGCAATTCTTCCTCCCATATGTAGATAAGAACCAAATTCTTCATCATCATTTTTCTCTACAACTGCAATTCTTCTAAGAGTTAATTTTTCTCCAATTCTTGCAGTTTTAGCAATAATTAAATCACGAATAGTTCCTTCTTCAGATTTAAGTTCTAAAGCTTCATCTAGAGTATTAACATTACTATTTAAAATAGTATTACCAATAGTATCAATCATATCAGTAAATTCAGCATTTTTACTAACAAAGTCAGTTTCACTATTAACTTCTAAAATAACTGCACGATTACCATTAATATAAATATTAGCTAAACCTTCAGCAGCAATTCTAGATTCCTTTTTAGCGCTCTTTGCAATACCTTTTTCTCTTAAATAGTCAATTGCCGCGTCCATATCGCCATTAGTTTCAGCTAAGGCTTTTTTACAATCCATCATACCTGCGCCTGTTTTTTCACGAAGGTCTTTTACCATACTTGCAGTAACTTCCATAATATCCTCCTTATATTTTATTATTTTAAATTACTAATTAATTCATCTTTTTTCATTGCACTATAACCTTTAATACCTTGCTCTTTAGCAATAGCTTTAAGTTCAGCAAGAGTCATAGCACTATAATCTTTAGTTTCAGCTTTAACTTCTTCTTTTTTAGGTTCAGTTTTAACTAAATCATCCATAGTTTTAACTTCTTCTTTAGCTTTTTTATCTTCTTCAGTTACATAATCAACCATTTCAAGATTACGAGCTTCACAAATAGCATTAGCTAAAACTCCAAGAATAACTTTAACACTACGAACTGCATCATCATTTCCTGGGATTACATAATCAACATCATCAGGATCACAGTTAGTATCAACTATACCAAATACAGGTATTTTAAGTTTTCTAGCTTCTCTAATAGCATTAATTTCTTTTTTAGGATCAACAATAATTAAAGCATTTGGAAGTTTGTCCATCGCACGAATACCACATAAAATTTTATTTAATTTTTCATATTCTTTTTTAAGTCCAATAACTTCTTTTTTAGGTAGCACATCAAATCTACCATCTTTTTCCATATTTTCGATTTCTTCTAATCTCTTAACTCTTCTTCTAATAGTTCTGAAGTTAGTTAAAGTTCCACCTAACCATCTTTCAGTTACATAATAAGAATTACTACGATTAGCTTCTTCAACTGCTACTTCTTGAGCTTGTTTTTTAGTACCTACAAATAAGAAAGTACCACCATTTTTAGCAATCTCATTAACAGCTACATAAGCTTCCTCTAATTTTTTTGTAGTTTTTTCAAGATCAATAATATAAATATCTTCTCTTGTTCCAAAAATATACTCTTTCATTTTTGGATTCCATCTTTTTGTTTGATGTCCAAAATGAACACCAGCTTCTAATAAATAACTCATAGAAACTACGGCCATAAATTAACACCTATCCTTTCGTTTTTTACCTCTTAATTTCTTCAAACATTTTATTCCACCACTCTTCGCGGCACTAGGAACAAAACTAAAAATTAATGCGTATTTGCAATTTATTTGCCGAACTTATTGTACTATAAATTATATGAAAAAACAAGCATATTTTGCCTGTTTCCAAAATAAAAATGTAGTCCACTCATCATTTTATAATAAGTTTCTTCACTAAAATTATTTTCATATATACCTAAAAAATGGTAATAAACTTTTTTAATAAATTACTTATATAATCTGATAACTTGATATTCATAATGTTCATTAGTTTCTAAAAGTCCTACTGAAATACCTTTTCCGTTATTAGCAGACTTTTTAGAAGAAGACTTTTCTTTTGCTTCTTTTATTAAATTTTCAATCTCTGAATCAGTAATCTTTTCGTTGTTTGCTTTAATTAAAAGTTTTACATATTTTAAAGCTAAATCTTCATTATACTTATCTTTGTCAAAATAAAGAGCACTCATATCAAGAATATCATTTTCTTTATTCCCTGAAAATTCCACTGGTTTTAAATAATAAGAAATATTATCAGTTAAAGCAAACCAATACATATTATTTTCTATAACCATATAATCATCACTTGCTGGAGTATTTAATCCTCCATCCATTATTTCAGCATTAAATTTTGCTATAATAGTATTAACTGTTTCCTTTTCAACCCATCCATATTTTTCTTGTGTTTCTTGTAAATTTTTTTCTGCATTTTCCACTTCATCTTTTCCACAACCAGCAATTCCTAAAACCATAACCCCACATAATAAAATAGCTAATAATGTTTTTTTCATAACAAATCCTCCATTTCTACAAAATTTCTATTCACATATATTATAACATTTTCTATTAATTTATTTAAGAAAAATCATAACAAATACAAAAAATTTTTCCGACCTTTTGTCAAAATCATTAGCACTTAATGATTAATATAGTTTATATTTTTAGGCAATCGACTATTAGTAGAATTATAACTTAATCCATGCTACAATATATTTGTGATTATTATGAAAAAAATATTTATTAAATTAATCAAATTTTATCAAATACTACCTCTTCATACACACTCTAGTTGTAGGTTTTATCCTAGCTGTAGTAATTATGCCATTGAAGCTTTGAATACCCATGGAACTTTTAAAGGATTAATTTTAACTATTAAAAGGATTTTAAGATGTAATCCCTTCAATAAAAAAAGTGGTATTGATTTAGTACCACCCAAAAAATAATTTTACATTAAAGGGGCAAATAGTCTTAATATTGCTTGCCATATTGCTTTAAAAAACTTCGGAGTAGCTTCACGTTCAGTTACTAAATGACTTTTATTAATAGTCTCGACTACATCTTTTTTTATGTCTTCTATTACTTTTGCATTCTCTAAATATAAACCACACTCAAAATGAAGATATAAACTACGATAATCTAAATTAATAGTTCCAACGGTTGCAATATTGTCATCACTAACAAAAACTTTAGCATGCACAAATCCTGGTTCGTATTTATATATTTTTACGCCACCTTTTATTAACATATCCAGATAAGATTCCGTTAAAGTATAAACAATTTTTTTATCAGGAATTCCAGGTATTACTATTCTTACATCAACGCCTCTTTTAGCCGCTAATATTAAACTATTAATCATATCCGTATCAATAATTAAATAAGGGGTAAAAATATAAACATAATTTTTAGCTTGATTAATAATATTTAAATAAATATCTTCACCCGTTCTCTCTTCATCTAAAGGTGTATCTCCATAAGGAACTACAAAACTACCATTATTCTCTTTATCTTTAAAATCATATTTAAACTTTGTATAATCTTCATCTTCGCTTTTAAAGGCATTCCATAAAGTTAAAAACATTACCGTATAATTCCATACTGCATCACCAATTACTTTAATTCCATTATCTTTCCAATGACCATAAGGACTATTAATATTGATATATTCATCAGCTAAATTTATACCGCCAGAAAATGCTACTTTACCATCAATTACTAGGATTTTTCGATGGTCTCTATTATTCATAATCACCCCTGAAATAGGTCCTAATTTATTAAATATAACACACTTTATACCTAGTTCTTCTAACCGTTTATTATATGACTTATCAAGAGTAGCAATACACCCTGCATCATCATACATAATTCTCACTTCAACGCCTTCATTTATTTTTCTTTTCAAGATATCTAATATTGTTTGCCACATTACACCATTATTAATGATAAAATATTCCATAAAAATAAATGATTTAGCTTTTTCAAGCTCCTTAATTATCTCACTAAATGCTATTTCACCTAAAGGATAATATGTAACATCGCTATTATTACTTATCGGAAATTTCGTATAATTATGAATATAACTTAAAGTACTACCACGATTTATTTTGGCTGATAAATTACAATCTAAATACTTCTTACTCTCCCCTTCCAATCTTTTGATATTTTTTAAAACTATACTATTATTTTTATTTTGTGTAACAATTAAACACATTAAAGTACCAACTATCGGAAATATTAAAATTAAAACAATTACTGGCAAGGTAACAGAATAGTTAACACTATATTTTATTAAATAGACAATTAAGATAATTTGAAATAAACTAAAAATTATACTTACTAACCATAACTTATCAATTAAAAACATATAAAATAATAAATATATAACTAATTGACTTATAATACCTATTCCCACTATTGAACATCTTTTAATTGCTTCTTTCATAAAATTACTCCCAATCTTATTTAATTATAACATAAAGAAGATAATAAAAAAATGATATTTATATATCATCAATTTTGCCTTTTACTTCATTAATATAATTTTTATTCCTGATAAAGTCCTAAATTATAAGCTTTGGCATTATACTTTTTTAAGTAAAGTTCTACATAACCAATATTAACACTTTTCATATCTTCAATAAATATATTATGTTTTTTTAAAATATCTATTAAATAATTTTTATAATAAACTTTTTCTTCATGAGTTATAGTATCTTTATCAATATCATATTCAATCTCTAAAAAATTACCCAGATTTTCAACTTCATCAATGACCATTATTACCTTATCTTCTAATTGATAAGAATATCTTTTCTTTTTTAGATTAGCCAACACTTCAAATTTATTTTTTATATCTAAAATGTTATCTAACTTAGTATTAGTTCCTAATTTTTTTAAAACATTATTTATTTCTGGAACACTTTTATCTTTTAATTCATAATTAGTTTCCTTACAATATAAATGTTCTAAATTATTAGCATTTAATTTAAAATCTAATGACTTATTATTTCTAACTCTTAAAAAATTACCTTTTTTTAAAAATGTATAATCTTTAGTATCATAATAAATATCTTCAACAATTTTTTCGCTTGTTGGTTCTAAATTCATTTTTAATTTATTTTTTAATTCATATTTTAATTCCAGTTCAATCATTATCTAATTCTCCTATAATATAAAAAAAAGTTCTTATTCTAGAACTTTAAATACTTAATGGCGGAGTTGAGAGGATTTGAACCTCCGCGCCAGCATTCGCCGACCTAGATCCTTAGCAGGGACCCCTCTTCAGCCTCTTGAGTACAACTCCATAAATTTAAGCTACTCCTAAATTTTACACTAAATAATCCTTCAAGTCAATATTATTTTACGTGATAATAATTATTTTATGTAAAATTGTTTAAGAAAGAATATTATTCTAAATTTTACCAATAATAATTTTAGGTGAACTATATGCAAAATAAAATTGTTAAAAGAATTCAAAATGAATTTACAAAAACTCCCGATTTAATCATCAAAAAAATAAAACTTTCTCTTCTAGATACTGTCTATGTAGTATATTTAGAAACTGTAAGTTCTAGCGATAAAGTAAATGACTATGTTCTAAAAAACTTAAGTTATATGAGTGGTACTAAAAATACCAAAGTCATTAATTTAGAAAGTATTTTACCAGGACCTAATTTAAAAGAAATAAATAATCTTGATGAAATAGAATTTTTTATAACTAATGGTTTTACAATAATTATTAGAAATAATAAAGTTTTAGCTATAGAGACTAAAGCTGATATTAATAGAAGTGTTTCAACACCCGATACTGAACCTGCTATAAACGGACCTAAAGATGCCTTTACAGAAAACTATCAAATAAATATGGGACTTGTCAAAAGAAGAATTAAGTCTAATACTTTAAAAAATGAAGAATATATAATAGGTCGTAAAACTAAAACTACTATTGGTGTGTTATATTTAGATGATATAGCTGAAGAAGAGCTCGTTGATAGTATTAAAAATAAATTAAAACAAATAGACATTGATGGTATTGTTGATTCTAGTACCGTTGGTCAATTATTAATGGATGAAAATAAAGTCCACTTCCCAACTTATATTGCGACTGAACGCCCTGATAATGTTGCCAGAGCATTAATGGAAGGTAAACTTGTTATAATGGTTGATACTTCACCTTTTGCTATAATCTTGCCTGCTTTCTTTATTGATTTCATTAATCCTGGTATGGATTCTTATGGTAAAAGTAATAATATAAACTTTATTAAAATGGTTAGATTCTTTTGCTTTTTCTTATCAATGGTTATGCCTGCCATCTATATTGCAGTTGTAAATTATAATCAAGAAACTATTCCTACTAATCTATTAGTTAACTTTAGTATTCAGCATGATGGTGTACCCTTCCCAGCCATCATTGAAGCTTTTATTATGCTCTTTATTTGTGAAATGCTTCGCGAAAGCGACACTAGATTCCCAAATTCTTATGGTAGTGCCATTTCTATATTAGGTGCTTTAGTTCTTGGCGATGCAGCAGTTGCCGCAGGAATTGTAAGTCCTATTATGATTATTACAATTTCCTTAACTTTTATGGCAAGTCTTATGTTTACCGAAATTGAAATTGCGAGTGCTCTTCGTCATATGCGTTTTATTTTTATAATTTTAGCCTCATTTTATGGCTTACTTGGAATAATGTTTGGCATATTTTATTTTCTTATTCGAATTAATGACGTTTACTCTTTTGGCAAACCATACTTCTATCCTCTTATGCCTTTTGATAAGACATATATATTTAAATCATTCCTTAAAGGTGAAACCAAAAAAGATACTAAACGTAGTCCAATGTTAACCAGAAAAAACCTAACTAAACAAGGAGAAAATGTATGAAAAAACTCTTAATATTACTCTTAATTCCTATTTTACTTGGTGGCTGCTATGATTACAATGAACTTGGAGATTTAGCTATCGTTGCAGGGATTGGTATTGACTACCAAGATGATGAATTTGAAGTTACTTTTGAAATTTTAAGTACCAAAAAAGAAGGAGAACAAGGTTCAGCTTCCAGTAGTACTTATAACGTATCTGCAAAAGGAAATACTGTAGCCGAAGCTTTTTCTAAAAATGGTTATAATATGGATAAGGTTCCTTATTACGACCATATAAAAGTTGTTGTTATAAGCGAAGATGTAGCTAAAGAGCACTTAAAACAAATTAGTGAATTATTAATTAGAAATTCTAAACTTCGTAATGAATTTTATTTAACAATAGCAGAAAATGCATCAGCTAAAGATATAATAAGTAGTTCTTCTAAAGAAAAACCTGTCGCTGCACAATTCATTGTTGACCTGCTAGAACATAGTAATGACTCATCTAACGCTGGATATTATGTTCCTTTTACTAAAACTTTAAGAAATATCTTAACAAAAGGTGAAGATGCAATAATGTCCACTTTAAAACTAGAAGATGATAAAATAATATTAAATGGTATGGCTGTATTTAAAGATTTTGACTTAAAATATATTTATAATACTAATGAAGCTTCTATTATAAATTTACTTAATAATTTTAATGTTAGAACCGTAATGTTTGAAAAAAGTTGTGGTGATAAAAAAACAGTTATGAGTATCTATGAATCAGATATAAAAATTGAACCAAATAACGATTATATTAAAATAAGCGGTAAATTAAATGGCCGTATTAACGAAAATAATTGCGACTACAACTTAAAAGAAGAAAAAACTTACCAAGATCTTCAAAAAGAATTTACATCAGTTATAACTGATGAAATGAACAAAATTGTAAATAGTCTCCAATTACTTGAATCTAATGCTTTAAGTATTGGAAAAAACTATTATAATAAATATCGCAAAGAATACTTCTACCTATGGACCAAACAAGATATTAAATTTGATTTAGATTTAAAAATAAATAAGAAAGGACTAATATTTGAGGTGAAATAATGAGAGCAAAAAATTCATATATCGTTTATTTTCTAACTAAAAGTCTCTTTCTTGGCTTTGGTCTTGCTATACTTTTTGATAATGCTGGAAAAGATACTTATATCGGAATTATTCTAGGATTATTCATCGGTCTTCTATTCACTTATTTTTATTCATACATTATCAAGAAAAAAGAATCCCAATCATTAAAAGATATTTTTAAAAATCATAAAATCATTGGTCCTATTACCCGCATATTATTACTTCTAATAAGTATCATTATTGCTACATATATTTTAGTTATATATAAAATATTTGTAGTAAGTTTCTTATTAGTTAATTCTCCTGAATTATTTGTTTCTATCCCATTTATTATATTGACAGTATACTGTGCTTTTAAAGGACTAAAAGTTATAAGAAGAGTATCCGGTTCTCTATTAATTATAAGCTTAATTTTCTTTCTTATAATTTTTGGTAGTTTATTCGGCTTTATAGAAACTACTAATTTTATGCCTATTTTATCCTCTCCACCCACAAGTATTTTAAAAACTGCTTTATTCTTTGCCGGAATATCAGCATTCCCGAATATTTTAACTCTTCATTTTAAAGGTAATATTGAAGGCTATACTAAAATGTATATTCTAGCAGCGATAGTCTTAATCATTTCTACATTTTTAATCGAAGGTGTATTTGGCGAAATTTTAGTTAATACTTTCCGTTTCCCAGAATACATGGTTTTAAAACAAATAAAGTTATTTCAATTAATTGAAAAAGTTGAAAATATCTTATCAGTAGTATGGGTATTTGATTTACTTATCGCTATGATTATGAGCATATATTCTATTAAAGAATTAATGCCCGAAAAGAAAAATAAGTTTACAACTATTCTCATTTTAATTATGATGATTTATATTATAGATAATTTCTTTGCTTTCAATTATGTAAATGAATTAAAAATATATTTTATCTTACCATATATTTCTGTAGCTATTCCAATTATTATAATCATATTATTCTTATATTTATTACATAAACCTAAAAATAGCAATTAGCTATTTTTTTAATAATCATCAACTATATAATAAACATTATCATATATATATTTATCTTTTTTATTTAAAGCATATAAAAACACTTCAATATTTAACTTTTTCAAACTATTAATAAGATGCAAACTTGCAACATCATATAATACTCCCATAAAATCATAAGGATAAGAAGTAGTACTATTTAAAACATAATTAAGAACTCCTATTTTAAAATTATTATTTTGAAACTTCTTTATTACACAATTAAAAAAACTCATTACATAAATTTTTCTATTTTGATATTTATTTAATAATTTTGTTAACTTTAATATATCTATATTTATATCTTTTATTTCAATTAACATAATTTTATCAGTATTAAGTTTCAAAACATCTTCCAGTTTTACTAATCCTTTTTTCTTCAAAACTTTATAATTTAAATTCCATATGAATTTACCATCAACTAATGGATCATGGTTGATAACAAACTCACCATCACGACTAGTATATACATCAAATTCAAATCCAGCATATTTAGTATCATTAATAGCACCTAAAAAAGCTGGAATTGTATTTTCTTTTACAACACTATTTGTAACTCCTCTATGAGCAATAAGCATATAACCACCACTTAATTATATGTAAAACTAATTATTAAAAAACTAACAACCATTCCGCTGTTAGTAAAAATTTTAATCTTTAAACTATTTATCCATATTATCTAAAGCAAAATTACAGGCATCAATAACAAACTTTGAAAACGTAATCTTATTATTTGTTACTTTATTTATTTCTTTAATTAGTTCTTTAGGAAACCTAATACACTTATTATTAGTTTCTTCTTTTGCTTTTTCTTCTATTTTAAATTTCATAGTAACCTCCTTATTGAACTACAAAAGGATCACTTGCTGTTCCCTTTCCTGTTAATGTCACATCAGCTTTCAGATTTATTACTGGGCGCACACCAAGCGCTCTGTTCACCCAATAGCTACCAAGTTGACCCAAGTAATGTATAACATATACATGAGTGTCAATAATGTCATATTCTGCATCATTGTAAAATTTGCTTGGAGACATAGCCCAATAACTTTCTCCTGTATATAAGTAATAGTTTTTATTTTGTGTTGCAGTTACTCCTCCTGCCATAGAAACTTCATCTGCACTTATAAGTCCTATAGGATATGTTAAACTTTTATTTCCTTTTGAAGACCCACTTACTGTATAGAAGTCTCCTGTTA
>CANSFH010000010.1 GCA_947646115.1 uncultured Mycoplasma sp.
TAGCAAGTTATGAAAGCAAGATAGATGCCAATGCAGGATTCTGTAATGATAGAGAGCCAAGTACAAGTAATACAATAAGTAATGGAAGTGGCGGAACAGGAACAACAGCAACATATTATGGAGCATATATAAGATTTATACCAGGAGGAAGCTGGGGAACAACCCAAACGCCAACATTCAAATGTAAGAATAGTGGTGATTTGTTCACAAAAAGTGGGTCTTCAAAAGGAAATAAAAGTCTAACAAATCCAATAGGATTAATAACAGCAGATGAAGTATTGTATGCAGGAGGATTTGGGGGAAAGTCTAATTCAAGTTATTACTTATATACAGGACAAAATTACTGGACGTTGTCTCCGTATGGTGCGATGGATGCTGTCGTGTTCTATGTGCGTTCGAATGGCTACCTCGACGCTACCAGCGTGGACGTCGCGTCTGGTGTGCGCCCAGTAATAAATCTGAAGGCTGATACAACAATGACAGGAAAAGGAACAGCAAGTGATCCATATGTTGTAGTTTAAAATAGTTAGGAAAGATAAGTATGAAAAGAAATAAAAAAGTAGTTATAGGAATAATAGTAGTATTAGTATTAATAGGAGTAATAACACTATCATATGCCTTTTTAAGTGTAGGAGGAAAACAAGAACTAGGAAATACTTTTCAAAGTGGATGTTTAAATATAAGAATAGATAGTGAATCAAATGCTATAAGTTTAAATAATGCTAAACCAGTAACAGATGTAGAAGGATTATCTACAGAAGGATATACATTTACAGTAAAGAATACATGTAGTACAAGTGCAGATTTTATTATAAATATAGAAAATATAGATAGACAAGAAAATAGTCTTAATAGTGATTATTTAAAAGTAGCAATAAATGGAGAAGAATTTGATAATATAGTAAGTATATTAAGTAGTAATATAACTGCAACACCAAGTGTAAGTAATGCCTATGAAGCATATACCATCTATACAGGAAGTATAGAAGGAAACACTACTAGAACTTTTAAAATAAGAGAATGGTTAGATTATGATGCAACAAAAGAACAAGCAGCAAGTAAAGTAATAAAGAACAAAATAAATGTTATAGCCAAAAGTGATGTAGAAGTAATAAATAAACCAACAATAAAACAAAACTTAAAACTAACAAAGATGTTAGGAAATATAACAGGAACAGTAGGAAATGCAAAATATTGTGTAACAGAGAGTAGTGTATGTACACCAAATAAAGAAGTGACAATAGAAAATAATAAAACAAGTATTGAATTAGAAATAAAAGATGAAAAACAAGTAGTATGCATTAGTTTAGATAATGGAACAGTAATGTGTAGTGAACCAAGAGTTTCAGGATATTGTCCAGAAGGTGGAACAAGTTGTAAGAGTATAATGGCTAATATAGATACCATAGATACAAGAACAGACTTTTCTACAACTATAACAGAAGAAACAAACAAGAAGATATATCAAGCAGAAGATGATGATGGAGTAACATACTATTATGCAGGAGCAACCCAAGATAACTATGTTAAGTTTGCAGGAAAATATTGGCGAATAATTAGAATAAATGGTGATGGAACAATCAGAATGATATATGATGGGGATACTGCTAGAGCAAATGGAAGCTCATTAACTGTAGAAAAATATGCATTTAATTCGCATAATGATGATAATATGTATGTAGGATTTAAGTACACTTCAGGACAAGTGCACGGTATCGGAACGGAATCGCCAATTCTGAAAAAATCAAATACTTGGTATGAAGATAATCTAGCAAGTTATTCAGATAAAATAGACCCAAATGCAGGATTCTGTAATGATAGGGAGCCAAGTACAAATGACATTGAAAGTAATGGTTTAGGTGGAGCAGGAACAACTCAAACATATTATGGGGCATACCTAAGGTTTTACAATGGAGGAAGCTGGGGAACAACTCAAACACCAACATTCAAATGTAAGAATAGTGGGGACTTATTCACAAAAACAACCGCAACAAAAGGAAACAAGTCATTAACAAATCCAATAGGATTGGTAACAGCCGATGAAGTAGTGTACGCAGGAGGTTTAGGTGAAAAGGAAAATTCTAATTATTATCTGTATTCAGGTCAAACCTACTGGACAATGTCTCCACGAAGTTTTGGACTTTCACATTCTTATGTTTTTCTTGTTGAATCAGATGGCTCTTTTGGTGCTAGAAACGTGGACTTCCCGTATGGTGTGCGCCCTGTAATAAATTTAAGAGCAGATCTTGAATTAACTGGAACAGGAACAATGAATGATCCATATCAAGTAAGTGACTTGGATAAAGCAGGTAAAACAATACTTTCACATAATGAAATAAAGGAAGAAATACCAGATTTTAGTAAAACAACATGTTCAGAAGGATGTGATGATAATAATTCAGGATTATATAAAGCATCAGATGATGATGGTATAAGTTATTATTTTCGTGGAAGTGTAGAAAATAACTATGTAAAATTTGCCAATAAATTCTGGAGAATCATTAGAATTAATGGCGATGGAAGCATCAGAATGATATATGATGGAACAAGTATACATAATAATGGGGCATCAACAAGTGATAGTATAGCAGTTGCAAGTCAGACTTTTAATGCAAATTTTGACAATAACATGTATGTAGGGTTCAAGTATACAAGTGGACAGGTTCATGGAACAGGAACAAAATCAAATGCACTAACACAACTAGAAACATGGTATAATAACAACCTAGCAAGTTATGCATCAAAACTAGATACAAATGCAGGCTTCTGTGGCGATAGAACGCCAAGTACAAGTGAAACAGCAATCAATAATTCAGGAGGAACAGGAACAACTACAACATATTATGGAGCCTATATAAGAGTGTATATGAATAGAGTACCAAGATTAAATTGTTTAATTGAGGACTTATACACATTAAGTGGAGCTTCAAAAGGAAATAAAACATTAGCAAATCCAATAGGACTAATAACAGCAGATGAAGTAAGTATGGCAGGAGGAGTATATAACAAAGCAAATAAAAGTTATTACTTATATAATGGTCAAGTATACTGGACTTTGTCTCCGTCTAATGCGCTGAATGCTCGCGTGTTCGTTGTTAATTCGACTGGCTACCTCGGCTGGGATCGCGTGGACTACACGAATGGTGTGCGCCCAGTAATAAATCTGAAAGCTGATACTATTTTTACGGGTACAGGAACTATGTCTGATCCTTATGTAGTAGTTTAAAATATATTAAAAGAACATTCGCGTTTGAATGTTCTTTTACTTTATAGAACTATTGCTATTAGATTACTTGAACCTTTGTTTACTATTTTAGTTACTGTTTGAGATAACTTGTATCTTGTTGCATCTGGCATCATTGATAGTTTGGCTTGGATTCCTTCTTGAACTATAGCTTCTAGACTTCTACCAAATATTTCGCTTTGCCAAATAGAGTTAGGATCTTTTTCATAATCTTTCATTAAATAATTTATTAATTCTTTTGATTGTTGTTCACTACCAATTATTGGTTCAAAAGTTGAAGAAACTTCTACTTTCATTAAATGAACACTTGATGCTGTTGCTTTAAGTCTGACTCCGTAACGTGAACCTTGTTTTACAATTTCTGGTGTTTCTAATTTCATATCTTTTATGGTTGGATACATTATACCATAACCACTATTTTTAGCAACTTTTAAGGCACTTTTAATGGAATCCATTTCTTCTTTAGATTCTTTATAGGTAGTAAATATTTTTATTAATCCAGCTTTAGATGTTGCACTATCTCCCATAATACTTTTTAAGACATTATTATATAGTTCAGAATCAGCTTCTAGATTAATTACAACTGTACCAGTTGATGAGTCTAGTTCACTTATATAAGATTTAGATATATATTCACTATCACTAAAATGTCCTAATATATCATCAATATCTTTTATTTTTTCTACACTAGTAACACTTTCTTTAATTTTAGTTAAAAAATGTTCTTTTATTTCATGAGTTTTAGGTAAAGCATCTATCCATTCCGGAATATTAACTTTTATATCTAAAACTGGGAATTCATACAATGCTTTTTTTAGTATTTCCATTATTTCGACTTCATTCATTTTTTCAGCACTAATAGGAAGAACAGGAACATCATATGTATCTTCAATTTCTCTAGCTATTCTTACTGTATCAGTATTAGTTGGATGAATACTATTTAAAATAACAATAAATGGTTTACCAATTTCTTTTAATTCATTTATAACTTTTGCTTCAGCATCTAAATAGCTATTACGAGGTATTTCACCAAATGAACCATCACTAGTTATAACAATACCAATAGTAGCGTGATCTTTAATTACTTTTTCTGTGCCTATTTCCGCGGCTTCAATAAATGGTATTGATTCCTCGAACCAAGGTGTTTTAACCATACGAGGATTACCATCTTCATCTTCATAACCGTTTGAACCTGGAATAACAAAGCCTACACAATCAACTAATTTAATATTAGTTTTAAATTCATTAACTTGAACTTCAGCGCCGTTAGATGGAACAAATTTAGGTTCAGTTGTCATGATAGTTTTTCCTTGGGCACTTTGAGGTATTTCATCTAAACAATGTTTTTTTTCATACTCATCAGTGATGTTTGGAACAACAAGGTTTTCAATAAATCTTTTGATAAAGGTTGATTTACCTGTTCTGACCGCTCCGACTACTCCTAAATAAATACTTCCATTTCCTCTTTTGGCAATTGATTCAATAATCTCTTTTTTTTCCAAAATTTCACCATCTTTCAATCTTTCTATTTAAAGTTATGTATATACATTTAAAAATATAACTAAATATAATTAAAGTTTTATTATAATTTGACCAATATAAAAAGATATTGTATAATATGAGTATATAATAGTTAATTATATTTGAATAATGGTAGTAAATTTAAAATTAATTATATTGTAGAGATTCTAATATTAAATAATTTTTTGAGAAGACAATTTATTATTTATTTTTTAATTGCGACAACAGTATCGTCGCAGTTAATGTTTTTATGAAGTGAGAGGAGGTAATTTAATGGAAGAAATTATGAAATACAATGAAACAATATTTGAAGATATTAAACATATTAATGAATATGGAAATGAGTATTGGTGTGCTAGAGAACTGCAAAAAGTTTAGATTATAAAGAATGGAGAAAATTTGAAAATGTAATATTTAAAGCTCAAAATGCTTGCCGTAATAGTAGTACTAGGGTTGTAGACCATTTTGTCGAGGTGGACAAAATGGTTAATATAGGTTCAGGAGCTCAAAGAAAGCAAAATGATTATAAACTTTCGCGATATGCATGTTATTTAATTGTTCAAAATGCTGATCCAAATAAAGCAGTTGTTGCCTTAGGTCAAACTTATTTTGCTATTCAGACTAGAAAACAAGAGTTAACTGAAAAAGAATACAGTGAATTAACTGAAGATGAAAAAAGATTTTATCAAAGAAATTTAACTAAAAAAGGGAATTATTCATTAAATCAGACAGCAAAAAAAGCTGGAGTTAAAAACTTTGATAAATTTCACAATTCAGGATATAAAGGATTATATAATGGCAAAACTGCTGCTGATATTGCCAAAAGAAAGGGACTAAGATATCGAGAAGATATTTTAGATAATATGGGTAGTGATGAATTAATTGCTAATTTATTTAGAATATCACAGATTGAGCAAAAATTAAAAAGAGAAAATATTAAAACTGAAAAAGAGGCAAATGAAGTTCATTATGAAGTAGGTAGTAAGATAAGAAATACAATAAAGGAATTAGGTGGAACTATGCCAGAAGAATTACCTACGCCTAAAAAAAGCTTAAAAGAATTAGAAAAAGAAAATAAAAATATTTATTTAAAATAGCAAATTATAATATAAAAAAGGAGTTTGATAGTGTGAATTTTATATTAAATGTAAATAAGAAATATAAGTGGCCTTATGTTATAGCTAATATTTTATTAATATTTTTTGATAGTATTGGATTTATTGTACCAATACTAGTGGGGTATTTAGTAGATAGTGTAACTGTTCATAATGATTATAGTAAGATATTAGGAATAACGTCTGCTATTATTTTGTTTGTAATTTGTAAAGTTCTGGGGTCTTATTTATCAGTTATTAAGTTAGATTTAATAAGTCATAGGATAATAAGTTCAGTTAAAGAGAAATGTTATAAAAATATAAATAATTTAGATTATTATTTTTATGAACATGAAAAACGAGGAGAATTGATGACTAATTTTACTTCGGATTTAAATCATATTAGAAAACATCTTCGGTTTAATATTAAGACTGTGGGGGCTATTTTATTATCTTTTATTTTTTCTCTTTGCTATTTACTTACGATAAATATTCCATTTACTTTAATTTTATTAGCACCTGGAATAATAGTAGGCTTTATTTCTTATAGATTTTTAAAAACTATTGCGCCAGAAT
Source organism: uncultured Mycoplasma sp. (assembly GCA_947646115.1). GTDB lineage: Bacteria > Bacillota_I > Bacilli_A > RF39 > UBA660 > Caccenecus. The sequence goes on from CANSFH010000010.1 coordinate 6,436, forward strand.
ATGAAAAATCAAGAGATTTAGCTAGTATGAGCAATGACTTTATCAGTGACAATATTGAAGCTAATAAAGTAGTTAAAACATTTGCTTTAGAACGTGATGAAATAAAGAAAATGAAAAAGATTAATTTAAAATGGATTAAAAAAGACATGGATAATTGTTATTTAGAAAATAAGTTTTATTTAAATGTTGATTTCTTTAGTTATTTTATGAGTGTTATCTTTTTAATAGTTGGAGGTATTTTATTTATAAATGATAAAATAACTATGGGAGAACTTATTATTTTTAATGCTTATCTTTATAATTTAAGAGCACCTTTTACAAGACTTAGTGGACTTTTAAATAGTGTACAACGATACGGAATTTCAAAAGAAAGAATTATAAAACTTATAAATGCTAAACCTAAAATTGTATTAGATGGTAAAGAGCCACTTGAAAGTCTACTTGTACCAATTAAATTTAACGATGTTAGAATCGTTTATGATAATAAAGTAGTATTAGAAAATTTAAATTTAGAAATAAATCCTTATGAGACTATTGCTTTTATAGGTAAGACTGGATCAGGAAAATCTTCAATTGTTAATTTATTATTAGGTTTTATTGTGCCCGAGCGTGGTGAAGTTTTAATAAATGATAAAAATTATTTAGATTATAATATGAAAGATATTAGAGAAAGAGTAGGATATGTAACTCAATCAAGTTTCTTGTTTAGTGATTCAATTTATAATAATATTAAGTATGGTAGAGATGATGTAACTAGAGAAGAAGCAGGAAGATATGCAGAAATTGCTTGTTGTGATTATATTAAAAGATTACCAGAAGGACTTGATACTGTAATAGGTGAAAGGGGAGTTGGCTTATCTGGTGGTGAGAAACAACGACTTAGTCTGGCTAGAGCTTTAGCAGTTAGACCTGATATTTTACTGTTAGATGATATTACTAGTGCTCTGGATATTGAAACTGAAGAAAAAATAAATGAAAGTATTAAGAATTTAGATTATAAATCAACAAAGATAATAATTGCTAGTAAAATAGTATCGGTAATGAATGCTGATAAAATTTATGTTCTAGATGGGGGGAAAGTTGTCGAATCAGGCAATCATAAAGAATTAATTAAAAATAAAGGTTTATATTATGAACTGTATAATATTCAGAAAGGAGAAATTTAAAATGGTAAATACATATAAAGAAGATGAAGCTAAAACTAAATTCTCCTGGAAGAATATGGGGAGAATGATGGAATATGTTAAACCTTATAAAAAGGATTTAATTGCGTCTTTATTTTTAGGAATAATAGCTAGTATATCTTTGCTTTTTATTCCAAAGATTATTTCTTATGCAATAGATAGTGCATTCCCTGAAAAAAACTTTTTAAAAATAGTTTTACTTACAACATTAATGCTCGGAATAATTTTAGTTTCGCTTATTATTACACGAATTAGAAGAGATAAGCAATGTATAGTTTTAAATAAAGTAGCGCATGATCTTAAAGTGGCAATATTTACTAAGTTACAATATTTACCTAATACTTTTTATGATACAAGAAGTAATGGGAAAATATATACAAGAGCGACTAGTTATCCTGATGATGCATCAGTTATTATGTGTTATATTTTGATTGAAATAATTCTGGATGTTATAAATTTGATTTTTGTTATAATTTTTATGCTTACAACTAATATTCAGTTATCACTAATTAGTATTATTTTAGCGATGATCTTAACGATATTTTTTGTCTTTTTATCACCAATTAGAAGAAAGTTACAGCATCATTTAAATAATAAAAATTCTAATATAAATGCTTATATTTCTGAAAGTATTAATGGGGTTAGAATTACTCAATCTTTTAATCGTGAAGAAAAAAATGAAAGTATTTTACAAGAATTAGAACAAGAAAGAATTAGGGCAGTAAAAAATACACTTTTTATTGGAAATTTAACTTGGTCATTAACAGGTATCTTTAATTTAATTAGTATGGCAATTATTTATTTTATAGGTTTAAAATATTTGTATCCAGCGGTTAGTATAGGAGTTATTATTGCAATTGATTCTTTTTCATCAAGATTTTGGGAGCCAATTGAATATTTAACTAGCAGCTATAATGATTTGATGGATGCTAGTACTTATTTAGAAAGAATATTTGAATTATTAGATGAACCTAATGTAATTGAAAATCATAGCGGTTCTAAATCAGTAGATATTAAGGGAAATGTAGAGCTTAAAAATGTTAAATTTAGTTATGTTCCAGAAAAACCGGTTTTAGATGGTGTTAATATTAAAATAAAAAAAGGTGAAAAAGTTGGTTTGGTGGGAGAAACAGGTTGTGGTAAATCAACAATATTAAGTTTAATTTCTAGATTTTACGATATTAATGATGGTGAAATTTTAATTGATGGTGTAAACGTTAAAGATATAAAGCTAGATTCTTTGCGAGGACAAGTGAGTATGATGTTACAAGATAATTTCTTATTTGCAAGAAGTGTTTATGATAATTTAGTTTTAGATAAGAAAATAGACAAAAAAGAAGTTATAAAGATTTGCAAATTAATAGATATTCATGAGATGATTATGAATCTAGAAAAAGGTTATGATACAATATTACTTAATAATGGTTCTAATTTATCAAATGGTGAGAGACAACTTTTATGTATTGCAAGAATAATGATTCAAAATCCTAAAATATTAATTTTAGATGAGGCGACAAGTAATGTAGATTTAAAAACAGAAAAACAGCTTTCTAAAGCAATAGAATTAGTTACAAAAAATAGAACTACTATTATGGTAGCGCACCGGATATCAACAATTAAAAATTGTGATAAAATTGTATTAATTAAAGATCATAAAAATTTTGAAGAAGGTACTCATAAGGAATTAATGAAGAAAAAAGGAGAATATGCTAAATTATATAATAGTCAAGCTATATAGGTATTAACTGTATCACTATACAATTTTTAATGTTTACTTGCTTTTTAAATTTTGCTATAATATTTTTCAGAGGATGTGGAAAATATGAAGAAAATATTATTAGTTTTGGTAGCTATAGTTACTTTAGTAATGGGTATTAATAATGTTCAAGCTAGTAATAAAGTAAAAGTATACTTTTTTAGAGGTAAAACTTGTGAACATTGTGAATCAGCTTTAAATTATATGGATAAACATAGAGATCAAATTAATGCAAATGTAGAAATTGTAACTTTGGAAGTTTGGGAAAATGAAAATAATTCGAAACTACAAGATGCAGTAGCGGATAGATTAGAAGTTGATCGTAAAAGTAATTATGGAGTTCCTTTTATAGTTATTGGTGATAAGTATATTAAAGGTTATGCAGATGCTTCAACATTTAGAGAAATAATGGAAATAGCAGAAGATTATATTGATAATGATGAATATAAAGATGTAGTAGAAGAAGTTCGAAGAGAACAAAATTTAAAAATTGTTACTTACGGTTTGGATGACTTATTTAGTAAACCTAACACAACTGTGACAATAATTGTTTACTCAATTTTTGGTATTGCGGTTATTGGAATTATAGCTTTAATTATGTTTGGTAGACGTAATTAATTATTGATTTTTTTATTAATGTTTGCTATAATACATTCTCAAAAGAAGGGGAATGTATTTTTTTATGAGAGTTATGGGTAAAAAAAATTTTTTGGCTTTGTTAGTTGCTTTAACTATTCCTTTAAATTTAACAGGTTGTGGCGATAAAAAAGATAAAGAAAAGGCTTATAATGATTTTGTTAAAACTATGGCAACAGTTATGCCATTATATAAATTTCCGGATTTAAATTTAAGTGATGAAGAATTAAATAGTATTTTAGAAGTAGCAGAAACTACTAAAGAATGTAAGAGTACCGATGTTGATTATACAAATCTGCATTTGATGATTATCAAAAACAGTATTTTATATTCCATGGCGGAAAATAGAATCTTTGTAGATTATAATGATTTATCGAAATATGATGAAACTGAAATAGAGCGAGATAAACTAATGCGTACTGCATTAGAGCGTGCACTTTCTGATATTTTAACAACTAGTAGTGATGTAAATGAAGATATATGTCATTTAAAAAATTTAGTTGTTATTAACGAAAATTTACAACAAGGAATTAGCAGGGAAGATTTAAATTTAGAAACTTTATCTTTTGCAGCTTATTCTCCGGAAGATAATACTTTAATTGTTGATTTTGAAGCTCTAGAATTTGGATATAGAGAATTAAAACAAAGAGGATTAGATAATGGAATAACTTTTGATTTTTATATAACTTTAAATATAAAACATGAATTAGATCATGCCAGAGCTTATATATGTGATTGTAGAAAAGAAGCTGGTCAAAAGTATCAATCGTTTAATTATAAACAAACTTTGATGAGTATAACGGAAGCAAGTGCTGAATCGCAACTTTATGGCAATGATTTAGAAATGCTTAAAAATAATAGAAATTTATTTGTATATGGTGTAGAAAGATATCAAGAAGCTTTATTACTTTTACTAGCATCTTTTAAAGATAATAGAGATATTAGTAGTTATTATGGTGCATTAAATAATACTGATTTAAAGGGCTTATATGAATTTTTTGGATTAAATACAAAAGATGATTATAGAATGTTTTATGATATAACTAGAACAATGGATAGTATTTCAGGAAATAATGCGGTTAGTTATTTTTTAGATAGTAATGGTTATACAACTTGTGAAAGTAAAGAGGATACTTTAGGATATACTTATAAAATAAATATTTTTAAAACAGCTTTAAATGATTTGATTAGTTATCAAAATAAGTATGGTGATTTAAGTTTAGAAGATTTAGTTTTTATTTATAATTTTATTAAAAGTTATGTTGTAACGGGAACATATGAAGCTGTAGGTAGTGAATGCATATACCTGGTTTTTGATGAAGAGTTTTTAAAAGATTTTTTAGCTATAGAAAGTTGTTTTTATGAATATTTAGAAACTTATTTTGGAATTAGTGAAAGTAAAGTATCTAGCATAGATATTATGAGTTATTTTGAAGAGCTAAAAGAAGGTCAAGGTAGTCAGATAGATAAATTATTGGGTAAATTTCCATTATTACAATTTATTTATACTACAATTCCCCTTAATATAGTAGGGCTTAAAGACTATACTAATGACGCAGAAAGTATTTTAGCTCGTAAATAAAACCGGAAACTACTTTAATTAGTAGTTTTTTTTTGGTATAATTATAGATGCATTAGAAAGGAGTATTTTAATGAAAGTTATAATGCTTGAAGATGTACGTAAAGTTGGAAAAAAAGATGAGATAATAGAAGTTAGTGATGGTTATGCTAATAATTACCTTATTAAAAATAAACTTGCGGTACCTTATACAAAAAGAAGTAAAGAGGTTTTAGATATTCAAATTGATAAAAAAGAAAAAGAAGAAGAAAAAAGAGTTTTAGAATTTTTAGAAATAAAAAAACAATTAGATAATAAAACATTAACTTTTAAAGTTAAAACTGGAGCTCAAGATAAAGTATTTGGAAAAGTTTCAACTAAACAAATCGCAGATAAATTAAAAGAAATGGGATATTTAGTTGATAAAAAATGTATTAAGCTTTCGAATGATATTGATACACTTGGGATGCATGATGTAGATATTTCTTTACATAAGAAAGTTAATTTTAAAATAATAGTTAATTTAAGTAAGTAGGTGATAGTATGGCAGCTCGTGCTCTTCCGAATGATTTAGATGCTGAAATGAGCGTTTTAGGTGTTGCATTTTTAAATAAGGATGCTTTAGAAGTAATAAATGATGAAGTAACAGAAGATATGTTTTATAGTGATAAAAATAGGACTATTTTTAATGCAATAATGAATTTATATAAGAATAACGATCCTATAGATTTAACTACAGTTAAAGCAGAACTTGATAAGAAAAAATCACTAAATGAAATAGGGGGAATAACTTATTTAATGGAAGTTATTGATTCAGTAGTAACTGCCGCTAATTTAAGTTATTATATTAAAATATTAAAAGATCATGCTGTAAGAAGAAATTTAATTAATACGGCAACAGATATAGTAACTAATGCTTATAATGATGAAAATATTTCAGGGTTACTTGATGAAGCAGAAAGAAATATTTTAAATGTTGTTAGGGTGCGTCAAACTAGTGAATTTGTACCTATTCATGAGATACTTAGAAGAGCACAAGAAAGATTAGAAGAACTTGCCAAAAATAAAAGTGATATTACAGGTATCAGAACAGGTTTTTATGATTTAGATAAAGCAACAGCAGGACTCCATGGGGGAGAACTTATAATTTTAGCTGCTCGTCCTGGTATGGGAAAAACGGCTTTTGCTCTTAATATTGCTACTAATGCAGCTTTTTCGACTGATAAAGCGATAGCAATATTTAACCTTGAAATGTCTGCAGAAATGCTGGTTAACAGAATGATTGCGAGCGTTGGAGGAATTGATTCTTATAAGCTTAGTACTGGTAGGTTAGAACACAACGATTGGAAACGTTATAATGAAGCCATGAGTAAACTAGCAAATACTAATATATTTATTGAAGATAATGCAAGTATTACAGCGCCAGAAATTAAAGCTAAATGTAGACGACTTGCTAGTCAACCTAAAGGGCTTGGGCTTGTTGTAATTGACTACTTACAGTTAGTTACAACTGGTTCTAATAGAATAGAATCACGTCAAGTGGAAGTATCAGAAATTTCTCGTAGTTTAAAAACTATGGCTTTAGAACTTGATGTACCAGTTATAGCTCTTGCTCAACTTTCTCGTAGTGTTGATAAAAGAGAAAATAAAGAACCAGCTTTAGTAGATTTAAGAGAGTCAGGTTCTTTGGAACAAGATGCTGACTTAGTACTTTTCTTAAATCGTAAAGATTATTATGAAGCAAAGACTGAAAAAAAAGAGACAATTGTGCCAATAGATGTTATTATTGCTAAACATCGTAAAGGTTCAACTGGTTTATATAGATTACTTTTTGAACTTAATATGAGTAATTTTAAAAATTATTTAAATCCAGATAATGTAAATGAGATTATGTAAAGAGGGATAAAATGAAAAAAAATACAATTTTTACAATACTTATAACTTTGATAGTAGGAGTTATTGTAATGTTGGGGACTATTACTGATAAGTTTTATGAGGAAATAAATATTTATTATCAAGTTTATTTAAATGGTGATAAAATTGGAGTTATTGATAATCAAGATAAGTTATATAATATAATTGATAATAATCAAAGCTCAATAAAAGATGAATATAATGTTAAAAATGTTTATCCACCTACTGATTTAAAAATAGTTCCTATAAATACTTATAATGTTAAAACTGATGAAGTTGAAACGGTTTATGATAGAATTGAAGATAATGATAATTTTGCGATAAAAGGTTATGTTGTAACTATTAAAAGTGATGATGAAACCATTAAAGTAAATGTTTTAGATAAACAAGTTTTTTATGATGCAGCTAAAAGATTTGTTAGAGCTTTCCTTGATGAAAATGAATATGATAAATATATTAATAACAATCAAGATGAAATCGTAACTACAGGACGAAAAATTCTTAATATGAAGTTTGATGAAAGTATTACAATTAAAGAAGAGTATATAAGTGTAAAAGAAAGAATTTATAAGAACGAATTAGAGCTTAGTCAATTTCTATTATTTGGAAGTACGCCAGATACAAAAAGTTATACAGTTAAACTAGGAGATACTATTGAGTCTGTTGCAGACAGTAATAAGCTTAATGTGGAAGAATTTTTAATAGCTAATACTAATTATAAATCTAGTAATGCAATTTTGCGGGTAGGAGATCAAGTGAATGTTACTTTAATTGATCCACAATTAACTTTTGTTTATGATTTATATGAGAAAAGTTATGAAACAGTTTATTATGTAAATAAAACTAAAGAAGATAATACCAAGTATGTAGGCTATAGAGTTGTATCAACTCCAGGACAAGAAGGGATAAATTTAGTTACAGAAAAGTATACTGTGCGTAATGGAGAACGTGATCAAGGTGTTGAACCAATTGCAACAGAAGTAATAAAAGAAGTTGTAAATCAAGTAACGACAGTTGGTACAAAATATTATAGTTCTTATGTTCCAAGTAATCCAGTAACGGTAACAGGAGACTGGGGATGGCCAACTAATCAAGGATATGTTATTACTAGTAGATATGCTTGGCGTTGGGGAAAAATGCACTATGGTATTGATATATCAGGAGCAGGAAACTTTAATTCACCAATATATGCGGTTAATGATGGAACTGTAATTTACACTTATAGTAGTTGTCCAAGTAGAGGTAAAGGTATAAGTGATACATGTGGAGGATCTTTAGGAAATTCAGTTACGATTGAACATGCTGATGGCTATTATACAAAGTATGGTCATTTAACTAGTAATGTAAGAGTTAAAGTAGGACAAAAAGTTGGGAGAGGAGATATCATTGGATATATGGGTAATAGTGGTTCATCAACTGGAGTTCATGTTCACTTTGCAGTTAGTAAGGGATCACAAACTAGTTACTTTAATCCAATGAACTTATATAGATAATGAGAGTATGTGTTTTGGCAAGTGGGTCAGGGGGTAATTCCACTTTTATAGAAATAGGAAAGTATAAAATTTTGATAGATATTGGGAAGAATAGAAAATATATTGTGGATAAACTTAAAGAAATTGATGTTAATCCTGAAGAAATTGATTATATTTTTATTAGTCATTTGCATGATGACCATATATCAGCATTAAAAACTTTTGTAAAAAAGTATAGTCCTACTATAGTTATTTCTAATCCAATGTTTAAAGAATTGGAAGATATTCATGATTACCCTCATATTTTAATATATGAAGATGAAGTAATACTAGAAAATGTTAGAATAACTTGTATGCATTCTAGTCATGATGCAACTGATTCCAGAAATTTCTTGATAGAAAGCAAAGATAATTCAGTAGTTTATGTCACAGATACAGGCTATATTAATCAAAAGAATTTTAAATATTTACAAAATAAAGAAGTTTATTTATTTGAAAGTAATCATGATATTGAGATGTTACAAAAAGGTCCTTATCCAGATTGGCTAAAAAAAAGAGTATATGGTGATTATGGTCATTTAAATAATCATGATAGTAGTGTTTATTTAACTAAATTGATTGGTAATAATACGAAAAAAATTTGTTTAATGCATTTGTCTGATAAAAATAATACAGAAGAAATGGCGCTAAAAGAAATTAGTAAAGTTTTCCAAGATTATAATATTAGGTTTCAAGATATTAGATGTGCTAAACCGAGTGAAGTTGTTAAGGTAAGTATATGATTAAAGTAATTGTTTTGGGGAAACTTAAAGAAAAATATTTAGGTGATTTGGTAGATGATTATTTAAAAAGAATAAATAAATATCATAAAATAGAATTAATTGAAATTAAAGATGAAGAAAATTTAGAAAGTGAAGCTAAAAATATAATGAAGTATATAACAAAGCAAGATTATGTTGTGACTTTAGAAATTTTAGGTAACTCTTATACCAGTGAAGAATTTGCTAAATTTATTAATCAAACTTTTATATATAATGGGACTATTACTTTTGTAATTGGTTCATCAACGGGGCTTCATGATAGTATAAAAAATCGCAGTGATATGGCAATTTCTTTTGGAAAGTTTACTTTTCCTCATGGTTTATTTAGAGGAATATTATTAGAGCAAATATATCGTGCTTTTAAAATTAATAATAATGAGTCATATCATAAGTAGGAGTAATTATGGCTAATATGTATAATGTCAAAGATTTATATGTTGTTAAAGTTGGAATTGTGAAATGTAGAGTTGTAGAAAGAATACCAATAGGAGATGTTTGTAGTGTTTATTGTGATAGTGATTCTTTAAATAAGCCTTTTAATGTTATAAAAAAAGAACATTATAAAAGAGGTTATAGAGAATATTATCCTTTAGGAATTAGTGTTATAAATGGTACAGAATATAAATATATGCAAAATAATGATTTAAAAATAAGTGAAACGTTAGGCATAGTAATGATAGATACAGAAATCCCTTTAGGACAATTTGTAAATGGTGATAAAATTAGTATTCAGGATATTATTAATTTGGAAGAATCATTAAATGATCCTTTAAAAGGAAAGTCAGATAAAATATTTTTAACGATTTCTTATTTAGCTCTAGCTTGTCATAGGTTAGATGATGAGAGAAAACCAGCTTTTTTGGAAAGAATTAATGAAATTGGTAGAATTTTTATGGATGGCGTTATTGAAGCTAACAGTTTAGCCAGTAAAGATATGCTTAAAAAAGTAATTGATGAAACATCAGAAAGTTTAGCTAAATTTAGAAATGATTTAAATAGTTTAGGGGTTTTAGAAAGGAAAAGAGTAGTAAAAAATGATAGGAAATGATTGGGATGAAAAATTAAATATTATTTGGAATAGTGAAGGGTTTAAAAAGTTTTATCAAGTTGTGGAAAATGAGTATAAAACTAAAACTATTTTCCCTCCTAAAGATCATATATTTGAAGCGTTAAAACTTACAAGTTTTGCTAATACGAGAGTTGTTATAGTAGGGCAAGACCCTTATCATGGGGAAGGAGAAGCCCATGGATTATCTTTTTCAGTTCAAAAAGGAGTAAAAGTTCCACCATCACTTCAAAATATTTATAAAGAATTATATGATGATTTAGGAATACCACCTAAAAATGATGGGGATTTAACTAATTGGGCTAAAAGTGGAGTACTACTATTAAATGCAGTTTTAACGGTAGTTAAAGACACACCAGCTAGTCATAGAAAATTAGGTTGGGAAAGACTTACTGATTATATAATAAAGGTTTTAAATGAAAAGGAAGAACCAGTAGTGTTTATTTTATGGGGGAATTTTGCTAAAGAAAAGGCTAGTTTAATAACTAACCCTCAACATTTAATATTAACTAGTCCTCATCCAAGTCCTTTTGCAGCAAGATATGGATTCTTTGGTTCTAAACCATTTAGTAAAACAAATGATTTCTTAAGAAAAAATGAATTAAAAGAAATTGATTGGAGTTTATAAAAATAGACTATTAGAAAAAGACAAATTCTAATAGTTTTTTTATTATAAGTATTTTGGTTCGTCAGTTTTTCCTAGAAGATAATCTGCAGATATATTATATTTTTTGCATATTGTATAGAGAAAAGGAGTAGCGATAAGATTTATTCCTTTTTCATATTTTGTAATAGTAGTGCGATTAACATTTAAAATTAAAGATAATTTATCTTGAGTAAAGCTATTATCTTTTCTAAATTCAGTTAATCTTTCACCAGATTTAGTTGAATTTATATCTTTGCTATTATTTGAATAGTTTTTTTCTTTGGTTAGGTTAAAGATAAAGTCTAAAGAAACATTATAGTAATTACATAAGGTATTTAGATGTTTTATAGGGATAGTTTGCAATTCTTTTTCGTATCTACGATATAAGCTTTTATCTACATTTAATAGGTTTCCAACTTCTTTTTGAGTTAGTCCTAATCTTTCTCTTAAGCTTTCTAAGTTGTTACCATAGTTCATATATATTATCACCATTTTAATTTTCTCATTAAACCTTTTGTTTTTTTATTATAGAGGATAAATAATCACATTTTTCTTGACTTTAGTATACCCAAGATATATAATATTAATGTAAATGATAAATTTCTAATATAATTGAGGCCTCATTATTTAGAACTTTGTAAGGAAGGGATAAATAATGCAATTTGAAGTAATGAAAAAAAGTCATAAAAAAGAGATAATAATCGGAGTAATAGTATTAGTAACAATAGCTGTTGTTTTCATAGTGCAATTAAGTTTTGCCAAATATAAAGCAGTTAAGAACATGGCAATAGTAAGTGGAACAGTAAATTATACAATGCCGGATTTTGAAATGATAGCAATGTATCAGCAAAAAGCTAATCAAACGTGTACAGAAGATAGCTGTTATGATGCAATAACAAAAATGCCAGCAAGTGGTTATGCAATAAATGAAAGCAAAAGTTATTGTAATATAAATAATGCTAAAGATACAGGAGCTAAACTTTATACCAATAGTTCAGGGGAGCATGTAATATCTGGAATACAAAAAGGAAGCAAATGCTATGTGTATTTTGATAATGCAGCAAGTGATGCGCCAACTACTATACTTGGAAACGTAACAGTAAAAGATAGTGCAACAAGTTTTAAAGGAGTAGCAACAACAAATGAAGGCGTATACAAAGCACAAGATGACGATGGTGATACATACTACTGGAGAGGCGCAGTAACAAACAACTATGTAAAATTTGCAGGTAAGTTTTGGAGAATTATTAGAATAAATGGTGATGGAACAATAAGACTAATCTATCAAGGAACAAGTGCCACATCAACAGGAGCAGATGCTCAAATAGGAACAAGTGTATATTCAGGTTATAATGATAATATGTATGTAGGATTTAAATATACAAGTGGACAAGTACATGGAAAAGGAACAGAATCAAAGATATTACAAGAACTAAATAAATGGTATGATAGTAATTTGAAGAAGTATGAAAATAAAATTGATCCAAATGCAGGATTTTGTAACGATAGAGAACCAAGCACAAGTAATACAGAAAGTAATGGATATGGCGGAACAGGGATTACAGAAACATATTATGGAGCATATATAAGATTTTATCCAAATTATAGATGGAGAACAACACAAACTCCAACATTCAAATGTAAGAATAATAGTGATTGGTTCACAAAGATAGGCTCTTCAAAAGAAAATAAAAGTTTAACATATCCAATAGGATTAATAACAGCCGATGAAGTAGTGTATGCAGGAGGATTTGGAGGAACAAATAATTCAAAGTATTATCTATATACAGGTCGAGATTACTGGACAATGTCTCCACTTAACGGTCCTGATGGTAACGTGTTCATTGTGGGTTCGGCTGGCAAGTTAGACATCCCGAGCAGCACGGTTGGTGTGCGCCCAGTAATAAATCTGAAAGCTGATGTCACTTTAACTGGAGCAGGAACAAAAAGTAATCCATACGTAGTTCAATAATGAGGTATTATATGAAGTTTAAAATAGAAGAAAAGCCAAAAGAAGAAACTAATAATAAATGTATTAGGTTTCCTAAAGAGTTAATTAATAAAATAAATAAAGCTACTGATAAAAAAATAACATTCTCCCAGTTTGTTATTGATGCTTGTAATTATGCTTTAAATAATATAGACAAATAGATTTAAGATAAGCTTTGTATCTTTTTTAAAATAATAATAGACGACTAAATTTTAAAGTCGTCTATTATTTCATCATCCATATCTTTGCCATCAAAGAATAGTTTAATTTTAAAATTATGAATTCTAGCAATAACATTAGTGGGAAAACGTCTAATAATAGCATTTTCTAGACTAGTGTTTTTATTATAATAGTTTTTAGTAGCAGTTAATTTTTCGTCGATTCTTTTAATTTTTTCAAGTTCTTCCTTTAATTTTTCATCGTCTTCTAATCCTAAATCATCACACATTTTTAAAATTAAAGTAAGTCCTTCATTAAGTTTACGATCCATATCAAAATTAGATATATTTAACTCACTTAAACGTTCATATTCTTTGAAGTAATTTTTATCGGATTTCATATTTTTTTTAATACTATTACTAACTCTAATTAAGATATCATATTTTAAGCGTAAGTTTTCATCTATTATACTTTCAGCTTCCATAATTTTAGTTTTTAAATCATTTAGTTTATTAAAGAAGATTATATAATAAATACCACCTAAACATAAGATAATTATAATTATTAATAAAATTGAGAACCATAGCATATTAATCACCTATTTTAAGTATAACAATAAATTAAGTTTTTTTAAAGTAGTAAAACTAATTATTTTGCATTTTAAATAGCAATATGTTAAAATAAAGCCTATAAATTGAGGTGATAAATATGTCTAAAATTTATGATACAATATATGCTTCTAATTTAATGTATATAGTTGTGGATGAAAACGATAGAATTCAAAAGGAAAACACTGAAATGATTATGTTTCGAGTTATCGAACTTAATGGTTATTATTTTGCTGAAGAAATTGTAACAGGGTGTATTTTCCCTATTTGTAATATTTATCAAACTGGCAGTATAAAAGCATTTAAAGAATTTAGTGGTATATCAATTGGACGTTACTATATATGTGACATTAAATTTAATAAGGGTAATAATTTTGGTGAGATTATTTTAGATGAACAGAATCAAAGAGGATCTATACAATATCCATCAATTGATGAAATTAATAAATATTTAGGAAGAAGAGAAAATAGTAGAAGATTTTCAATGATGATGATATCTTATCAAAATAGTAATGTTTATTTAGGTGATATAAGTTTTGTAAAAGACGAAATTAATAAGTTAAAAACTAAACCATTAAGTGATTTGAGTGAAATTCAAAATTTTGGATATGATTTATCTCTTCAAGATGATTTATGTCACGCTATTGGTAGAGAACGAGAATTAGAAAGAATAATTGAAAGTGCAGTTATTAAATGAAAAAGTATTTTGTTAATTGGTGATTCAGGGTCAGGAAAAACGGCAATCGCAGAAGATCTAGCTAGACAAATTAAAATGGGAATAAACTCTTGGTTAAGTGATAAAATGATTATAAGTATAAATGCTAATTCTTTAGTTGCTGGTACTAAATATCGTGGTATGTTTGAAGAAAATATGAATAAACTAGTGGAATTTGCTAGAAAAAATAAAGGTAAAGTAATTTTATTTATTGATGAAGTTCATTCTTTATACACTTTAGGTAATTCTGAAGAAAATAGAACTAATGATGCTATAAATATTTTAAAGCCGTATATAAGTAATCGAGATATTGTGATAATAGGGGCTACGACATCTCGTGAATATCGCGAGTATTTGGTTCGAGATCAAGCGTTTTGTGAACGTTTTGATAAAATAAGTATTAAGCCTTTAGAACAAAATCTAATTATCGAAATTTTATTAGAATTCATTAAAAAAATATCAAATAAATATGGAATTAATTACAATTTTAGCAATTTACGGGATTTAATTTTAAGAGTTTTAGATGTTACAGATGTTAAACATCAAATTCAGTATAATGATATTAGAGTTTCAACTATAAGGTTAGCTAAAGACATTTTTGAAGATGCTTTTGTACATGCTAAATATCAACATAAAACTATTATTTCAGAAATTGATGTAATGGAAGCATTAGTAAAATGTGAGAGATTATCAAGTGTAGTAAAAGAACAAATTGCAAGAAGTTTAAGAGAGGAAAGTCAAGAAGAAAATCCACCAGCAAGTTCTAAAATAATTCCTTTTAGTAGAGCTTTGAGGCAGCACTAACTATTTTTTAGATAATTAATTTTGAAAAATATGTTAGAATATGAATGGTGATTATATTGAAAATAGAAAATTTAATATTAGGTGATTTAAAAACCAATTGTTATATAATAAGTAAAAATACCAAATGTATAATTATTGATCCAGCAAGTGATGCAGAAGTAATAAAAAGGGCATGTAAAAACTATAAAGTTGAAGGAATACTTGTTACTCATCATCACTTCGATCATACTTTAGCTTTAGAAGAATTAGAAAATTTTTATAATTTACAGCATAATACACATAATAGTAAAGACTTTAAATATGAGGTTATAAATACTCCGGGACATACTAAAGATTCAGTAACATTTTATTTTAGAGAGGAAAATGTGATGTTTACAGGCGATTTTCTTTTTTATCATACTATTGGAAGATGTGATTTAGATACTTCGAGTATATATGACATGAAAAATAGTTTAAAGAAAATAAGTGAATATCCAGATGATGTAATTATATTACCGGGACATGGTATTGGAAGTAAACTTGGAGAAGAAAAGAAATTGTTTGATAGTTATTTCAAATAAAAAAACGTATTAAAACGTTTTTTCAGAGTAATCATGTTTGTAGTTAATTTTTTCATCAAACTCAACATAATCAAGATAAATCATACGAAGTAAATACCATTTACCGGTTTTAGGGTCACTCATAATTAAATGATCTCTTCCTGCTTCTTCGATTATTCCTTCATAGGTTTTATCACGCCATTCGGAAGAGTCAGGATAGGAAAAGTAAGCGGTAACTTTTTTTCCTTTATTTAATCTTAAAATATTTTCGATGTAACTTTGTTCCATAGGTAAAGATTCCGAATAGTTTATATTTCCTGGAGGACTATCAATTACACCTGAATTATTATTGCTTGGAAATGTAGGACTACTAAAGAAATTTCCGTTCATTTATTATTCACCTCTTTAAAGTATATGGTAAATAGATTGATTTATGTTGACAATTTAAAAAAAAGCTTATATTATTTAACTAGAAAGTAGGATATTTATGGATATAAATAAAATATTAAAAAATGTAATGAATAAGAATAAAATATCACGATTAGTTTTAATGATAATAGGGGTGTTTTTATTAGGACTTAATTATAACTTATTTTTAATGAAAAATGAATTAGTAATAGGTGGTATGAGTGGTCTTGCTATAGTATTTAATAAATTATGGGGATGGAATAATCAATTATTTATTTATGCTAGTAGTTTTATTCTATTATTAGTCAGTTTTAAAGTTTTTGGTTATAAGAAAACAAAACCTACAATTATTGGAACAGTTTTATATCCTTTAATGGTAAGTTTAACGGCACCTCTTAGTAATATTTTAGTAAAGTACTTTGTGTTTGAAGATTTTATTACTACAATTGCTTTTACAAGTATATTATATGGTTTTGCAAGTGCGTTAGTTTATAAAATGGGGTATAATACCGGTGGTTCTGATATAATTATTAAGATTATGTGTAAGTATTTACATATGTCAGAGGGAAGAGCTAATTTAATTAGTAATTTGGTAGTAATATTATTTGCAGGAATAATTTTAGGAGTTAATAAAGTAGTATATGCCATAATAATAATTTATGTTTCAAGCTTAATTATTGATAAAATGTTAATAGGGATTTCAAAAAGTAAATTATTTATTATTGAGACTAGTAAAATTCAAGAAGTTAGTGATATCATTATTAATGAAATGCATTTAGGTGTTACAATACTTAAAGCAGAAGGGGGATATTCTAAAAATAAAAAAGATTTATTAATGTGTGTTGTGCCTACTAAAGATTATTATATGTTTAAAGAAATTATTTTAGAGATTGATAAAAAAACATTTTTTATAATTAATGATTGTTATGAAACTCAAGGGGGAACAATTAAAAATAATACAGGATTAGATGGTTTATTTTAGAGAACTTTAGGTTCTTTTTTTATATTTTTGTTAACAAAGTAAAATTTTCTAAAATAAGATTAACGAAATTAAAAAAAGTTTGTTATAATATTTAAAAGGAGGTATTTTTATGTATGCTTATTGTATTATTGAATATCCAGTTAAAACATTAGATAAAGCATTTACATATATAATACCTGATGCTTTAAAAAATAAAATTAAAGTGGGAATGAAAGTATTAGTACCATTTAATACAAGATTAGTTCATGGGATTGTTCTTAATATTTGTAATGAATATAATGGATCTTATGAACTAAAAGAAATTGCAAGATTAGAAGATGAATTTTTAATATTAAATAAAGAGTTATTAGAGTTAGGTAGTTATTTAAAAGAACTAACTTTATGTAATTTAATTACGGCTTATCAAACAATGCTTCCAAGTGCTTTAAAAATAAAAAATCAAAACAATGATTATAATTTATATGAACAGTTTATATCTTTAAATAAAAGTGCTAAAGAAGTATTAGAATTTATTGCTACTCATAGAGGGAAGAAAGTAGTGATATTAGAAAGATTACTTGATGAAGCGGTAGTAAATAAAAAAGAATTTGATAGTGCTTCTGTAAGAGAGTTAGAAAAATTGGGTTTTATTAAAATAGAAAAAAAGAAAAAATATCGCATAGAAGCAAATGCTAAAAATAATGAAAATAAAACTTTAACAGAAGAACAAAATAAGGTGTATAAAACAATAACTAAATCTTTTAATACTAATGAAATTTTTTTATTACATGGAGTAACAGGAAGTGGCAAAACTTTAATATATATTAATCTAATAAAAGATGTTGTTAAAAATGGTAAAACAGCATTATTGCTAGTACCAGAAATAAGTTTAACAGGACAAATTGTTAATATATTTTATAATTATTTTGGTAATGATGTTGCGATACTTCATAGTGGATTATCTAAAACAGAAAAATATGATGAGTATTTGAAAATATTAAATAAAGATGTTCATATTGTTATTGGAACAAGAAGTGCTGTTTTTGCTCCCCTTGAAAACATTGGAATTATTATAATAGATGAAGAACACAGTGAAACTTATAAGCAAGATACTAATCCTAGATATAATGCGATAGATATAGCTAAAAAAAGAAGCGATTATCATAAGGCGCCTTTAGTTTTAGGAAGCGCAACACCAATGCTAGAAGATATGGCGAGATCATTAAAAGGGGTTTATACTTTACTTGAGTTAAAAACAAGAGTTAATAATCGCAAGTTACCAGAATGTATGATTGTAGATATGGCCGAGGAGCTTAAGAAAAGAAATTTTGTTATAAGTGAATTATTAGATAAAAATATTAAAGACACTTTAAGGAGAAATGAACAAGTAATTCTTTTATTAAATAGAAGAGGATTTTCTACCATTATTACTTGTAGTAATTGTGGTTATACTTATAAATGTCCTTATTGTGAAATATCTTTAACTTATCATAAAAGTTCTAATAGCCTTAGATGTCATTATTGTGGATACACGAAAATTAAAGATGATAAGTGTCCAGAGTGTCAGGAAAATGGCTTAAATTATATGGGAATGGGAACTGAAAAGTTAGAAAATTTAATTAAAGAAAAATATAGTGAAGCGACAATTATTCGAATGGATGCTGATACTACAGCAAATAAAGGAATGCATGAAAAAATAATTGAGGCTTTTAGAAATAAAGAATATAATGTTTTAATTGGAACACAAATGATTAGTAAAGGTCTTGATTTTCCAGACTGTACATTAGTTGGAATTATAAATGCTGATACAACTCTTAATATTCCTGATTTTAGAAGTAGTGAAAGAACTTTTAGTATGCTTAATCAAGCATCAGGTAGAGCTGGGCGGGCTGAAAAAGAAGGTAAAGTAATTATACAAACGTTTAATTCTGATAATACGACAATTAAATGTGTTAGTAATAATGATTATGCTAGTTTTTATAAATCAGAAATGGAGATTCGCAAAAAACTTAAATATCCGCCTTATTATTATTTAGTTAATGTTAAAGTTTGTAGTAAAGATTATGATAAAGCTAGTGTTAATGCTAATAAAGTAGTAGATTATTTAAAAAGAAATCTTGATAAAACAAGTATTATTTTAGGTCCATCTACGGCGGTTAATTTTAGACTTAAAAATGTTTATCGCTTTAATATAACAATTAAATATCGTTTTGATGAAAATATAAAAAAGACACTAAAAGATTTAGATGAAATCTTTAGTATGAATAAAGATGTTTTTTTAGAAATTGATTTTAATCCATTACAGTTATAGTTAGGAATGATAAAAATGCAACAAATAGAAAAAGAAATAAAAATTTTAAATATTAATAAAGATTTATTTATTAAAAAGTTAAATAATTTGGGGGCAAGTTTTAAGTGTAGAAATAAACAAATTTTATATACTTATGATTTATTTACTATTTATAGTAGATATAGAGATGCTTTAGATGGATTAGAAAGTAAAAATAGTATAAAGAGTGAGACAGCTAGAAATAAACTTAAATTATTATTTTTTGAGATTGATAATTTTTTAACTAAAGAAGATAAAAATAAATTAAAAGATATTAGTGGGTTTTCCTCTTTTTCTTTGATTAGTGAAGCTGATAATTTAATTTCTATACTAAAAAATAAGAAATTAGATAAATTTATGCAAGATTTTAAAAATAATGATAATAAATGGATACGAGTTAGGCAAACGGGTAATCAAACTACTATTGCTGTTAAACATATTTTAGCAAATGATAATGGCGAAAATCAAAATTTATTAGAGACAGAATTAGAAGTTGCGAGTTTTTCGGAAGCTAATAAATTACTTGAAGCTTTAGGATATTGTTATAAAAGTTATCAAGAAAAAGAAAGGCTATCTTATTTGTTAGATGGGTATCAGATTGATATAGATACATGGCCAGGAATACCAACATACATTGAGATAGAGTTTAAGTCTAAAATAGATTTAGAAAAATTAATTAAAAAATTAGGTTTTAAAATGTCAGATTGTATTTCATGTACAGCCGATGAAGTTTATAGAAAGTATAATAAATCAATGTTTGATATGAGAGAATTAAAATTTTAATAATAGGAATAGTTGAATAAAAAAGATCCTTTTTACTCTGAATATAGTAGAAAGGATTTTTATATGGCAAGATATAAAGTAGATATAACGGGTATTAATACTAATGAACTTAAAGTTTTAACAAGTAGTGAAACAACTAAATTATTTGAAAGATATAGAGCGGGAGATAAAAGTGCTAAAGAAGAACTTATTAATGGTAATTTAAAGTTAGTTTTAAGTATTTTAAGAAGTTTTAATAAAGGAAATTATAATATGGATGATTTATTTCAAGTTGGGGTAATTGGCTTAATTAAAGCGATAGATAACTTTGATTTATCTTATAATTTGAAATTATCTACTTATGCTGTACCTTTAATACTTGGAGAAATTAAAAGATATATTAGGGATAATACGAGTATTAGGGTAAGTAGAAGTGTTAAAGATTTAGCTTATCAAATAATTAGTTTTAAAGAGAGCTTTTTTAATCAATATGGAATTGAACCTAGTAGTGATGTCATAGCAAAAGAGTTAGGGGTAGAAGAATTTAAAATTGCTAATGCGATAGATGCTTTAAAAGAACCAATGAGCATTTTTGAACCTATATATAATGATGGAGGAGATACAATCTATTTGCAAGATCAAATAGCCGATACTAAAGATTTAAATAGTGATAAAGATTCTCTTATTTCACTTCGAAGAGGACTTAACAAAATTAAAGAAAGAGAAAGAGAAGTTTTAGTTAATAGATATATTATTGGTAAAACGCAAATGGAAATAGCAGAGTCTCTAAATATAAGTCAAGCTCAAGTTTCAAGAATTGAAAAAAATGCCATAATGAGTTTGAAACGAATGATAAAATAAAAAAATTCACACCATTTAAGATGTGAATTTTTAGGATTGTGTTAATTAATTCTGGCGATAGATATAGATGCTGAATATAAATCATTTGGTACTAACATAATATCTACACTAGAAGAATTTGTAAAGCGATAAGTTGAACCAGCAGTAGCATCAAATATAGCATTTCCGACGATAGAACCAGTTTCGTTATAGAATAAGCGATTGTGTACTGAAGAGTGGGCGATTAAAGTGTCAGATGGCCAGAATCTATGTAATTCTATTCCAATAGCAGCACAAGTTCTAGTTATAGTATTATTGTTTCTAACATTAACCCACCAATTTACTAAATATTCACCATCACTAGGAACTGTAAATTCACCTGTAGCTGGATTATATGTAATACCATTACTTAGGTTTACATCGTTGAAACGAATTACGCTATTACTTGGAACTTGAAGTTCAGTTTCGTCATGTACCATTGCAGCTTCATTAAATGATGGTCCAGTTTCTCCTTGAGGACCAGTAGGTCCAGTTATACCTTGAGGCCCAGTAGGTCCAGCTACACCTTGAGGTCCAGTAGGACCAGTAGCACCTTGAGGCCCAGTAGGTCCGATAGGTCCAACAGGTCCAGTTGCTCCAGCAATACCTTGAACACCTTGTAAACCTTGAGGACCAGTAGGCCCAGTTACGCCTTGAGGTCCAGTAGGACCAGTAGCACCTTGAGGTCCAGTAGGTCCAATTACACTTAAACCTTGAGGCCCGGTAGGTCCAGTAGCACCTTGAGGCCCAGTAGCACCAGCGATACCTTGAACACCTTGAATTCCTTGAGGACCAGTAGGACCAGTAGCACCAGTTATTCCTTGAGGTCCGGTAGGACCAGTAGCGCCTTGAGGCCCGGTAGGACCAGTAACACCTTGAGGTCCAGTAGGTCCAGTTACACCTTGAGGTCCAGTAGGACCAGTTGTACCTTGTGCTCCAGTAGGTCCAGTAGGTCCTTGAGGTCCAGGACATCCGCATGGTCCAGTAGGTCCAGTAGGCCCAGTAGGACCTGTGCATCCAGGATGGCAACAGCATTTATTTATCATTTTACAAAGACAGCGTTCTCTGTCATTTAGTAAACTTCCGTTAAGTTCATTTTCGATAAATTCATTTTCCATTTTTCTTTTTACCTCCTTTCTAATATAAGTTATGTTTACTTTTTTTTGTTGCTTGAGCATATGTCACGATATTTAAAAATTTTGTTATTTTTTTTAATTTTTAAAGTATATTTTTATTAAAGGTGAATTATATGCGATTAAGTGATTTACAATCTAAAATGGTTATTAATATTAATGATGGCAAACATTTAGGAATAATAGTAGATGCAGAAATGAGTAGTAATGGAGAAATAAGTTATTTTACAGTAATGCCTAAACGTTTTTTTAGAAGATTATTTAAAAATGAATCAGAGGTTAATGTTACATTTAAGCAAATTTCAAAAATAGGTGAAGATGTAATATTGGTAGATTTGTAAAAATATGTTATACTTATAAAGGTGATTATTTTGAATAAAAAGACTTATATCATTGCAATACTTATTTTAATTATTGATCAAGTTAGTAAGAGTTTAATAGAAGTTTTTTTTAAGTTTAACGAAAGTATACAAATTATAAGAGACTTTTTTTATATTACAGTTGTCCATAATACAGGGGGAGCTTGGAGTATTTTTGATAATCATAGTCATTTTTTTATACTATTTTCTATTATTGCTGTTATAATATTAATTAAATTTATGTTTAGTTTTAAAAATAATCTGCGAAATAATATAGCTTTTTCATTAACTATTGGGGGAATATTATCTAATCTTGCGGATAGAATATTTTTAGGACATGTCAGGGATTTTTTAGATTTTAAATTGTTTGGTTATAATTATCCTATATTTAATATTGCGGATATAGCAATAGTAATAGGAGTTATTTTACTTATTGTAGCAATAATTAAAGGAGAAGATAAAATTGAAAGAGATACTAGAAGTAGATAAAACAGGAATTAGAATAGATAAATATTTAAGTGAAGAATTAGATTATTCACGAGAGTTTATTCAAAAATTAATTAGTAATGGTTTAGTTTTAGTAAATAATAAAGCAGTTAAGGCTAGTTATAAAATAGAATCTAGTGATAGTATTATTGTTAATGAAGAAGAATATAAAGTAGATACGGATATTTTACCTGTTAAAATGGATATTGATCTAGTTTATGAAGATGAATATTTAATGATTGTTAATAAGCCTAGTGGTTTAGTAGTACATCCAGGAAGTGGAAATTATAATAGTACATTAGTTAATGGTCTTATGTATTATACAAAAAATTTAAGTAGTATAGGCGGGGAAGAGAGACCTGGTATAGTACACCGTATTGATAAGGATACAAGTGGTCTTTTAATGATTGCTAAAACTAATAAAGTTCATGAGATATTAGCTGAAGATTTTAAAAATAAAAAAATTAAAAGAGAATATATAGCCCTTTTAGATGGTGTTTTTAAAAATAGCAGTGCTACTATAGATGCACCAATTGGTCGAGATAAATTAAATCGTGAAAAAATGGCAGTGACAGATTTAAATAGTAAGCATGCAGTAACACATATGAAAGTATTAAAAAGATATGAAAATAATACTTTAGTTAGTTGTGTATTAGAAACAGGGAGAACACATCAAATAAGGGTTCATATGGCTTATATTGGCTATCCAATTCATAATGATCCAGTTTATAATAAAAAAGGATCTGATTCATTTGGTCAGTTTTTACATTCGTATAAAATGAGTTTTGTTCACCCAGTAACAAATAAAGAAATGAATTTTACTTGTGATCTTCCAGAATATTTTCAAAATATTTTAAATGAATTAGAAGTTAGATAAAAGAATGACATTTAAAATGTTACCAACAATTAATACAACGGCAAGAAAATAAATGATAAAAGGTATTTTGTTAGTATAAAATATCTTTTTTATTTGAAGATTTAAAATAAAAGCACTTATGAAAAGAGCAAAGCTAAATATTAAACTATAAATATAGGCTTCATAGTATAAATAATATAAGGGGATTACGATTAAAAATATAAAGTTTAATATAATAGTAAATAGGTAATCATAGGTTATATTTTTTAAATAGATAAAATAATAGGATACTAAAAAAATTAAATAAATAAATGTTAAATAAAAGAGAATACTCATATTATCACCTTTACTAATTATATGATTTGTTATAAAATAAAAGTACTTGAGGTGAGAACGTGAACTTTAATGTAATTAATAAAAATGATGAAATAGTTATGTCTTTAGTACATTATTTTGTAACAGTAGAAAATTATACACCTATTGTAGTTAAAGGGGTTAAAGATGAAATTTGGTTAGAAAATTTAGATGGTCCTTATCGAATTATTAGAATAAATTCTAATTATATACATAATGATGAACAGTATAAATTTGATATGTTTAAAACCAAAAAAGTAATGGATCAAATAAAAAAGAAGACTTTATCTTTAAGTGTTAATACATTAAATATTTTATTAAATGTAGGGGATAATGTTGATTTTAACAAAGAAAATAAAAATATATCTTCTATTAAAATTAATGATGTAGAAGAAATAGCAAATGATAAAAATATTTTAGAAGTATTTCCTAATTTAAAAAATAAGTTAATTAAAGATAAAGAAGGGATAGAATTAATTGTTAATGTAACTAATGATATTAATGCTAAAACAATTAAAGATAATGAAGCGTTTACAAAAATTTTTGAAAGAAAAAATATTATTATTACACCAATTTTAATGGGCATTTGTATTTTAATGTTTATGTTAATGTATATATTTGGTGATGGTAGTGAGAATACGGGAACGTTATTATTTTTTGGAGCTAATTTAAGAGTATTAGTACAACATGGTCAAATATGGCGACTTTTAACTTCAGTGTTTTTACATATTGGGATAGCCCATTTAATAGTTAATATGTATTCTTTATTTATTATTGGCAGACAGTTAGAAGGATTTTTAGGAAAGATTAAATATTTAGTGGTATTTTTAATAAGTGGGATTACTGGTTCTTTATTATCAGTTGTAATGCATGAATCTATTTCAGCGGGAGCTAGTGGAGCAATATTTGGACTTCTTGGTTCTTTACTTTACTTTGGATATCATTATAGATTATATTTAGGAACAGTTTTGAAGACCCAGATTATTCCAATTATTTTATTTAACTTGCTTATTAGTTTTATGTTTCCCGGAATTGATGCTTATGCTCATATAGGTGGATTAGTAGGGGGATATCTTGCTACTATGGCTTTAGGTGTTCCTGGTAAATCTAATAAAATGGATAGAATAAATGGTATAATTGTTTTGATTCTTTTATTTATATTTTTAGGATATATGTTGTTTGGAGTATTATAATGGAAAGATTACAAAAAGTTATAGCTAATTCAGGTATAACATCTAGAAGAAAAGCAGAAGAATTAATACTAAAAGGAAAAGTTCGAGTAAATGGTATGGTTATAAAAGAACTTGGTACTAAAGTAGATGGTAATGATATTGTTGAAGTAGATGGAGCTATTATCAATAGAGATATTGCTAAAGTTTATTATATTTTAAATAAACCTAGAGGGGTTATTACGAGTGTTAGTGATGAAGCTCATAGACCTACTGTTATAGATTATATTAATACTGATAAAAGAATTTATCCAGTTGGAAGATTGGATTATGATACTACAGGATTGTTAATTTTGACAAATGATGGAGATTTGGCCAATTTGCTGATGCATCCCAAAAATAAAATACCTAAAACTTATATTGCTAAAGTTGAAGGTATACTTGATAAAGAGAATGTTAATTCATTAAAAAGAGGAATTAATATTGAAGGTAAGAAAGTTCAAATTGCAAATTTTAAAATTAAAGAAAAGAATTTTGAAAAAAATACATCATTAATAGAAATAACAATTATTGAGGGTAGAAATCATATTGTAAAGAAGATATTTGAAAGTTTAAAACATCCAGTTATAAGACTTACGAGAACAAAAATAGCTTTTCTAGATGTTAAAGAACTTAAAAGTGGACAGTATAGAGAGTTAAGTATTAAAGAAGTTAAAAAGTTATATAGTTTAAAATAAAAAAGGTAATTTGATTATTCAAATGCCTTTTTTGTTTTATTTGCTTATTTCTGTTATTACTTTTAAAATATCTTCTTTAGAAAATTCTAAAATAGTAAATAGTTTTGCTATTGTTTCAAATTTTGCATAGCGGTAGTTACCATTTTCAATGCGAAAAAGATTACGCCAAGATATCTCACATAATTCAGCAAGTTGTTCTAATGTTAATCCTTTTTTTAAACGGTATTCTTTAAACATATAATCACCTATGACAATTATGTCATTAAATCTAACAAAATAGTATGACACAAATGTCAGTTCAATTATTGACATACGTGTCATAATAGACTATAATGTCATTATAAATGATAGATTTATAATATTGCTAATATTTACTTTGTTATACTATCAAATAAAAAATGGGAGTGAAAAGATGGAAAAGAAAAAAATAATAATATTAGTAAGTATTCTTTTAGTAGGAATAGGAGTATCACTAGCATACTTTATAGGTTCTAGTATGTTTGGAGGGTATGGTTCAACGGTTGAAGGAATAACAGCTAATATAAATGGCGCAGAACTAAAAATAGAAGGTAATTTAGAATTTAATGATTTAGATATCTTACCAGGACATAAAAATATTTCAAGTATCAAAGTAATAGCAACAGGTAATAATGAACTAATACCATATAACTTAATATGGAAAGGAACAAATAGTTTAAATACGCCATTAAAATATACAGTGTATAAAACAAGTAATGAAATAGAAGTAAATACTACTTGTGAAAAGAAAAGTAAAATAGAGAATGGCGCTCAAATCCTAAATGAAGAATGTACAATAACTAATGAAGATAAATTAGGAAATATAATATCAAGTGGAACAATAAATAAAAGTGAAGAAGAAACAAAAGAGATATTAGTAAGTGAAGAATTTATCACTGCAACAAGTGATGGAATGAGTGTATATTACTATATAATATTAGAATATCCAAATTTAGATGAAGACCAAAATATAGATATGGGAGGTACTTTCCAAGGAACAGTAACAGTAGAAGAAAGTAATGCTAAACCAGATATCAACATATTAGCCGTCAAAGTAGAACAAGAAGATGGAACATATCAAGACACAAATGATATACCACAAAGTGGATATGTATTAAATACCGAAAAAAGTGTATGTAGTAATGATGCTAAACCAAGCTGGGATATGGCAAATAAAAGATTTTATGCAGATAATTTAACTAAAAATGGAACAAGTTGTTATTTGTATTTTGATGAAGTATGTAAAGGAGCTTGTAAAACAATATTAGCAAAAGCAACAATAAAAGAAGAAGTACCAAATTTTAAAGCCGCTGCGACTTCTAACGAAGGAGTGTTTAAAGCAGAAGATGATTATGGAACTTCATACTACTATAGAGGAGCTGTAGAAAATAATTATGTAAGATTTGCAAACAAATATTGGCGAATTATAAGAATAAATGGCGATGGATCAATTAGACTAATTTATCAAGGTTTAAAGGCTAATTCTACAGGAATTGATGCTAGTATAGGAATGAGCAAATTTAATTCCTGGGGTAATGATAATATGTATGTAGGATTCAAATATGCAAGTGGAGAAGTCCATGGAACAGGAACGGATTCAGTAATATTAGGTAATTTAAATACCTGGTATATCAATAATTTAAAAAGCTATGAAGATAGAATAGACGCCAATTCAGGATTTTGTGGTGATAGGACTCCTAGTACAAATGATTCAAGTAGCAATGGTGTAGGAGGTATAGGGTCATATATTACATATTATGGAGGATTTTTTAGATTAGTTAATGAAGAAGTTAATCCAAGTTTAAAATGTTCTACAGAAGATCTATATACCGGAAAAGAAGCTTCTGCTGGAAATAAAAGTCTATTTTATCCAATAGGTTTAATTAGTGCAGATGAAGCATCAATGGCAGGAGCTTCAGTAAAGATGAGTAGTACCAATTTTTATTTATATACAGGAAGAAACTTTTGGACTATGACACCTAATCGATTTACAACAGATAGAGTTATATGGATGTTGACTATTAATTCGAACATGTCTGTTTCTTGTGGGGTAACATCTGAATATGATGTTAGACCAGTAATAAATTTACGTTCAGATGTTACATTAACAGGAACAGGAACAATGACAGACCCATATGTAGTTAATTAATTTAAGCATAAGAAAAGAGGAATTAGTTTTCCTCTTTTTCGCAGCAATTGCAACCACAATTTGAATCTGCAGTACATTCGCAATTTTCATCACAGTTACATTCATCATCACAGTTACATTCATCATTACAATTACATTCTTCGCAATCGCAATCTTCTTCAGTAATACTAATAGCACTTGTTGGACATGAATCAATAGAATTTATTAAATCTTCACTTTCTAGGTTGTTATTAGATATAACACTTGATAGACCTTCATCATTGAATGCAAAGTGTTCAGAATCAATAGCAACACAAGCGCCACATCCAATGCAAGCATCTTCATTTACTTTAATTTTTTTCATAATATTTTCTCCTAACATTTTAATTATAGCAGAATATTCGTAAAAAGGAAATATAAAGACTTTTAAAGTTAAAAAAAATATGATATTATTATGCTAAAGGTGCGTGAATTGATGAAAACACGGATGGAAAAATATTATGATGAAGAAACTTTAAATGTTCCTTTGAGACAACAAAAAAATGAAAGTCTCTATGAAAATATTAGCAATTTAGAAGTGGATGATTATAAATTAGATAATAATGAAACAATTATAGGAAATGCTAAAAATATCGATGTTGAACAAATAAAAAAAATACTGGATACAAAATATAATAAAGGACCTCAAAGAAAGAGTATAGTTTTAGAAGAAGAGGAAGAATTACCTAGTGTTAGTTTGGATGAAACTAGAGAATATGATATAAATGCAATTTTAGAGCAAGCTCGCAGTGAAAAAGAGGTTGATTATGATAAAGAAAGAGTAAAAAAACTACGTGATACTCAATATGATATTTTAAGCAATTTGGAACTTGATGCAGAAAAAGAAATTGTCAATGAAGAAAAAAATGAAAAAAAGGATAATGCTGAATTATTAGATTTAATTAATACAATTACTATGCGGGAATTAGATGCTAAAAGTTCTTCGGAAGAGGAACTTAATCCACTTGATATTTTAACTGATTTAAAAGGTAATGATGATACAGTTATAATTGGAGGATTGCATGAAGAAGAAAGTATTGGAGAAACTTCACCAATTATGTCTTTGGAAGAAGCAGATAAAATTAAACCATTAATTAAAGAAGAGACAAAAACAGATTTATCAAATACTTTAGCTTTTACACAAAGTGATTTTGATGATTTTAATGACTTAAAGAAAGAAGTTAAATCAAGTAGAGCTCTTATTTATGTTATAATAGTATTAGTTAGTTTAGTTTTAATTGCAGGTTTAATAATATTTTTAAATAAATTTTTAAATATGCAACTATTTTAATGCATATATTCTAGTATGAATATATTTAGAAGCAAGTGTAAACATAATTATAATTTTAAAATATTAAGTAAGATAACTTTTCTTACATTTATTTTAATTAGTTTGTTTACATTTTTTTTATTAATTAGATTTAATAAAAATATAGGTGATAATTTAATTAATATTAGTTCTTTGGAACTTAAGCGAGTTATCAATTTATTGATTACAGATAAAATTAATAATAATATTTTAAATAAAGATACGTTAAAAGATCTTTTAATTATAAATAAAAATAATAAAGATGAAATATTATATGTTGATTTTGATTTAGATAAAGCATATAAAATTCTTGATAATGTTTCTAATATTCTGACTAATTCTTTTAAAAATATAGAAGATGGAGATATAAGTATTGCTTATTTGGATAAAGAATTTAGTCATGAAGTTAATGGAATGATTTTAAATGTTCCTATTGGTAGTACATTGGATAGTGTATATTTTTATAATTTAGGTCCTAAAGTGCCTGTTAGAATTAATTTTATTGGAACTGTATTAACTAATTTACAAACTAAAGTTACTAATTATGGTCTTAATAATGCTTTAGTAGAAGTGTTTATATATATTGATTTTTCGTGTGATATAATCGCGCCATTTAAAACTGAAAGTGTTGATTTAAAGTATGATGCAGTGATTGCTTCAATGATGATTGAGGGAGAAGTTCCTAATTTTTATAATGGTACTATGGAAAAAAATAGTAATATATATTCTAAAAGTATTGAGTAATGACACAATTTAAAGAATAAATAAAAAAAGAATGTTTTTGTTACATTCTCTTTAATTTTCTAATTGGTAGCGACGGAGGGGATCGAACCCCCGACCTACCGGGTATGAACCGGTCGCT